>JAYQVF010000300.1:0-1508 GCA_038148335.1 Alphaproteobacteria bacterium | reverse complement strand
AAGCCGCCGAGGATCACGCTGATGAACGAGCGGTTCATCGCCCGGCACATGATGTAGCTCAGGATTGCACCCGACGAACCGACCAACGCACCGGTGATGATGAGTGCGGTGTTCTCCAACGTGAAGCCGACACCCGCAGCCGCCCAGCCTGAATATGAGTTCAGCATCGACACGACGACAGGCATGTCCGCGCCGCCGATCGGAACGATGATGAGGAAGCCGATCAGGAACGACAGTCCCAAAAGCAACCAGAAGGCCGGCAACGACTCCTGCATGACAAAGAAGATGCCGATGGCCAGTATGACGAGGCCAATGAGAAGGTTTAGCCAATGCTGCCCCGGGAATACGACGGGATCGCCACTGACCAGCCCCTGCAGCTTGGCAAAAGCCACAATCGAACCGGAGAACGTGACGGCACCGATTGCAGCCCCGAGCGCCATTTCGATCAGACTGGCGGTCTTGATCTGGCCAGCCACTCCGATCCCGTAAGATTCCGGGGCGTAGAGCGCCGCAGACGCGACAAGTACCGCCGCTAGACCGACCAGGCTGTGAAAAGCCGCGACCAATTGCGGCATCGCCGTCATCTGGATGCGCAGCGCAATGACTGTGCCAATCACCGCACCGATGACCAAGCCAAGAATGATCAGATCGAAGCCCAGGACGTGCGGGTTCAGCACCGTCGTGACGACGGCAATGACCATGCCCGCAATACCGAAGTAGTTTCCCCGCCTTGCTGTAACAGGCGAGGACAGCCCTCGCAGCGCCATGATGAACAGGACGCCGGCGACCAGATAGGCTAGGGCGGAGAGATTCGCGGCCACGGTTATTTCTTTTTCCGGAACATCTGGAGCATGCGCTGCGTCACGACAAAGCCGCCGAATATGTTGATCGCCGCAAGAATGATGGCCACGAAGCCGAAAATCTTGGCAATGCTCATGTCCTCGGGCCCGGCGGCAATCAACGCACCTACGATAATCACACTCGAAATCGCGTTGGTTACCGACATCAGCGGCGTGTGCAAGGCCGGCGTAACGCTCCAGACCACGTAATAGCCGACAAAAATCGCGAGAACGAAGATCGCCACGCGGAAGACAAATGGATCGATAACCGCCGCTTCCATCAGGTCGCCTGTGTTGCCAAAGTGGGATGGACAACCTTGCCGTCGCGCGTTAGTGCGGTTGCCTTGATGATCTCGTCTTCCCAATCAATCTTGAGACTCTTCGTTTCCTTGTCGATCAGGGGCGCAAGGAAGTTGAGCACGTTCTTCGCGTAGAGCGCCGAAGCATCCGTTGCGAGGCGGCTTGGCACATTCAGATGCCCGACGATCTTGACGCCGCCGACATCGACCATTTCGCCGGGTTGCGAGAGCTCGCAGTTTCCACCCTGTTCCACCGCGAGATCCACGATTACCGAACCCGGCTTCATCGAATGAACCGTATCGGCGCTGATCAGCGTTGGCGCCTTGCGGCCGGGAATAAGGGCTGTGCAGATCGCAATATCGGACTTCG
>JAYQVF010000299.1:0-1601 GCA_038148335.1 Alphaproteobacteria bacterium | reverse complement strand
GTCTCGGCGGTCATCGCGACGAAGCTGTTCGCCGGTGCCTTTCCCGATTGGTTCGGCCACATCGGGGCGAGCATGTTCTCTCTGTTCCAGATCATGACGCTCGAAAGCTGGTCGATGGGAATCGTTCGCCCCGTGATGCAGCAGTTCCCCTATGCCTGGGTGTTCTTCGTGCCGTTCATCCTGATCGCGACGTTCACGATCCTCAACCTGTTCATCGCCGTCGTCGTCGGCGCGATGCAGGCCGAGCACGACGCCGAGGCCAAGGCCGACCGCGACGAGACTCGGGCCGCCATGCGTGCCGCCGAGGAGACGGCGCATGGCGAGCGCGAGGCGTTGCGCGAGGAGGTCGCCGCGCTGCGTCAGGAAATCGCGGCGCTGAGGCGCGACCTAGCGGGTCGCGCCACGACCTAGATCGTGAAAACCGTGGAGCCGGTCGTCTTGCGCGATTCAAGGTCGCGGTGCGCCTGGGCCGCGTCCTCGAGCGCGTAGGTCTGGTTGATCTCGATCTTCACCGCGCCCTTCTTCACCACGTCGAACAGGTCGTTCGCCACCTTGACCACCGCCGCATGGTCGGGCGTGTAGCTGCCCAGCGTCGGCCGTGTCACGAAGAGCGAGCCCTTCTGCGACAGTGTCAGCACGTTGAGAGGATCGGGCGCGCCCGAGGCGTTGCCGAACGTCACCATCAGGCCGCGCGGCCGCAGGCAATCGAGCGACTTCATGAACGTGTCCTTGCCGACCGAATCGTAGACCACCGGCACGCCCTTGCCGCCGGTCACCTCCTTGACGGTGGCGACGAAGTCGTCGCGCGTGTAGACGACGGGATGATCGCAGCCGTGCGCCTTCGCAAGTTCCGCCTTGGCGTCGGTGCCGACGGTGCCGATCACGGTGGCGCCGAGATGCTTTGCCCACTGGCACATGATGAGGCCGACGCCGCCGGCGGCGGCGTGGACGACGATGGTGTCGCCCTTCTTGACCTCATAGGTCTGGCGCAGCAGGTACTGAGCGGTGCAGCCCTTGAGCATCATCGACGCGCCTTGCTGGTCGCTGATGCCGTCCGGCAGCTTGGCGAGCAGCCACGCCGGGACGATGCGCTTCTCGGCATAGGCGCCCGGGCCGGAGTGATAGGCGACGCGATCGCCGGGCTTCACCTCGCTGACGCCTTCGCCCACCGCCTCAACGACGCCGGCGCCCTCGTTGCCCATGACCGCGGGCAGCTTGATCGGGTACAGCCCGGAGCGCTGGTAGGTATCGAGAAAGTTGAGGCCCGCCGCCGTCTGGCGCAGCAACACCTCGCCCTTGCCCGGCGCCGCGACGTCGACGTCCTCCCACCTGAGAACGTCGGGGCCGCCGGTCTCGTGGATGCGAATGGCCTTGGTCATGGTGTCCTCCCGTGAACGTCGTGTCTGGTTGATGCGTTGTTAGCAGATACCGGGCGCGGCGGCACGCGCCGCTATTCGGCGGGCCGCGGCGGCGCCTTGTCTGCGACGGGTTCTCCCCGCCGGCCGCCGTCGAACGCGTCCGGTCCCTCGAGGGCCTCGGTCAGGCGCTCGCGGCGCAGCAGCGCCCAGGCCCAGACCGCCAGGGTGACGGCGGCGGCGACG
>JAYQVF010000298.1:0-1661 GCA_038148335.1 Alphaproteobacteria bacterium | reverse complement strand
CCGACCCGCGGGTTCAGATGATCGCCTTCTCCGACCTCGTCGCCAGCCGCAAGTCGCAGTACAAGCCCGACGTCGCCTAGCCGCCCTTGCCATTCGCGTCGGGCTGCGTCATCGCAGCAAGCCACCGCGCGATGGTCTCTCGGTCAGGCTTTTCGCTGGAGAGCCGGAGCGCTTCACGCGCCCGCGCCGCAACCAGCGCATACTGTTTGGCATAGCGGCGGCAAATCGCGCACGTCGCCTTGTGCACGGAGAGACGCCAGCGCATCAACCGGGACAGTTTCCCGTCGATGGCGTCGTCGAGCAGATTGTCGACCTGCTTGCAGGTCAGACCACCTGCCATCACCTTGCGCATCAACGACATCGTCATGGTCCTTCTTTGGCGTCGGCCAGAGACTGGGTCAAGAGGGCGCGCAGGGCGGCGCGGGCCCGTTGCAACCTGACACGAACGGCTTCGTCCGTCAGGCCAAGCGCTACTGCGGTCTCGGCGCCGCTGTATCCTTCGACGTCGCGCAGCAGGAAAACGTTACGGTAGTCCGCGGGAAGCCGGGCGACTGCGTCCTTGATCCAAGTCGCGGTCGCCGCTTCGGAAAGCCTTTCGTCGGGAATGACGAGCGTTGCGTCCGGGCGGCGTCTGCCGGTGTCGTCGAATACGGGCATCATCGAATTGAACGATATCGTGCCCTTTTCGCGTCGGTTGCGACGTAGCTGGCCGAGCGCGGTGGTGACGACGATCCGGTGAACCCAGGTCGCCAGGAGCGACCGTCCCTCGAATCCGCCGATGCCGTCCAACACGCGGATCAGGGCTTCCTAGACGCAATCTTCGGCCTCAGGCCCGTTCCCGAGGAAGCGGCGCGCGACGGCCAGCATGACCGGCCCGTGGTGCTCCACGAAGCGGCGGCATGCCTCGCCGTCGCGCCGGCGCAGGCCGGCGATCAGTGTCTCTTCGTCCTCGGCCACTTCACATCCATACGAGGAAACGGTCGCGTCCGTAACGGCATCGCTACGCGACGCATCCAACGACACAGGTGATTGCATCGCTGTCGGTGCAGGTCAACGCAACCGGGTGTCCACTTCCGGGCGCCGGAAACACAAAAGCGTGTGGATCGGATCGATCCACCGGAGGAGGTGGAAATGTCGCTCTCGCAACGTCTCGCCACGATTGCCGCCGCTGCAATCGTCGGCCTCGGGTTGTTCGCTGCATCGGCCCAGGCGCAGAATCGGCCTTTCGGTCAGGACTCGGACATTGCCTTTGCGCAGGAGTTGTGGCGTGCGCTGGAGCAGGCGAATCTCGTCGGTCCCGACTCGATCTGGGTAAGGCCATACGAAGGTATCGAGCCGCACGGCGCGATCCTGACGACGATTGAAACCCGCCTAACCGTGCGCGGCCATACCGGAACCGACGTCGTCAAAACCAACTACATGGGCGATGGAGCCAGCGTCGAAACGGTGTCGAACGATCGCGCGAAGTATCTTGACGCCGTCACCGTCATGTTCGAACGCGAAAGCGGCTTTGATCCGGACAATCAGAACTGGTTCTGGGTGAAGTACCGCGGCAACGGCGATCTGGATCGCCTACCCAATGGAATTCGGATGGCGGGTCAGCTCGCCAAGGGCGCCGCGCCGGACGGCGACGACGGGGGCTGCATCGGGTGCCACAAGGC
>JAYQVF010000297.1:0-1711 GCA_038148335.1 Alphaproteobacteria bacterium | reverse complement strand
CCCAAGACCCATCACGAAGTGCGCAAGCTGATGGAGCGCGAGCCTTCGACCCAGATGTGGAGCGCGATGGCGCGCACCATCCAGGAAATGCTGTGGGACGACGTCGGCGAAAGCGTCGAGCGCCAGCTCCCCGATCTCATCGCCCGGGCGCGGATCGAAAAGCCGATCGGCACGCTGACCCTCGATCCCGACCTCGAGGTGCCGCGTTACAACGGCGAGATCGACATTCACTGTATGCCGGGCGGCTACCACACCGACATCACCGCGGACGACGTCTACGCCGGCGCGATCTACGACCGCGGCGCCTACTATTACGTCGCCGGCCTGCTGGGCCGCAGCGCCCACGCGATTGACGACCGGCCCGACAACAGGTTCGGCCTGTTCCTCGAATACCAGGGCCGCGCCACCATCGCCTACATCAAGAAGCGCTATCCCGATCTTGCGCCGAAGCGCATTCTTGACATGGGCTGCACCATCGGCGGCTCGACGCTGCCCTACACCGAGGCGTTTCCCGATGCCGAGGTCTATGCCATCGACGTCGGCGCGCCCAGCCTGCGCTACGGCCACGCCCGCGCCGAGTTCCTCGGCAAGAAGGTGCATTTCTCGCAGCAGAGCGCGGAAGGCACGAACTTCCCCGACGGTTGGTTCGATCTCGTCGTGTCGCACGGGCTGCTGCACGAGACGGCGACGCAGGCGACAAAGAACATCCTCGCCGAAGCCAATCGCCTGCTGGCGCCCGGCGGCGTCACCATGCACGCCGATCCGCAGTTCAACATCGGGCTCACGTTGCACGACCAGTTCATGCATGACTGGGACACGCGCTACAACGCCGAACCCTACTGGGGCAAGCTGCATACGCTGGTGCCGCAGGACCTGATGAAGGACGCGGGTTTCCCCTCGCAGAACGTCACCGCCGTGTGGATGACGATCGGCCAGGATGGCAATCCGGCATTTCCCGAGGTCAAGGACGATCCGAGCCAGAGCTTCCTCGGCCGCGGCATCATCTTCGGCGCGCATCGTTAGCCTGCTACGCTGCGCCCGGCCGCGCACGGACGGGCAGAGAGGCAGGGCATACCCATGACGGAAGACTCGAACCGCCTGACGGGCGCGCAGGTGATGGCGCGCGTGCTGCGGCGCTACGGCGTCAAGACCGTGTTCGCGCTCGCTGGCGCGTCGCAGACCCTGCTGCTCGACGAACTCGACAAGGGCAGAGTGCGCATCGTGTCGAGCCGCCACGAATCGGCCACCGTCGGCGCCGCCGACGGCTACAGCCGAATCACCGGCAAGGTCGGCGTCGCGATGATCAACGTCGACCAGGGCATGCCCAACGCCATCACCGGCATTCACTCGGCCTACGAAGCGTGCTCGCCGGTGGTGGTCCTGGTGGGCCGCGAACTCGACACCTGGACCGAGCCCGAGCACCAGATCGACCACGACGAGCTCGCGCTGGTGCGCTCGATCGTCAAATGGGCGCGCACCGTGCGTTCGCCCGAACGTCTCGGCGAATATCTCGACGCCGCCTGCCGCCGCGCGCTGGCCGGGCGTCCCGGTCCCGTGGTGCTCGCCTTTCCCAAGGACTATCTCGGCCGCAGCGTCGAACCCGGCACCGATCTCGACACGCCGTACACGCCGCCGCCGAAGCTGGCGCCGCATCCGGACGACGGGACGCGGGCTGCCGCCGGTTTCGTCCGCGATCTCGCGCGCGCCGGCG
>JAYQVF010000296.1:0-1773 GCA_038148335.1 Alphaproteobacteria bacterium | reverse complement strand
TCGCGGTATCGAAGGTGTGGATCTCCTCGATCAGCTTCGAGACGACGATGTCGCCAATGGTCTGGGGTTTCATGACGCTTCCTTAGGGGTATTCGCTTCCCGATCGCAGATACACGAGAGACCAGTTTCGAGCCACGCCTTGCCGACTGCAAGGAGAGCATTGGCGTACGAGAGAGCCCGATCCGCCTCGGCGGCCCCTGATTTGATAGGTTTCGGGATCGGTTGATGCCTTTTTTCTGTCGGAGACTTAAGATGCGTCCGGAATCGGCCTCAGGGGCCGGTTGAGTATCCAAGGGAGGAGAATTCGATGCGTCGAACCATAACCAGTTTGCTCGTAGGGACCGCGGCCGCGGCCATATTGGGCCTGTCGTCGGGAGCCGCTCAGGCTCAACTGCAAAACGATACGCTACGATTTGCCACGGCAAGCATTGCGCCGTCGTTTGGCCGTCCGGAACAGGGGACCGCTTCGCCGAGCGTCTACACGCTGTGGCCGATCTACGACTCGCTGACCCGGGTCAGCCCCAAGGGCGACGTTTCGGGCCTTTTGGCCGACAGCTGGAAGAACATTGACCCGACCACCTGGGAAGTGACGCTCAAGAAGGGCATCAAGTTCCACAACGGCAAGGAACTGATGGCCGACCACGTTGTCGCGCAGTTCACCTATCTGGTGTGGAATCAGGAGGCCGCCGGTACGGTCGCCTATTCGACCAATCAACGCCAGGCGTTCGTCGGTTCTGCCGAGCGGATCGACGACTACACGATCCGTTTCGTAACAACGCAGCCCAATCCGGAACTGCCGCGGCAGTTGGCTGGCTTCTGGATTCCTGAGACGAAAGTCCGCGACGAAATGGGCACCGACGAGTTCTCGAAAAAGCCGGTGGGCACCGGTCCCTTCATGAATCCGACGTTCACCGGGGGCGTCGACGGTTTCATGGACCTGGTTGCGTTCGAGGATGCCCTGCGCAAGCCGAAGATCGCGAAGCTGCGTATCCAGGCCTTGCGTGAGGCCGCGACCCGTGTGACTAGCATTCTGTCCGACGAGATCGATATCGCCCAGGGCGTCCCCTTCGATTCCAAGGAGCAGCTAGAGGCCGCGGGGCATCGTATCGATGTGGCGTCGCGTCCGTCCGCGATGGGGTGGCGCTTCATGTCGGTACGCAAGAACAGCCCGTTCCACGACAAGCGCGTCCGGCAGGCGGCAAACTACGCCATCGATCGTGAAGCCATCGCAAAAGACCTGCTCGGCGGTACGACCGTCCCTGCCGGTCAGTGCGCGACACGGTTTACCTTCGGCTACAACCCCGACGTCAAACCGTATCCGTATGATCCGGTCAAGGCGAAGCAGCTCCTTGCCGAAGCTGGCTACGCCGATGGTTTCGAAACCGAGGCGATGGTGCTGCCGGGTTCATTCCCAGCCGATGCCGAGATCTATCAGTTCGCGGCGCAGCAGCTGTCGGCCGTAGGCATTCGCACGAAGCTGACCGTCATTACCTTTGCCGAATGGCTTGATTTCTGGTTTGCCAAAAAGCCTGGTCCCGAAGGCGGCTTGGGCTTCTCCGACATGTTCCAGAACTCATGCCATAACTTCAACGCGATCCCCTTCGACTCCTACCCAAATCTATCCTGCAAGAAGAACCCGGGTTCGCACTGCGACAAGGCGGAAGAAGCAAAGCTCGATGAGGCTTTGGGCGAATTCGATGTCGAAAAGCGTCGCAAGCTGATCCAGGAACTCATGGTTCTGAATCGCGAAAACGTACCTAACCTGTTCTTTGT
>JAYQVF010000295.1:0-1817 GCA_038148335.1 Alphaproteobacteria bacterium | reverse complement strand
CCATCCGCCTGTCCGTGGTCGACGGCGGCAAGGTCAAAGCCGAGCTGTCCGAGATTGGTGAGAAGGGGGAGCGCTCGCTCAAAAAAATCGAGGCGGCGGCCACGCCAGCATCGACTGGTTTGAAGTTGCTGTCCAGCGCGGCCAATGACGCCAAGTTCCAGCTGGAAGCCGCTACCGAGCGGCTTGGCCTCCTTGGATCCGTACTCGGCAAACTCGGCCCCGCGGGTCTAATCGCCGGTGCCAGCATCGCAGCCCTGGGTGTGGGTATCACGGCCTTGGTTCTGCCGGTCGCCCGGGTGGGCGACGAGTTCTTCAAGCTCTCACAAAAAACCGGCGTCTCAGTCGAAGCGCTCACCGCCCTCGACTATGCGGCCAAGCTGTCGGATGTCACCACCGAAGGACTGATCAAAGCGCTGCAGAAACTGTCGGTCGCCATGTTCGACACCCAGGTCAATGGCGATGAAGGCAGCGCTGCCTTGAAAGCCTTGGGTGTGTCGGCCACCGATGCGCATGGACAAATCCGCCCCACCGAAGCCGTTCTGCTCGATCTGGCCGAGAAATTCGCCACCATGCCCGATGGTGCCGACAAGGCGGCACTGGCCGTCAAGCTCTTCGGCAAGGAAGGACTGACCATCATTCCCTTCCTGAACCAGGGACGCGAAGGTATCACGGCCCTGATGGAAGAAGCACAGCGCCTAGGGCTGGTCATGTCCGAAGACGTGGCGCGTGCGTCCGAGGCCTTCAACGACAACCTGACGCGTCTGTCGGCCATCTTCGAAGGCGTGCAACGCCAGATTGGTGCGGCCGTCATTCCCATCCTGGCGGATTTCACCGAACAAGTGATCCTGGCCCAGACCGAGACCGGCAGTTTCAGCAACGAGCTACAGCGCATCACGGCCAACCGCGAGGCTACGCTCACCTTCCTCGAGTCCGTTGCCTCCGGCCTGGCCTTCATCGCCGAGTCGGCCGTGCTCTTGAAGCGGGTCATTGCCCAGCCCTTCGACAGCCTATCGGTGATCGGCAAAGACATCGAAACCTGGTTCAAGACGGACATGCTGCGCTCGGGTAAGGCGATGGGGCTGGACCCCAAGGTCATCGACGCGGAAATCGCCAAGCTGCAAACCGCACGCGACGACTATGTGCGCGCGGCTAATGATCGGCTGTTCAACATCAACCAGAACCCGGGCTATACCGATCGTGTCGCGAAGTTCTTCGATGAGCAGCGGCGCACGGTGCGCGTCATGGGCCAGAGGTTCGTGCTCGACACCGAAGCGCAAGCCAAGGAAGTACAGGCCATCTACGACAAGTTCCTGCCAACACTGCCACGCAAGCCACGACCCAGCCTAGACCTCTCCGGTTTCGAAAAACCCAAGCCCGCAGAAAACGAGCAAAGCGAGTTTCGGCGCAGCCAAAAGCTCAACGAAGGCGAAGCCTTCCTCAATCAACTGCGCTCGCGCCTGACTCGAACGCAAGAGGGTGAGGCCGCCGAACTGCGCGCCCGCGCCCTGCAGATCGAAGCCAAGGGCTACAAGGGTGTCTCGGTCGAAGCAGAAAAATACATCCAGGTGCTCGAAGCCATCGAGCGTCAGAAAGAGAAAGACAAAGCCTTCGAGGCCTACGAAAAAGAAGAGGCCAACGCCCGCAAGATCGTTGAAACGCTGATCGGCGGCAACCGCCAGCGCATCGAAGGCGTGCAGTTGCAGCGCGAGATGCTGGATTTGTCCGCGACCGAACGCACGGTCCTGCAAACGCGTGCCGAACTGGAAAAGACTGCTGCTGCAGCGCGCAAGGAAGCCAGCCAGATCCAGGACGCCGAT
>JAYQVF010000294.1:0-1841 GCA_038148335.1 Alphaproteobacteria bacterium | reverse complement strand
TCTACCTGTCACAATCTTGCGGGGGGCGTATTTGGGGGCTGGTCAATCAAGCCGCCCGCCAACCCGCGACTGCGATGCCCCGGAGGATAAAAGCGACGGGGAGGAGGAGTAGAACAGCCGCGGGCGAGCGACGAACGCGCAGCCCGGAGGGGCGCGTATCAAAAAAGGTTGTCTGCTCCTCGTTCTCTGAGGAACTCGCAGGATCGAGGGGAGCGGCATGCGGTGCTGCGGCGGGCGAGTTCTTCGGTGAGGCCTGCCTCGCCGATCAAGTTCGGCGGATGTCTTCCGCACTGGCGGCCGGACTGTGCGTGATCGTCACGGTCACCAAGAAGGCAATGGTCAGGGCCATGCACAAGGAACCCGCCTTTGCAGAACTATTCAATACCTACCTCCTGTCCCGGAACGTTCAGATCGAGTCCGATCTCGTCGACCAGTTGTTCAATTCGGCCGAGCGAAGGTTGGCGCGCCTTCTCCTGCTCCTGGCGAATTTCGCCAAGGAAGAGAAGATGGAAATGGTCGTACCAAAGATTAGTCGGGATGTTTTGGCGGCCCGGGTCGGGACGACAAAATCAAAAATAGACTTCTTTATGACCAAGTTCAGAAAGCTTGGCTTCATCGAATACGACGCCGATTCGAGCGGCGAAAGCGAGAGACTCAAAGTTCATGCATCGCTCCTGAACGTCGTGGTTCACGACTGATGGAGCAGAACACCGACGATTCTTCGAGAGACAAGACGCCACGCGCAAGGTGCGCGGCCGGCGAACGGCTAAGAGGGAAGTGAGATCGCTATGCTCTATTGGGCTCTGATTTTCTTTGTCGTCGCCATTGTGGCGGGCGTCCTCGGATTCGGCGGTATATCTGCCGTTGCGGCGGGCGTGGCGCAGATTCTTTTCTACGTCTTCCTTGCTGTTTTCGTCGTCGCGCTCGTGCTCGGACTTCTCCGGGGCAGGCGCTCCCGCGGTTCACTCTAGTGTTCTAGCGCCGCAACGGAGTGAACACGTGTTCTTCAAGAAACGGAAGCTAGTATGGAAGATATCCGGCCCGCCGGACCAAGCGCCTGCGGTGAAATCCTCGGGAAATCCTGTGCCCCCTCCTTCGACCAGGAAAGCTCCTGTCGAGCCCGCGCCTTGAGGCGGCGGGCCCTGGAGAACGCAACTCCATGACAACATGTGTCGACATGCGGGGTGTCAGCCTGCAATTGGAAGGAGGGCAGCCAAGTGTGCACGCGCGGCGCCTAACGCGGCGAAAAATGCTGGCCACGCTGCTGGCGGGAGCTTCGGGCGCGGTCCTCCCAAGCCTAGCCGGTGCTGGGCCGAGGCTGAATTCCGGCGCCCCAGCCGACCGGCGGTTTTCCGTCTTCTACGAGGGGAGTCGAATCGGCGGTCACTCCGTCTCCTTCTCGCGCGCCACCGGTCAAACGCAGGTGGCAACCGAGATCGATCTCAAGGTCAAGGCGTTCTTCCTGACCCTCTTTGCGTTCGGTCACCGCTCGGAAGAGACCTGGCAAGACGGGCGGCTCTTGACCCTCAAGAGCGAAACCATCGAAGAAGGGGAGACCCTGACGGTCAGCGGTGTCGCGACGGAAGGCGGCTTCCGGCTGATGGGCAAGGCCGGTCCGTATCTGGCCTCCGCCGCCGCGTTAACGACGAACAGCCTCTGGTCTCCAGCGGTCTTGGAGCAGGATCTGCTGATCGACGCCCAGCATGGCGGCGTCGTCGGCATCAGCGTTCGCAAGCTTGCCGCGGACGAACTCGACATCCTGGGCCGCAAGGAGCGCGCGACGGGCTATCGGTTCATCACGCCGTTTTTGGCCGGGACCATCTGGTACGACGAGATGAACC
>JAYQVF010000293.1:0-2018 GCA_038148335.1 Alphaproteobacteria bacterium | reverse complement strand
ACACGTCGTCGCAGTTCACGGCCTACTCGCCGGACTTCGCCTTCGTCGACCTGCCCTACATCATCCGCGACTGGGACATGGCCCTGCGCTTCTTCAAGTCGGACCTGTGGGCGAAGACCTCGGCCAGCTTCGAAAAGAACGTGCCGGTCAAGGTTCTGCCGCCGGTCGGCGCGGGCGGATACCGCCTGCTGTGGAACAACAAGCGCCCGCTGCCCGATCCGGATGCGGCCAAGGGGCTCAAGTTCCGCAGCTCGAACTCCGAGCTCGAAATCGACCTGATCCGCAACTGGGGCGGTAACCCGACCCCGATCGCGTGGGTCGAGACCTACACGGCGCTGCAGCAGAGCGTCGTCGACGGCTACCACGTACAGCCGATCTGGACGTATCTGTTCAAGATGCACGAAGTGCTCAAGTACGCCACCGAAGTGAACGCGCTCTACGCGATTCAGTTCCAGGTGATGAACATGAACACCTTCATGTCGATGCCGGAAGACATCCGCGGGCCGTTCATGATGGCCGCCCAGGAAGCCGCCGACATCGCCAACCAGAAGGACCGTGAGCTCGAGGACTTCTACAAGGGCAAGCTGCGCGAGGCGAAGATGGAAATCTACACGCCGAGCGCGGCCGAAATGGCCAAGTGGCGCGCCGCGGGCGAGAAGGTCTGGGAGGGCGCCAAGAACGTCAACAAGTCGGATATCGACGCGATGACGGCGCTGGCCAGCTCCTCGTAGCAGACCGGCTTACGCCAACAAACGCCGAGGCCCCCGGGCGGTTTCCGCCCGGGGGTTTCTGCCATCTGGACCAAGAAAATGAAGATCATGGGTCGGGCCGCAAGCTGGGTCGACCGCGCCGCGATGGCGACGGGGATGATCCTCGTCGCCGCCATCGCCTGCATCATGCTGGCGCAGGTCTTCTTCCGCTATGTCCTGAACTCGTCCCTGCAGTGGTCCGAGGAACTCAGCATCAGCGCCATGATCTGGGTCGTCTTTCTGGGCAGTGCGGTTCTCGTCCGTGGCTGGCAGCACATCGCCGTGACCGCGTTCGTGAAGATGCTGCCGCTGCGGATGCAGGGCATCGCCTATATCGTGGCCAAGACGCTGTCGCTCGTCTTCCTGGCCGTCATGACCTACTACGCCTTCGTCATCTTCTTCGGCCCTATTCACGCCACATCGCCCAGCCTTGGCATCTCGGCACGCTGGGCAAAGCTGTCGCTGGCCGTCGGCGGCGTGCTGATGATTCTCGCCATCCTCGGCGAGATCGGCCGGGACGTCGCCGCCCACCGCCGCGGCGATCGCGCCTATTTCGACAAACTGGGTGAAGGCGGCTCTCTCTAGCCCTGGCGCGCAGGAGCGCGTCGTCACATGGAAATCGTCGGGCCCTTTCTGCTGGTGCCTCTGTTCGTCCTCCTGATCGCGGGCGTGCCCATTGCATTCAGCCTCGGACCGTCGTCGGCCTTCTTCCTCGTACTGACCGCCATCCCGGGGCTCGATCTCGTCCCCCGGCCGATCCCGCTGCTGACCCTGGCGTCCGAGATGTTCACCGGCGTCAACCAGTTCGCGCTGCTCGCGCTGCCGATGTTCGTTCTAAGCGGCGAACTCATGCACCGCTTCAACATCATCGACAGCCTGATCGACTTCTCTCGTCTGCTTATCGGCTGGACGCGGGGCGGCCTCGGCCATGTGACGATTCTGGCCAGCGCCATGTTCGCGTTCATCTCCGGGTCGGCCCTGGCGACGGCGGCCTCGATCGGGCCGACCATGATCCCCGCCATGGTCCGCGAGCGTTACCCGAGCGCCTTCGCCGCATCGCTGTGCGCCGCGGCCGCCATGCTGGGCCCCATCATTCCGCCGAGCACCCCGATGATCATCGTCGGCAGCCAATTGGGTATCTCCATCGGCGGCATGTTCGTCGGCGGCATCGTGCCGGGTCTGCTGCTGGCCGCCGTGCTGATGGGCCTCAACGCCTCCGCCAGCCGGCGCGGCGCCCGTCGACCTCAGCACGTCGGCCAGGCCCCGCCG
>JAYQVF010000292.1:0-2137 GCA_038148335.1 Alphaproteobacteria bacterium | reverse complement strand
GCGTTAGCCCGCGGCGGCGCGCACCGCGGCTTCGGTCGCAGCGTCGGCGGGGAAGAAGCTCTCGATCGTCAGTTCCTGCAGCGTTACGTCCTGCGGCGTGCCGAAGGTGGTCACCATGGTGAACCACGAACTGCGGATACCGTTGCGCTCGAACGTGACGCCGAGCACGGGCATGGGGTCTTCGCCCGGCAGAGGATCGCCGAGGTCCTGCGGCACGCCGGGATAGGCGGAGACTTCGTCGAGCAGGCGGCGGCGCGCCTCGCTGGGGCGATGCAGTTCCTCGTTGCGGGCGCGGCGCATCAGGACGCGCGCCGCGTCCTCCCAGTCGACCATGCTTTGACGCAAGCCGTCCGGGTGCAGCAGCAGGCGCATGAGATTGGGCGGCCCCTCGCCCTGCGCCGCGTCGAGACCGAGGCTCGCCATCAGCGCGCCGGCGGGTGCGTTCGCCATGTAGAGATCCCAGTGCGCATTCATCACCAGCGCCGGGTACGGCTCGTGCGCCTTGAGCAGATGATCGAGGGCGTTGCGCACGACCCCGAGGTCGCCGGAGTCGAGCGCGCGTTCGGGAAAGCGCGGCGCGAAGCCGGCCGCCAGCAGCAGCGCGTTGCGTTCGCGCAGCGGCAAATCCATTGCCTCGCCCAGGCGGGCGAGCAGCGCCGGGCTGGGTTTGGCGCGTCCCGTCTCGACGAAGCTGAGATGGCGGGCCGAGGTGTCGGCGGCCAGCGCGAGATCGAGCTGGCTGAACCCGGCGCGGGCGCGGTAGTCGCGCAGCAGGTCGCCGAGCGGTGGGGCTTTGCGGGCGGTGGTGGTCATGCGCCAAGTCTAGCAGCGCCGCGACGCCATGCGATTACCTGTCAGGTAATTGAGGCGCTTCCCTCCCCGGCCCTAGGGTCGGGCCATCGCCGCGGTCCCCGCGGCACCAACGGAGGACAGTCATGAACGGTTTCTGGAAGACCTATCTCCTCGTCGCCACCGACCTTCTCATTGCGATGGGCATCGCCTTCGCCGCATTGGGCATCGTCCCGGGCTGGTACGGTGCGCTCGACTGGCTCAACCAACTCGTCGGCGGCGGCGCCGTCACCGGCGAGGAGAGCATCCGCACGGTGCGCTTTCTCTACGGCATTCTCGGCGCGGTGACCGCGGGCTGGGGCATCGCACTGTTCCTGATCGTGCGCCACGGCGTTGCCGGCGGCGGCACGCTACGCCTAGTCGGCGGCAGCATCGCCGGCTGGTACGTGCTGGACGCGACCGCGTCCGTCGTCACCGGCTTCTACGTCAACGCCGCCATCAGCACGATCCTGCTGGTGTCCGCGCTTGTCGTTCCCGCAATCGGCCTGATGCGCAACGAAGAGCGCGTCCCGGCGCACGGCTGAAGCAAGACCCGGGGCGGGCCGCGTCGCGCGGCCTGCCCTAGCCGCCGTAGAAGACGTTGGGGCCGAGTTCCTTCATTTCGAGAATGGCTTCGTCGGCGCGGCCGCCCGGTTCGCGGTGGACCCGCGCCGCGATCACCTCGCCCATGAAAATGTGGTGGTCGCCGTGTTCAGCGACGCCGACGACCTTGCACTCGACGCAGGCGATGGCGCAGTCGAGCAGCGGCGCGCCGGTCGCGCCGGTGTAATAGGACTCGCCGCAGATCTTGCCGTCCTCGATCTCGGCCGGCTTGAAGAAGGCGAAAGCCACGCCCTGCTGGCCCTTGCCCAGCATGTTGAGGGCGAACCGCTTGGACTTGCGGGCGATGTCGTGCATCGCCGAGCCGGCCTTGACGCCCACGGCGATCAGCGGCGGCTTGAAGGACGTCTGCGTGACCCAGTTGACCGTCGCTGACGCGATCTCGCCCTCGGCGTTGGCGGTCATCACGTAGATCCCGTAGGGAATCATGCGCAGGGCGGTCTTCTTCGCGGTTTCGTCCACGGATCCTCCTCCGGCAAACGGCGGTTTTTCGGGCCCCTCGCGGGGTGTGACGGGGGTCACACCCCCTGTTCGAGCACCGCACCCGGCCGACGCCGCGGCGGGTGACGCTGCATCTGGCGGGAAACTAGGTAGGACCCGGGCGGCATTGCCCGGCATCCCGCCCGCCATCTATCCTCGCGGCGACCATCGTGCCGTGCGGACGCGAAAACACGCCCAATCCCTGCAT
>JAYQVF010000291.1:0-2151 GCA_038148335.1 Alphaproteobacteria bacterium | reverse complement strand
GCCCGAGGGGCCCGCGCAGATAGGCGTCGAGCGAGTCGTGCACCTCGTGCAGCGTCTCGATCGCGGCGCGCAGATAGGCGTCGTTGGCGGCGATGAGTTGCTTGCGGGCGGGCTCGGGAATGTCGCTTTGCACCCGCACGCCGCCTTCGGTCCAGTAGGTGTTGGTCGCGAGGTAATCCTCGTAGATCGTCTCTTCCGGCACGCCCAGCGTCATCAGGATCAGCGCCGCGGCGAACCCTGTGCGGTCCTTGCCCGCCGCGCAATGGAACACCAGCGGGTGATTGGCCGGATCGGCCAGCCGGTGCATGAGGCCCTGGTAGGCGTCGGCATGGTCGCGCACGTAGCAACGGTAGGCCTCGGTCATGTACTGCAACGCGAGGTTCCCGGCGTCCTCTTCGCCCGCCTCGATCCGTTCGCGGTAGCCGCCCGGCACCTTGGGGCGGATCGGCAAGTGGTGGATCGTTGCCGGTTTGGCGGGCGACAGCCGGGTCGGATAGAGCGCGAGCTCGTCGGCATGCCGCAGGTCGACGATCGACTTCAGGCCGAGATTGTCGAGGGCCGCGAGATCGGTGTCGGTCAGCCGGTCGAGCGCGCCCGAGCGGAACACCTTGCGCCAGCGCACGCGCCGGCCGTCCTCGGTTTCGTAGCCGCCAAGGTCGCGGAAGTTGCTGGCGCCTTCCAGCGGCAATCGGCGTTCGGGTGTCTCTGTCATCGCCGGATCATTTACCCCGGTTTCGCGGCAAAAGCGATTCGCGCCGGGCGGTTTTGCGATCGCGCCCGCCCCGCTATGCTCCGCCGCAAATCGGTTCCAACAGCGCGCGGAAATCCAGCATGAAAGCGGTCGTTCTCCAGGACCTCGGCGGTCCCTCCAGCCTCAAGCTCGTCGACCGGCCCGATCCGGTGCCGGGCCCCGGCCAGGTCCTGGTGCGCATGCGCGCGGCGGCGCTGAACTATCGCGATACGCTGGTCACAACCGGGGGCTACGGCTCGCGCCAGAAGAAGAGCGACCTGATCCCGCTATCCGACGGGGCAGGGGAGGTTGCTGCCATCGGCCCCGGCGTTACCCGCTTCAAGCCGGGCGACCGCGTTACCGTCTCATTCTTCCAGAGCTGGGTCGGCGGCGAGCCGTCGCAGGAACTTCTCGATGACGACCTGGGGCGTGCCCACGACGGCACCCTGTGCGAACTGGGCCTGTTCAAGGAGACCGGTCTCGTGAAGACGCCGGACGAACTCAGCGACGTCGAGGCGGCGAGCACGCCGTGCGCCGGCCTCACCGCGTGGACCGGGATCGTCACCATGGGTGCGACCAAGCCGGGTGACGTGGTGCTGGTGCAGGGCACCGGCGGCGTGTCGCTGTTCGCGCTGCAGTTCGCCAAACTCGCCGGCGCCGAGGTCATCGTCACCTCGTCGTCCGACGCCAAGCTCGAACGCGCCCGCGACCTCGGCGGCGACCGCTTCATCAACTACGTGAACGATGCCGAATGGGGCAAGACCGCGCTCGGCATGACCGGCGGCCGCGGCGTCGACCACGTGATGGAGGTCGGCGGCGCCGGCACGCTCAAGCAGTCGCTGCGCGCGATCCGCCCGGGCGGCATGATCAGTCTCGTCGGCGTCCTCGCCGGCGCGCGCTCGGACTTCCTCATCCCCCTGATCGGCTCGCGCAACATCCGTCTGCAGGGCGTCACTGTCGGCACGGTTTCCGGTCTCGCCGAGATGCTGCGCGCCATGGCCCAGCACGGCACCCGGCCGGTGATCGACAAGGTCTTCGCCCTCAACGAGGCGCAGGCGGCCTACGAACACCTTATGGCAGGCCGCCATTTCGGCAAGGTCTGCATTGCGATTCCCTGAGAATCGGCGCCCCGGGTAGACCCGGCACGCGGGCCGGTCATAAGCTTGGCCCTCGCTAGCGGGGAGCCAGCCATGAAACAGCCATACGCCCATCCGATGATGCCGCAGGCCGTGCACGACGAACTCGCACGCCAGGAATTCGTCGTCGACCTCAAGATCCACATGGAAGAGCAGGTCTATCCGGTCGACGCCAGGGTCTACGAGAAAAAGGTGCTGCCGCGCTTTACCCGTGAGAACGGCCGCGCGCCCAGGACCCATCACGAAGTGCGCAAGCTGATGGAGCGCGAGCCTTCGACCCAGATG
>JAYQVF010000290.1:0-2186 GCA_038148335.1 Alphaproteobacteria bacterium | reverse complement strand
GCGCAGCCCCGCGCGGTGGCTGGGCCTGCTGGGTATCGCGGCTTTTTGCGCGTCGCCTTTCTTCGTGACGCCGCCGACGCTCCTGGCCGACGCCCAGGGGCGCTATGTCGCGGTGCGCAGTGGCGACACCTATGCCATCAGCCGCAGTGCGCGCTCCTATACCGCCAAGACCTGGCTGCGCCGCGCCGCCGCCGAAGCCGCCGAAAGCTGGCCGCGCGACGGCAACACGGGCGCCGAGGGCACGCTTGCCTGTGAGGACCAGGCCTGCATCCTGACGACGCCGCAGGGGCAAGTGGTACTGAGCGACGATCCGGCGACGGTGCTGGCCCATTGCGGCGACGCCGTGTTGATCGTCAGCCGCGAACCGGTGCGCGGGCGCTGCGCGACGCGGGTCATCGACCGTTTCGACGTGTGGCGGCACGGCGCCCACGCCGTGTGGATCGACGGCGCGGGGATCCGCATCGAGACCGCCCATCGGCGCCGCGGCGACCGGCCGTGGGTGGAGACGACGCCACGGCAGTACCCGCCCCGGACCAAAGCAAAGGCCGCGCGCACGGCTGCGCCAAAACGTGACTGAGCCGGCACAGGCAGAACGCCCAATTCCGGCTATGATCCGCGCATGAACCGACTCACAACGATCGTCGCGAGCCTCCTGATCCTGGCGGCATCGCCGGCAGCAGCGCTCGACGCACCAGCGGTCGAGGGAACCGTGCGGCCGCTGGTCGAAGCCTTCCGCATCACGCTCCAACCCGGCTGGGAGGCGCGTTGCGAAACCTCGGCCGGCACGGGCGGCTCGATCGCCAAGAGCACGCGCGACGAACAGGGCGTGGTGTTACGCGCGGTGATCGAGGGCGGCGAGCCCGCGGCCTACGGCGTGCAGCTCTATCTCGACAACGCGGGCAAGGCGGCCGACGTCGATGTCTTCGAGGTGGCCGGCCACGCGATCAGCGACGAGGCCTATTTCGAACTGCGCAATGCGGCGGCAAGCTGGGTGCCCGAAGCCGAATTCGCGGGCAAGATGTCGGACGAGATCGCGGCCACGCAGCAGGGCGGCGCCGGAACGGGCGATCCGGGCCAGGCGATGGACCTGAACCTCGCGGTGAGGGTCGAGGGGCTGCAGACGCTCGACGGCGAGGACTATCTCGTGGTGCGGCGCGACGGCATCCTCAGCGGCAAGCTGCACGGCGAGGAAGTGACGATCCGCTTCGCCGCGCTAGTTCGGGTGCATCGCGCCAGCGGCCTCATTGCCGAAGAGGTCATGCACACCGAAGTACGTTCGGCGGGCACCAACCCGCGCCGCCAGAACAGCCGCACCGCCTGCGCCATCGTCCGCAGCGACTAGGACTGGCCGCCGCCGGTCTCCCCTTTATTTGCGCGCGTAAGTCACGTGCTGCTTGCTGCCGATCGCGCGGTGAGCGTGCGCCTCGCGCAGCCCGTCGATGTCCACTTCGCGGATGGTTTTGCGCGGGAAGCCCGCGTCCACCGCAAGACGCGCGTGGTCGGTGTCCATCAGCTTGGCGATGAACGGCTCGGCGTTGTAGTGCGTGCTCCAGTCGGTCGAGAACTGGTCGACCGCATCGCCGATGAAAGAGCCCGGCGGGATGTCCTGGTGGACCATGATGCCGCCCGGCGCGAGGACGCGGTTCGCCTCCTTGAAGATCGCCGGCATCGCCTTCGACGAGGTTTCGTGGAACATCAGGTGGGATACCACGAGATCGAAGTGGCCGTCGGGGAAGTCGGTGGCTTCTGCGTTCTGCTGGCTGTAGTGCACCTTTTTGCCAAGCGCCTCGGCGCGGGCATGGGCATAGCGCAGCACCGGCGCGCCGACGTCGATGGCATGCACCTCGGCCCCGGGCCAGGCGTCGACGTAGGGCAGGGTGGAGTGCCCGACCGTGCAGCCCATGTCGAGAATGCGCTTCGGCTTGAAGTCCGGATGCTGTTGCTTCAGCCACGTAATGATAGAGCGGCCGGCCGAATCGTTGAGGCCGCCGGCGGCGTGCAGAAAGAACATCCAGATCACGTCGTCATAGAGCGCGCCCGCGAACACATCGTCTTCCGTCAGGTCGGTGTGGTAGCCGCCGGGCTGGATGTGGATGTCGACCGCGGTGTGATAGCGCGGGATCTCGAGCGCCGGGTCGAGCATCAGCGAGCCGAGCTTGCGGTTGCTGTCGCGATACCTCCTGGCC
>JAYQVF010000289.1:0-2232 GCA_038148335.1 Alphaproteobacteria bacterium | reverse complement strand
CACGTCACGACCGCGCGCGAGATGATGGCGGCCTGCGACGCCGCGCTGCCGGTCGACATCGCGGTCTGTGCCGCGGCCGTGGCCGACTGGCGCGTCGCCACCGAAACGGACGCCAAAATCAAGAAGAAAGGCGCGCCGCCGGCCCTGCAACTCGTTGAAAACCCTGACATTCTCGCGACGCTGTCGATGGCGGGCGCGAGACGCCCACGGGTGGTCGTCGGCTTCGCCGCAGAGACCGAGGCGGTCGCCGAGAACGCCGAGGCCAAGCGGGCACGCAAGGGATGCGACTGGATCGTCGCCAACAGCGTCGCCCGCGGCGCGGTGTTCGGCGAGGCCGACAACACGGTGACCCTGATCACGGCGGACGGCCGCGACGCGTGGCCCGCGATGAGCAAGGAGAAAGTCGCCGTGCAGCTCGCCGAGAGAATCGCCGCCGAACTGGGCGCGGCCTCGTGACCGTGACCGTGGCCATCGAGCGCCTGGCGCATGCGCGGGACCTGCCGCTGCCGGCCTACGCGACGGCGGGCAGCGCCGGCATGGACCTTTGCGCGGCGATCGACAACACGCGAACGCTGGCGCCGGGCATGCGCATGCTGATCCCGACCGGCATCCGCATCGCGCTCGACCCCGGCCATGAAGCCCAGGTCCGGCCCCGGTCCGGCCTCGCGCTCAGGCAGGGGCTGACGGTGCTGAACACGCCGGGCACGATCGACGCCGACTATCGCGGCGAGATCGGCGTGATCCTGGTGAACCTCGGCCAGGAACCGGTCTCCGTCGCGCGCGGCGACCGCATCGCCCAACTCGTGGTGGCGCCCGTCGTCCGGGTGAACTGGGAAGAAACGACGCTCGACGAGTCGGCTCGCGGCGCAGGCGGATTCGGATCGACCGGCGTCGGCAGACGACAGGAGTAGAGCCGTGCTGCGCATGTCGAAGAAAATGATGTTCGCGCTCGAGGCGGTGATCGACATCGCCTTCAATGCCGGACCGGAACCGGTGCAGTCCAAGGACATCACCAAGCGCCAGGGGATTCCGCAACGCTATCTCGAGCAGGTGATGCAGCGCCTGGTGCGCGCCGGGGTGCTGCGCGGCATGCGCGGACCGCGTGGCGGCTACCGCCTGGCGCGCGAACGCCGCCGCATTTCGGTGGGCGAGATCGCCCGCGTCGTCTACGAACTCGAGAACGACGGCGTTCCCGATTACCCCGGCAGTTCCACGATCGGCCAGCAAGTGGTGGCGCCGCTGTGGCGGGATCTTCAGGACGACACCATGGCGCGGCTCGACGCGGTGACGCTCGAGGATCTGTGCCAGCGCGCCCGCAAGTGCGGCATCGAGGCGGCCGGCAAGACACGCGCCGACTTCACCATCTGACAACGACGGGAGACCGACATGACCCGGGGACGCATCTACGACTCAGTGACCGATACGATCGGCGGCACGCCGCTGGTCAGAATGCCGCGGCTGGCGGCCGAGCTCGGCAGCAAGGCCGAACTGATCGGCAAGCTGGAGTTCTTCAACCCGCTGGCCTCGGTCAAGGACCGGATCGGCGCCGCGATGATCAACGCGGCCGAGGCCGACGGCACGCTCGACAAGGACACCGTGATCGTCGAACCGACGTCGGGCAACACCGGGATCGCGCTCGCCTTCGTTTGCGCGGCGCGCGGCTATCGGCTGATCTTGACGATGCCGGAGAGCATGTCGCAGGAACGGCGCAAGATGCTGCTGCTGCTCGGCGCGCAGCTCGAACTGACGCCGGCGGCGAACGGCATGCGCGGCGCCATCGCCCGCGCGCAGGAGATCATCGCCGAGCTGCCGAAGGCAATCACGCTGCAGCAGTTCGAGAACCCGGCCAACCCGGAGATCCACCGCAAGACGACCGCGGAGGAGATCTGGGGCGACACCGGCGGCAAGCTCGACGGCGTGGTCTGCGGCGTCGGCACCGGCGGGACGCTGACCGGGATCGGCAGCGTGCTGAAGCCGCGCCACAAGGGCCTGAGGATGATCGCCGTCGAACCCGAGGACAGCCCGGTCATTTCGGGCGGCGATCCGGGTCCGCACGTGATCCAGGGCATCGGGGCCGGCTTCATCCCGAAGAACCTCGACACGGCGCTGATCGACGACGTCGTGACCATTGCCAACGAAACCGCGCTCGAAACGGCGCGCGTCGCCGCCAAGCTGGAGGGCCTGGCGGTCGGCATCTCCTCGGGCGCGGCGATCGCGGCGGCGGCCGAGATC
>JAYQVF010000288.1:0-2369 GCA_038148335.1 Alphaproteobacteria bacterium | reverse complement strand
CCCACGGCGGCTTCGGCTTCGCCGCCGAGTACGACGTCGAGCGCAAGTTCCGCGAAACGCGCCTCTACCAGGTGGCGCCGATCTCGACCAACCTGATCCTCAGTTTCGTCGCGGAACACGTGCTGGGCCTGCCGCGCAGCTACTAGCCGTTCGATGCGCCCACCCGCAAAGCCGATCCCGGTCAAAGACCTCCTCCCCCTGCGTGCAGGGGGAGGATAAAGGAGGGGGTTTCCCCACGATGAACCGCCGCGCCGCCAGCATGCTCACCACCCCCTCCCTACCCTCCCCCTGCACGCAGGGGGAGGAGGTCGTTCATCGCGCTCAGCCGGCGAGGCACACCGACGGAGGCGGCGCATGACCTTTGCCCCCCTCGACGGCATTCTCGTCGTCTCGCTCGAACAGGCGGTCGCAGCGCCGTTCTGTTCCTCGCGACTCGCTGACGCCGGCGCCCGCGTGATCAAGGTCGAACGGGCCGAAGGCGATTTCGCGCGCGCCTACGACAGCGCGGTCGAGGGCCTCAGCGCCTATTTCGTCTGGCTCAACCGCGGCAAGGAATCGCTGATCGCCGACATCAAGGACGACGGCGACACCGCGCTGCTGCATCGCATGCTGTCGCAGGCCGATGTCTTCATCCAGAACCTCGCGCCCGGCGCCGCCGCCCGCGCAGGTCTCGGCTCGGAGGAGCTGCGCGCGAAATACCCGCGCCTCATCACCTGCGATATTTCGGGTTACGGCGAGGACGGCCCCTATCGCGACATGAAGGCCTACGACTTCCTGATCCAGTGCGAGACGGGGCTGGCCGCGATCACCGGCGGTCCGAACGAGCCGTCGCGCGTCGGCGTTTCCCTGTGCGACATCGCCGCCGGCATGTACGCCGTACAGGGCATCACCCAGGCGCTGCTGCAGCGAGAGAAGACCGGCAAAGGCACGGGCATCCAGGTATCGCTGTTCGACGCGCTGTCCGACTGGATGTCGGTGCCGCTGCTGCTCCAGGAACACACCGGCAAGCCGCCGGCGCGCGTCGGGCTCAACCATCCCGGCATCGCGCCCTACGGCGCCTACGACACCAAGGATCACCGGCCGGTCGTGATCTCGATCCAGAACCAGCGCGAATGGCGCAACCTGTGCGCCAAGGTGCTGGGCGACGAAGCCATCGCCGACAAGCCGGAATTCAAGACCAACGTCGAACGCGTCGCCAACCGGCCGGCGCTCGACGCGGTGGTGAACGCGGTGTTCTCGCAGCACACCCGCGAGGAGATCTCGGCCAAGCTCAAGGACGCGCAGATCGCCTACGGCGCGCTCAACACCGTCGAGGACTTCGCGCACCATCCGCAACTGCGGCGCACCACCGTCGGCTCCGAGGCCGGCGACATCTCGCTGGTCGCCTCGCCGATCCGGCTCGCCTCCGACACGCCCGTCCCGGTCAAGCCGATCCCGCCGCTCGGCGCCCAGAACGACGCCCTGCGCAAGGAGTTCGCGGGCTAGTCCCGCCGCGCGGCGGGCACGTCCGCGCGGTTCCGTTGACAGCCCCGCCGCCGGGTTCCATCAAGGGCCACGACGAAACACTTGCGGGGAGGACGGCACATGCCGATCGAACTCAATCTCAAGGACAAGGTCGCCATCGTCACCGGCGGCAGTCTCGGCCTCGGCGCCGAGAGTGCGCGCCAGATGGCCGCGGAGGGCGCGAAACTGGTCCTTGTGTCGCGCAAGGAAGATCCGCTCGAGCCGATCTGCGACGAACTGACCAAGGCGCACCGGGCGGACATTCTGCCGATCTATGCCGACCTTACCGACCCGAAGGCGCCCGACGCCATCGCCAGGCAGGCGCTCGACAAGTACGGACGCATCGACATTCTCGCCAACTGCGCCGGCGCGGCGCAGGGCGGCATCTTCTGGGAAATTCCCGACAAGGTGTGGGAAGACGCCTACGCGCTGAAGTTCTTCGGCACCATCCGCATGATGCGCGCGGTGATCCCGGCGATGCGCCAACAGAAGTCGGGGCGCATCGTCACCATCGTCGGCGACACCGGCAAGCAGCCGAACCCGCGCCTGCTGCCGGGCTCGTCGTCCAACGCCGCGCTGCTCGCCGTGACCAAGGGCCTCGCCGACGAGGTCGGCCTCGATGGTATCTCGGTCAACGCGGTCAACCCCGGCCCGACCAAGACGGGCCGCATCACCACTCTGTTCAACAATCTGTCGCGCGACACCGGCAAGTCGCTCGCCGAGATCGAAGCCGATTTCACCAAGGACAGCCCGTTCAAGACAATGGGCGATCCCGTCGAGGTCGCGCGCATCGTCGTCTTCCTCTGTTCGGATGCGGCAAGCAACATCACCGGCACGTCGATCCTGACCGACGGCGGCCGTAGCCG
>JAYQVF010000287.1:0-2376 GCA_038148335.1 Alphaproteobacteria bacterium | reverse complement strand
GGCGACATCGTCGTCTCGAAGCTGATCGAGGAGATCCACACCTTCGATACCGCGACCGGCCTGCCGGACGCGGTGCCCGAGGTCATCCGGGCCCATCGCGACTGGCTCGACCCGCATCTCTACGATTTCGCGGCCGATGCGCTGCTGCTGTCGTTTCACACCTATATCGTGCGCACGCCGCGGCACGTCATCCTGGTCGACACCTGCATGGGCAACGACAAGGACCGGCCGTGGTCCGACGTGTGGCATCACCGCAGCGGCCCATATCTGGACCAGCTCGTCGCCATGGGTGTGGCGCCGGAGGAAGTCGACTACGTCATGTGCACGCATCTGCACAGCGACCACGTCGGCTGGAACACGCGCCTGCTCGACGGACGCTGGGTACCGACGTTTCCCAATGCGCGCTACGTCTTCTCGCAACGCGACTACGATCACTACCGCACGATCGATGCGGCGGACCACAGCGCCAACGCCTTCTACGATTCGGTCCTGCCGGTCGTCGAAGCGGGCCAGGCGGTCCTGATCGGGGATGACTTCGCGATCGACGACAGCGTGACTATCCTGCCGAAACCCGGTCACACACCCGGCCATTATTGCGTGCGCCTGCGCTCGAAGGGCGCGGAAGCGATCCTCACCGGCGATCTCATGCATTTCGGCATCCAGGTCGCGCGCCCCGACTGGAGCCCGGTGTTCTGCACCGATCCCGTCGCCTCCGCGGCCATGCGAAGCCGGTTCGTCGACACCTACGCCGAGTCCGGCGTCCTCATGATGCCGGCGCACTTTCCGGGGCCGACCTGCGGCCACATCGTGCGCCACGGCGACACGACGCGCTTCGCCCTGAAATCGTCATGACGCCCGCCGACCTGTTCTATTCGGTCGCCATGCCGATGGCGGCCTTCACCATGGCCGGCAGCATGACGCCCGGCCCCAACAACGTGATGCTCGCCGCCTCGGGCGCCAACTTTGGTTTCCGCCGGTCGCTCGGCCACATGAGCGGCGTCGTGTTCGGCGCGACGTCGCTGCTCTTCCTGATCGCCATCGGTCTCGGCGCCGTGTTACAGGCGCTGCCCGGACTGCAGATCGGCATCAAGATCGCGGGCGCCTTGTTCCTGCTCTACCTCGCCTGGCGGATTGCCACATCGGTGCCCAAGGAAAGCGCGGAGCATGAAGGGCGGCCGCTTTCGTTCCTCGAGGCATTCGGCTTCCAGTTTGCCAATCCCAAGGCCTGGACCGTGACCGGCGCGGCGGCATCGACCTTCATGCCGGCCGATATCGGCATGCTGTTCGGCGCCGGCGTCCTCGCGGCCACCTTCGCCGTCGTCGCCGTGCCGGCGGTCACGGTGTGGACCGCATTCGGCGTCGGGATCGGCCGCCTGCTGCGCACGCCGCGCGCGCACCGGATTTTCAACGGTGCGATGGCGCTGCTGCTGGTCGCAACCGTCGTGTTCCTGTTCGCCGCCTGATCAGTCAGCGTTCCCGGGGCACAGGACGAGCGGCGTTGCCGGCAGCGATCCCAAACGAACCTTGAACTCGGCCGCGCCCAGGCCGGGCCTGCGCCAGCCCTCACCGCTACAGCGCTGCGCCGTAAGGTGCAGCGTACCGAGCCGCGCATCGGCAAGCACATAGCTGAGACGCCCGGTCAGACCGTCGGTATCGACGAGGCTCGGCGCATCGAGTTCGACCAGCCGGTGCGCCACCGGCCCCGCCGGGACCAGCCAGTCGCGGAAGACGTTTTCCTCGAAATCGGCCAATGCGACCACGACAAGACGCAGCGACAACGACTCGCCAGCCAGAACGTCGAAGGTGTTGCCCAAAGGCCCGACGAAGCGGACGGCGCGGTCCTGATCGTTGACGACGGTGAGCGTGATTTCCGGCGATTCGGCCAGCGCGACCGTGTGGCGCGATGCCTCGGGTTCGGTGGCTGTCGTCGTGCACGCCGCGGCGACCAGCGGGACCAGTACGGCTGCAAGGCGCGACAAACACGCAATACCCGAAATCGACGAACCCACGACAAAGACCAATCTGCCGACCGTTGACCGGTGATTGTCGCAGCAAAGAACGGCTGCATCCAGCATGCAGCAAACGGAAAGCCCCGCAGCAAGGGCGGGGCTTTCCAAGGGAGGAAGGCGTGAAGGACTAGTTGTCCTTCATTTCCTTCTTTTTCATCATGTCGTCCTTCTTCATGGACGCATCCTTCGACATGTCGTCCTTCATCTTGTCGCCCTTCTTCATGGCGTCTTTCTTCATGGCGTCTTTCTTCATGTCGTCCTTTTTCATCATGTCGTCTTTTTTCATCTCGGCGGCGACCTGGAAGGAACCGTCCTTGGCCATGTCGGCAGAAGCGAGGGAGGCCGTGCCGACCAGCGAGGCGGCGGC
>JAYQVF010000286.1:0-2442 GCA_038148335.1 Alphaproteobacteria bacterium | reverse complement strand
GCGGGAGCGGGCGGTCTAGCTGGTCTTTTCGCCGCGCTTGTAGGCCTTGACCGCTTTGTCGAGCGAACGCCTCTCGGCGCAAAATGCGCAGAGCTCCTTCAGCGAGGTCAGCAGGGCATCGGCCTTGTCGGGCTGGTCGATTTCGAGATAGGTGATGCCGAGATACTCATGGGCACCGCGGTGCTTGGGGTCGAGTTCCAGCGCCCGCTGATAGTGACTGACCGCCAGGTCGTAGTTCTTCAGCATCCGGTTGGCGTAGCCGGTGAGGTTCTCCGCATCGGGATTCTTGGGTTCAGCCTGGATGACATTCGCCAGCAACGTGATGGCGCGCTGGTAGTCTTTCAGGTCGAGCGCGTCGACCGCCTTGGCGAAGTCTGGGTGATTGCTCTTGGGTCCATCGCCGTCCATCGCCCAAGCGCCGCCGATGAGCGAGAGGGTCAGGGCGATCGCCCCCGCAAATGCCGCAATTGATCTCATCTCGAAGGTCCTTCTCTTGTCCCTGTGTGGTCGTAAACGACCCGGAACGCATTTTTCATCCCTGCCGGCCCTGATTCGGCAATATTCCTGAACTAGTACGCATGATACCGCCATCCGGTTGCAATCCCGATGATCGTCAGATCACCTGCTTTTGCTTGAGCGCCGCGATTTCATCCGGCGAAAGCCCCAGTAGTCTGGAGTACACCTCGTCGTTGCTGTCCCCCAGGGACGGCCCCAGATGCTCGATGCCTCCCGGCGTTTCGGTCAGGCGGGGCACCACATTGGGAACTTTAAGCGCACCGATGCGGGGATCCTTCACCTCTTTGTAATTTTCCCTCGCAGCGTAGTGAGGATCCTCGAAGATCTCGTCAATGGCGTAGACCGGCCCGCACGGCACCTGGCCGACGCCGCACATGTCGATGATCTCGTCGCGCGTATGCTGCAGCGTCCAGTCGGTCAC
Source organism: Alphaproteobacteria bacterium (assembly GCA_038148335.1). Lineage (GTDB taxonomy): Bacteria > Pseudomonadota > Alphaproteobacteria > SHVP01 > SHVP01 > CALJDF01. The sequence goes on along the minus strand of JAYQVF010000286.1, from coordinate 1,505 downwards.
GAACTGATCGACTTCCGGACGCGCGGCCTCGCGCTTCGCCAGCGTTCCGTACTTGCCGTCGCCGGCGACATCGTCGCGATCCATGACCTTGGCCAGCCGGGCAAAAATCTTGTCGTTGGTGCAGGCGATCGCCACCCAGCGGTTGTCCTTCGTCGGATAGTGGCTGTGCGGCACGACGTTCACGGTGCCAGGCCCCATGCGCTGGCGGACGTAGCCGAACATGTCGAATGCCGGCGCCAGCTCGTCGAGAATGCGGAAGATCGGCTCATAGAGTCCGATGTCGACCACCTGCCCCTCCCCGGTCTTCTCGAGAGCGCGGAGCGCGAACATCGCGCCGAGAGCGCCGTAGAGGCCTGCCATGTAGTCCGGCAGCGTCGCCGACCCCGGCGTGACCGGCGGTCGGTCGGGGTAGCCTGCGAGAAAGGAAATGCCGCCGAAGGCATTGGCGATACGTCCGAAGCCGGGCTTGGGGCTGTTGGGACCGGTCTGCCCGTAGGCCGAGATCCGTACCATGACGAGACGCGGGTTGACCTGCTTCAGCACGTCCCATCCCAGGCCCCAGTTCTCGAGCGTTCCGGGCTGAAAGTTCTCCACCAGGACGTCCGTCTTCGCCACGAGCCGCTTGAGGATTTCCGCGCCTTCCGGCTTGCGCAGGTCCAGCGTGATGGATTTCTTGTTGCGGCCTTCGCTGAGCCACACCAGCGTCTCGCCGCAGTCGGTCCTGGAGCCGAACTTGCGCACCGGGTCGCCGGTGCCGGGCAATTCGATCTTGATGACCTCGGCCCCGAACTCAGCCAGTTGCGTTGCGCAGAACGGTCCCGCGATGAACGTTGCACAGTCGAGGACTCTCAGCCCTTCGAGCGGTTTGGCGGTGCCGGCCTGCATCATGGTCTCCTGACGGTATGGGATACGGCCCCATTGATAGGGCCGACGCCCGCTCCGTCAAGACGCCGTTCAGCTAGCGCCGCGCGTGGTCGCCTTGATTGGAGAAGAGAACCGGTGCGAGGAAGCGCGCAACATCGCGGTTCGAAAGCGCACGGACGTCGTCGTCGCGGCCGATGAGATAGCCTTCCCGCCCGACGCAAAGCGCCAGCGTTGCGATGCGCAGCCATGGGCTCGACATGGGCAATCCGCTGCGCAGATCGGTCACCGCGCCGTTCACCTCGACCCTGAATCGGCAGGGCGCGAGATTGCGGCCGATCGGGCGTGGCCCGCGAAAGAACCCGTCCCATTGGTGCAAGCCTTCGGGATAGGTGATGCGCTCGACCATGGCGCCGCCATGTCGCAGGTCGGCGTCAACCTCGGCGCACCGCGCCGGGTCGACGATCGCGTCGCGCCCGCCGGAGACGAACAGGACCGGCGCGCCGGTGGCGCGCGTGTCGGCAAACCGGGCAATGCAGGGCGCGTAGTACGCGACGTGGGCGGCAAAGCGGGTGCCATCCGGCGCATAACGCGCGGCGACCATTTCATGGGCCGCGTAGGTCGTGGCCATGCCTCCATAAGAG
>JAYQVF010000285.1:0-2484 GCA_038148335.1 Alphaproteobacteria bacterium | reverse complement strand
CCGGCCGCTAGAGAACTCAACCGTTCAAACGAAGGCCCCCGCTTCGGCGGGGGCTTCCCTTTCGCCTTCCCTGAGACGGAGAGTTCAATGACTGATTCCCAAACCCACCTGTTTCGTGTGGAGCTCGAACGCCCAAATGGCGCCCTGGATTGCTATCCGTGTGTATCGCTCGATACGCTGCCCGAGCTGATCGTTCCGCTCATCTCGAGCGCTGATGAACCCGCCGGCACCATTGTCCGCGTCTACGACTATCAACGCTGGACGCCCGACAGTGAAAGCGGGCTCATACGTGCCCTGTCTCTCCTCGAATAGGACTTGCCCCTTGTTCGATCCGCGCCGGAGGCGGATCGAACTTTCTCGCCAACGGGCGAGGGGCGATGCCCCTCGTCCCGATAGGTCAGGATGGCACCGAACCGCCCGATACGGTCAAACTCGGTCGCTTGCGACCGGAACCGGAGCCACGCGCAGCGGCGAGCCCGCGAGCATGGCGAGGCTCTGCAATTTGACCGGATCGAGGATCGGTGCATTTCAACAAGGAAATAGTCGCCGGCGAAGCCGGCCTTCCATGCAGTAAGGGTTTTTCCAGCCCGGAGGGCCGAAGCCTGCTTTCGAGGGAAAGCAGGCGTAGCAGGCGGAGGCCTGAGCGCGCCCCCAATGGCGCCGTAGAGAAGGCCGGAGCCTGTGGGAAAACCCTGCGGCCGAAGGCCGCCGTAAAACGCTGTCCCAAAACTGACGTTTTTGATATGTTGTTTTTGTTACGGGTTTTCTCGCCATGTCCGGATAGGACTCGCATCAATCGACACGACGACGCCGGCGGGCAAGATGGTTTTCGGGATCTTCGCCGCTCTGGCTGAGTATGAACGCGAACTGACAATAGAACGTACTGTGGCGGGCCTCTCTGCTGCGCGAGCGCGCGGGAGAGTAGGAGGGAGACCGCCGAAAATGACAAAGGCGAAGTTACGTTTGGCTATGGCTGCGATGAGCCAGCCGGGAACGAAGGTCGGGGAACTATGCCGGGAATTAGGCATTACCCGATCGACCCTTTATCGGCATGTCGGGCCAGACGGCACCTTGCGGACCGAGGGGAAAAAGCTCCTGCCAAGCTAGTCGTATTTGACATTGAAAATGTCGCAGGATTCATTGTGAAATGATTCTGCTGGATGGAGCAAAACATTGACTCCATTAAGGGAGATGATAACGGTTAGGACGTTCTCTTGTATAAAAGTACACCAATAAGCGCACCAAATAAAATCGAACGTGGGAACGACAGACGGGCGGAACAGATGAAGGGCATCTCAAAGGTAATAACGTTTGACTGCCCACCTGAACCAGAGAAAATAAAACCGGGTGAAGCCGGCGTGAATCTCTCTTGGTTGACAGAACTCGCGGATAACCCTCCTCCAAAAAACAGGCATTGGTCTAAGATGCTTCGGGAGTTGGTGTTAAATCCGCGAGCGGATGGGACAACTCCGACAAATGACGAGTTGGCGGCTAAACTCGGAGTCTTTCGAGATACAGTGATGCGCGCCAAAAAGCGTTGGCAAAAGATCGGCGTGATCTATCGCGTCAATTACAACGGCGTTTATGCTTACAATCCCAAAATGCTTGTCGCGAAAGACAAGGACGGGAATGTCATAAAGCACGTGTCGATTGATGTGCGGGCGGCGTCCGATATGGAGGCCTACCACTAGGGCAACTAGCGGTACTTCTCAAAAAGATCGACCTGTTCGGGCTTGTCTCCGGCCTCCTCAGAATGTGCCGGAGCACTCGCATTTTTGCGTGCGGCCGCGGCCGCCGCTTTGAAGGCTTCTTCAAGCGGCAAGTCCTCTTGTTCGGTATCTTCGGTCGAAGGCAGCGCACCTCGTGGCGGCGGTGAGTTCTTACCAAGAACCGCCTTCACATAGACGTCGATATCGGCGTCACTGGTGAAGGTGCCGGTTGGTTTAAAGGTGTAGGTCCACTCGGCCGGAACGTTCGACGGGCGATGATCCTTTGCGTCTTCAGGGAAGGGGAATTTGACCTGATAGACGTTCTTGCCGATCCCGGTAACGAAGGCGGTCACACCTTTATCATCGACGCCCAATTCCGTGCTGAATTCCGATCGTTCGATAGGGCTGGCGCGATGCGTCTCCTTCAGCCATTTCGTCGTGCCATCGGTCATCATGTCCCGGCGATATTCATAGAATGTCGTCTCGCCCAGGTCACGTTCCATGCGTTCTGCTGTGGGTCCAAAGTTGATGCGAGTTATGACCTTTGTGCCAACAGACGCTATGAGGACGTCGAGGACTTCCTGTCCGTAGTTTTTGGCGATCTGTGACAGGTCTTGCAGACCAAGTACGGCGCAGACCCCCTTGGACCGACCGAGAGTAACGAAGCGCTCGAAATCCTGAATTTCCGGAAGCTGCCCCCATTCATCGAGAAAGAACCAAATGCGGCGCAGGTCATGATCTGAAAGCAGGTTGCTGTCCGTGACGGTTGAGACAG
>JAYQVF010000284.1:0-2531 GCA_038148335.1 Alphaproteobacteria bacterium | reverse complement strand
TGGGACACGCGTTTCAGGTCGTCGTACTGGCGCTCGACGGTCTCGGCGACGGCGTCCCATTTCATTTCCTGCTGCGTCAGGCGCAGGGCGCTGGTCGTGCGCCCCAAATCGTCCTCGAGCATCGCCTTGCGGATCTCGTGGCGGTCCTTGGGCGCGCGACCGCTCTTCTTCCTGAAGGCGGGCAGCACGCGCTTTTCGTAGACCCGGCGTCCGTCGACGCGCGCCTGGCGCACGACCTCGCGCCGCATGTCGATCAGAAAGTTCTCGCGCGCCGTTTCATCGTGATCGGCCTGGGCGAGAACGGCGTGGGGCGCGGGACCGAACATGGCGATACTCCTGCATTGTCGTTCAGGTCAGCGTAGCACGTTCGCCTAGCCCCAGGTGACGCCGTCCATGCCGCGCAGTTTCTCGACGAAGCCGCGTTGGCTGTAGGGCTTGCTGCGGCCGGCGGGCGGATACGGTTCGGCGCGGCCCTGGCCGGCCTGGTCGAGGATCGCGGCGGCGCGCTCGCGCGGCAGCGAGACCACGCCGTCCTCGTCGGCCATGATCAGGTCGCCCGGATTGACGATCACGCCGCCGCAGATCACCGGCACGTTGATCGAGCCGGGGCCTGTCTGGCGCAGGTGATTGGCGACCGAGCCGCGGCAGAAGATCGGCATGCCCTCGTGATCGATCAGAAGTTCGGTGGTCAGGACCACGCCGTCGACGATGATGCCGGCGCAGCCTGCCTCCTTCGCGGCCCACGCCATCGTCGCGCCCCAGGCGGCGCGATCCATGCGGCCGGCGGCCTCGACGACGATGATGTCGCCCGGTTTGACGAGCTGCGTCGCGACCTGCGAGGCGAGCGTGTCGACGGGATCTTCGGCCGCGACGGTGACGGCGGGTCCGGCGATGCGCCAGTCGCGGCGCAGCGGCCTGATGCCGGCGTCCATGACGTGGCGGCGGCCGGCGGTGCTGCCGGCGATGCAGACGTAGGTGTCGTGCGCCTTGGCGATGGTGGCGGCGTCGGGCCGCGCGATCTCGGTGACGACGGTGTGGTGGGCCATGCTGTTTCTCCTCCCAGGGTGTCCGGAGAAGCAGCCTAGCCCCGGGTTCGGCGCCTGCCTATGCGTTCGCGCGCCTGGGCGCCGGCGCCTTACGTGCCGTCGATGCGGATCGAGGCGAGGCCGTATTCGCCGCCGCGGTTGATCAGCGTGAAGCCGTCGAAGGGGTCGCGGAAGCCGCGGTCGAGCGTTTCGAGCACGGACGCACCGTCGAGGCTGACGGTCATGAAGCCGTCGGCGTTGCGGGTCCATTCGAGGACGTGAATGGTGTTGGCGGTAAAGGCGACGGGCGCCGCGCTTTCCTGGACGACGGCGGCACCGCGGCTGGACCGGCGGATCAGCAGCGCCTTCTTGCCGGGCTCGAACAGGAGGCTGAAGCCGGCGCTGCGATCGGCGCCCTGATAGACCATCACCTCGAGCGAGTTGCCGGGCGCGCGCTGGTAGAGCTCGGCCGACAGCGAGAACGGGTTGCTGATCGCCGCGGGCAGGAAGATTTGCGCGTCGGCGGCGGCGCGCGGGGCCGGCTGCTGCTGTTGCTGCTGGCCGTTGTCGTCGCCGAGACGGCGGCTCAGCAGGTTGGCGATGACGCCGACGACGACTTCCTCGGTCGAGGCCGACTGGCCGCCGTTGCCGCCCTGGTTCGTCGTCGTCGTCGCCGTGGCGACGGCGCGGCTCTCGAGGCCGCTGCGGCTGACGTAGAACTCGCCGCTGCCGACGATCCATTGCGGGTTGCTGGCGAATTCGCCGTCGCGGAAGTCGTCGCTGACCAGACGCTGGCGCCACGGGTTGTCGTAGCGCGAGGCGAGCGCGCGCAGGTCGCGCAGGAACACCGGGTCGGCGGCGCGCGCCCGATCGGCCTCGTCGGTGAGCCGGCGCAGTTCGTCGATGAGCTCCCGCATCTGGCCGCCGCCGCCCTGGTCGATCGGGCTGTAGCGCGACTGCGCCGCCGCCGCGCCGGCGAGACCGACGATCAGGAAGGCCGCGAAAAGCGTGCGCACCATGACCGCCGCCTAGTCGCGCTTGAGGAGGCCGCGCACGACGCCCAGCGGGTTGCTGCCGCCACCGCCGTCGCCCTCGGGCTTGGTGATGCTCTTGATCGTCTCCTGCACCGCTTCCTTGGCCTTGGCGGGATCCTTGAGGGTTTCCTGCAGCACGCCGGCGAGGTCGGGCTTGTAGGAGAGATCGGTCCACGGGCCGCTGACGACGACGGGCACGGTGATGCCGGCCGCCTTCGAGTCGCCGCCCTGCCCTTCGGTCGAGGCGACGACCTTGGGCGTGATGCGGTAGTTCACCGTGCGCGGCGGCATCTCGACGGTGCCGGCGCCGGTGACCCGGAACAACGGCGACAGCATCTGCAGGTCGTCGTTCTTCAGGATGCCGTTGGTGATGGTGAAGGTGCCGGTGATCTCGGTGAAATCGGTCTTCTTGGGCGCGCCGTCGTCGCTGAAGGCCGAGGTCACGTTGCGCAGCATGGCGCCGAGGTTGATG
>JAYQVF010000283.1:0-2536 GCA_038148335.1 Alphaproteobacteria bacterium | reverse complement strand
GTGCTCGACCGATTCGGAAACCACGTCGTCCATCTCAATCCTTCTTCTTCGTTGCCGCGCCCATCTGTTCCCAGAAGCCCTTGACCATCTTGTCCCAGCCCTCGGCGCCGGACGGCATCCAGGTCCGCAGCATGGTCTCGGGATCCATCGCCTCGATGTTGGCCATCATGCGTTCGCGCAGCTTGGCCACCATGTCGGCCTGCAGGCCCGACACGTCCGGCAGTCCTAGAAACGTCCGGGCTTCTTCGGGGGTGCAGTCGATGTCGAAGCGAATCTTCACGGGCCACCTCCTGGGTCGCGTTCTTTATATACACAGCGCGCCCGATCCGGGCGAGAGGCGCTTGTCCCTACGCGCGGTCCGGTTTTGTCGCGCCCGCCGCATGCTAAGGTCGCCGCATTCCGAAGAAAGGTGCGCATGACCAACCGCCTCGCCGACGAAACCAGCCCCTACCTGCAGCAGCACAAGGACAACCCGGTCCACTGGTGGCCGTGGGGCGAAGAGGCGCTCGCCGCCGCGCGCGACCAGGACAAGCCGATCCTGCTGTCCATCGGGTATGCCGCGTGCCACTGGTGCCACGTCATGGCGCACGAAAGTTTTGAGTCCGAAGAGATCGCGGCCCAGATGAACGCGCACTTCATCAACATCAAGGTCGACCGCGAGGAACGCCCCGACATCGACACGATCTACATGAACGCGCTGCACATGCTGGGCGAACAGGGCGGCTGGCCGCTGACCATGTTCCTCACGCCGCAAGCCGAGCCGTTCTGGGGCGGCACGTACTTTCCGCCCGAGCCGCGCTGGGGCCGGCCCTCGTTCCCCCAGGTGCTGGAGGCGATGGCCAAGGCCTATGCGACCGACCGCGACGCGGTGGCCAAGAACACCGCCGCGCTGGTCGCCGGCCTGCAGAAACTGGGGCGCACGCCGCCGGCCGAGGGCGTGCCGGCACTGACCGCCGACCTGCTCGACGACATGGCCGGCCGCCTGGTCGAGAACATCGACATGACGCTGGGCGGCATCGGCGGCGCGCCCAAGTTCCCGCAGACCTTCGCGCTCGACCTTTTGTGGCGCGCGCATCTGCGCACCGGCAACGCGAAGTTCGCCGAGGCGGTGCAGGTCTCGCTCGACCAGATGGCGCAGGGCGGCATCTACGACCACGTCGGCGGCGGCTATGCGCGCTACGCGACCGACGCAGCGTGGCTGGTGCCGCATTTCGAGAAGATGCTCTACGACAACGCGCTGCTGATCGACCTGATGACCCAGGTGTGGCGCACCACGGGATCGCGGCTCTACGAAACGCGCATCCGCGAGACCGTCGGCTGGACGTTGCGCGAGATGGTCGCCGACGGCGGCGGCTTCGCTGCGTCGCTCGACGCCGATTCCGAGGGCGAGGAAGGCAAGTACTACGTCTGGAGCGAGGCCGAGATCGACGCCGCGCTCGGGATCGATGCGGGCATGTTCAAGCAGGCCTACGGCGTGACGGCGGGCGGCAACTGGGAAGGCAAGACCATCCTCAACCGCAGCCACGCGATGGCGCTGCATGATCCGCAGTTCGAGGGCGACCTCGCGCGGCTCTGTAACGTGCTGCACGAGGTGCGCGAGCAGCGCGTGCGCCCGGGCTGGGACGACAAGGTACTGGCCGACTGGAACGGGCTGATGATCGCGGCGATGGCGCGCGCGGCCGCCGTGTTCGGCGAACCGGGCTGGCTCGCGGCGGCGCAGCGCGCGTGGGACTTCGTTGCGGATAAGATGAGCGATGGCGAACGGCTGTGGCACGCGGCGCGCGACGGCAAGGTACGCAACGCCGGCATGCTCGAGGACTACGCCAACATGGCGCAGGCCTCCCTCGCGCTGTTCGAGATCGCGGGCGAAGCCCAATACCTCGAGCGCGCGCAGGCGTGGACGAAGGCCCTCGACGATTATTTCTGGGACGCCGAGCAGGGCGGCTACTGCCAGACGGCATCCGACGGCGAGCAGCTCATCGCGCGGCCGCGCAACGCGCACGACAACGCAACGCCGTCGGGCAACGGCACGATGGTCGGCGTCCTCGCCCGCCTTTACTTACACACCGGCGAGGAAGCCTACCGCGCCCGGGCGCACGCCCTGATCGACGCCTTCGCGCCCGAGATCACGCGCAACTTCTTCGCCCTCACCACCTATCTCAACAACGTCGACCTGTGGCTCAAGCCGGTGCAGGTCGCGGTGATCGGCGAGCGCAATGACGCCGCAACGAAAGCGCTGGTGCGAGCGGCCCAGGCGCTGGCGACGCCCAACGTCGTGCTGTCGGTGATCGCCCCGGATGCGACGCTGCCCGCGAGCCACCCGGCCGCCGGCAAGGCGCAGCAGGGCGGCAAGCCCACCGCGTACGTGTGCGTCGGCGAGATGTGTTCACTACCGGTGACGACCGCGGCCGATCTCAGCAAGGCCCTCGTGCCATGACCCCCGCGCCGCAACTCACCTACAACGCGCCGGTCGGCGACCTGACGGTGAGCGAGGACGACGGCGCGATTGTCGCGCTCGACTTCGGGCGCGGCATGA
>JAYQVF010000282.1:0-2585 GCA_038148335.1 Alphaproteobacteria bacterium | reverse complement strand
CGCCATCAACCCCGTGATCGGCGAGACCGGCCTCACGTCCACCTTCATGGGCATGCCCGACACGCCGGAGAATCGCAAGGCGTTCCTCGCCGGCATCCCGATGGGCCGCTTCTCGACCCCCCTCGACATCGCCAACGCCGCGCTGTTCCTGGCGAGCGAAGAGGCGAACTTTCTCACTGGCGTCTGCCTGGAGGTCGACGGCGGCAGGTGCGTCTAGCGCCGCCGCACCGATTTCGGTCGAACCCGACACACGCCCCACACCCCGCATCCTGAGCCGGACGGACCGCGCCGCAGGCGCGCGCCGTCCGAGCCGAAGGGCGTCCCTCGCGCGCAAAGCACGCATCGTCACACTGGAAGACGCTCATCCTGAGGAGCGCCGCAGGCGCGTCCCGAAGGACGTCATCCTGAGCCGCGCGCCTGCGCGCGAGTCGAAGGGCTAGACCCCCATCTCGCCGCGTTCCTTGTCGAAGAACGTGCGCACGCGGCCCATCATCTCGATATCGTGGTGATCCGGCGGATCGTAGCGCCCGAAATCGTCGACATAGACCGTGTGCGTCACCAGGCCCGTCTCGGCCGTCCATTTGTGCAGCAGGAACGCTGGCGGCTCCTTGGTCGACTTGAGAAACGCATCGCCCGCGAGGTCGAGGAACATCTGGTGCGCCGTCGACGGCGCGACGATCGCCGCCGTGCCGGCCCAGGCCCGCGTCACCGAGCGGTGGATGTGCCCGCACACCACGCCCGCGATGTTGTCGTAGCCACGCAGCAGGCCCTCAAGCGCGTCCGCGCCTTTCAGCCCGATCGCGTCCATCCACCAGATGCCGGTGCGGAACGGCGGGTGGTGCATGAAGATCAGGGTCGGCGTCTGCGGCTGCGCGTCGAGCTGCGCCTTGAGCCACGCCAGCCGCGTCGCGCATATCTCGCCCGCCGGATGCTGCGGGATGCGCGTGTCGAGGCCGATCAGCCGCAGGCCGTGATCCTCGACGGTGTAGTGCATGAACCCTTCGGCGTTGAGATAGCCGTGGTCGGGAAACGCCGCGCGCATCGCGTCGGGCTTGTCGTGGTTGCCGGGGATCATGAACACCGGCGCCTTGGCCGCCCCCAGTATGCGGCGCAGCGCGGCATAGGACTCCGGGCTGCCGCCCTCGGTCAGATCGCCGGTCGCGATAATCGCGTCGACCTTGGGCTCGAGCGCGTTGATGCGCGCGATGGCGGCTTCCAGCATCGCGTTGGTCGGCACCACCTGGCCCATCAACTGGCCGTCGGGCATCACGTGCATGTCCGAGATCTGCGCAATCAGCATTCGCCCGCTCCGCGTCAAGGGGACCGCAGTCTAGCGGGCGACGGGCGCGCGTACACCCGCGCCTGGAGCGCGGATGAAGGAGGCCTTGCTACTCCGCAGCGACCGACAGGTCGCGGCGCGGGCGTACGCGATTGCTCACCATCCGGTCGTGCAGTTCGGCGATGGCGCGCGAGCCCGTCCTCACGAACAGGAACGGCAGCAGGCCGTGCACCAGGCAGGCGAGGCCGCCGGCGATCATCGTCACGCCGAAACCGGTGGCGGAGGCCAGGTGCTCGCCATAGGTCTCGTTGACGGAAGCAGGATGGTCGGTGAAGGCGTTCTTGATCATGGCGCGCAGCGTAGCGCGGGCCGCGGCGGATTTCCTTGCGTTGTTTTGCGGACATTGGCTGAAAGCAGCAAGAATTTTGCGCAATATTTTAAAAATTGGATAATATTTCTCTCATGGATGCTATCGACCGCAAGATTCTGGGTGCCCTGCAGGAAGATGCCGGCCGCGCCGTCGCCGAGATCGCCGAACAGGTCGGCCTGTCGCCGTCGCCCTGTTGGCGGCGCATCCAGAAGCTCGAGGCCGACGGGGTGATCCGCGGCCGGGTCGCGCTGCTCGACCCGGAAAAGCTCAATGTCGGGGTCACCGTGTTCATGGCCGTGCGCACCGACCGTCACGAACTGGGCTGGCTCGAAACCTTCGCCGCCGCCGTCGCCGACATCCCGGAAATCGTCGAGTTCTACCGCATGTCGGGCGAGGTAGATTACCTGCTCAAGGTTGTGGCGCCCGACATCGCCGGCTTCGACGCGGTCTACAAGAAGCTGATCGCCCGCGTGCCGCTGTCCGACGTCACCTCGTCCTTCGCGATGGAGCGGATCAAGGAAACCACGGCGCTGCCGCTCGACTACGCCTGAGCCGCCGCCTCGCTTGACACTGCACCCCCTGCGCGGTTCGCTACCCGCCGGGCAGGGAGGGGCAGGCCATGGCACTCGCAGAAGACATCACCCACGTTGAGGATCCGCGCGTCAAGATGATGCCGGACGAACTTGCGCCGGGCGCGCGCGCCGCGCTGACGCGCATCCTGCTGACGATGCTGCAGATCGAATGCAACAAGCAGCAGGTCAAGGAAGTCTACGTCCACTTCCCGACGCCCGAAGAGAACAAGGAGGCGGCGCGCGAGCGCGGCCTGCAGGGCCGCCGCATCGAGGAGGTCGCCGCCACCCTCGAACGGCTCGGCACCGACCCCAATCCCGGCATCGCCACCGGCCTCAAGGCGATGGACGGCACCGAACACCGCCC
>JAYQVF010000281.1:0-2623 GCA_038148335.1 Alphaproteobacteria bacterium | reverse complement strand
GTGCGGATTCCGACGTTATCCGGCCGGGCATTCCAACCTGAAGCCGGCCACCGTTCCGACGTGAAGCCGGCCACCATTCCGATCAATATCCGGCCGCTTTGAGGCCTGAGCAGGAGCACGTGGGTCAGCAACTTTGGCATGACGGTCCTTTTGAACAAGGGACGCGTAATGCCGGCAAAGAGAAGGCTGACCATGAGACAATTACGACAGATGCTGCGGCTTGCCGGTGATGGAACCAGCGCCCGCGAGATCGCACAGAGGCTGGGCATCGCGCGCAGCACCGTGCAGGACAATCTGAAGCGCGCGACGGCGGCGGGACTGATCTGGCCGCTGCCAGGCGACCTGACCGACGACGCGCTGGAGAACCGGCTGTTCGCCCGCGCCGGGGTGAAGCAGGGCCTGCGCCGGCTGCCGGAGCCGAACTGGGCGGATCTGGCGCTGGAGCTGAAGAAGCCGGGCGTCACGCTGATGCTGCTTTGGGAAGAGTATCGCGCCGTCCATTCCGGCGGCTATGGCTACAGCCGTTTCTGCGACCTGTTCCGCAGCTTCGAGAAGCGCCTGTCGCCAACCATGCGCCAGGAACATGTCGCCGGCGACAAGGTGTTCGTGGACTATTCCGGCAAGAAGATCGCCATCGTCGACCCGCTGACCGGCGAGGTCCGCGAGGCGGAGATCTTCGTCGGCGTCCTGGGTGCATCCGGCTACACCTATGCGGAAGCGACCTGGACGCAGACGCTGCCGGACTGGATCGGCGCGCATGTACGCATGTTCAGCTTCTTCGGAGGCGTCCCGCGCCTGATCGTGCCCGACAACCTGAAGTCCGGCGTCAATCATGCCTCCTTCTATGATCCGGAGATCAACCGCAGCTACGGCATGATGGCCTCGCACTATGGCGTCGGCGTGCTGCCGGCGCGGCCGCGTCGCCCGAAGGACAAGGCCAAGGTCGAGAACGGCGTGCGTTTCGCCCAGACCTGCATCCTTGGCCGGCTGCGACGACAGACGTTCTTCTCGCTGGCCGAGGCCAATGCCGCAATCGCCGGGGCGCTCGACCGCATCAACGACCATGTCATGCGCCGCCTTGGCGTCAGCCGCCGCCATTTGTTCGAGACGGTGGAACGGCCGACCCTGGCGAGCCTGCCAGTGCAGGATTACGAGTTCGCCGAATGGCGCCTGGCTCGGGTCGCCACCGACTATCATGTCGAGTTCAAGACCTTCTTCTATTCCGTGCCGCACAGCCTTATCCGCCAGCAGGTCGACATCCGCGCCACGGCCAGGATGATCGAGATATTCCACCGCGGCAGGCGCATCGCCGTTCATCAGCGTCGCTATGGCGGACGCCGTTACGGCACCAACCCCGAGCATATGCCCAGTTCCCACCGTCGATACGCGGAGTGGACGCCGGCACGCTTCCGGCGTTGGGCCGCGTCGATCGGACCACAGACCGAGGGGCTGATCATCGCCATTCTGGCCAGTCGCCCGCATCCGGAACAAGGGTTCCGCACATGCCTTGGCGTTTTGCGCCTCTACCGGGATCTCCGTCGTGAGCGTGCTGAGGCGGTCTCGGCGCGCGCCGTCGAGATCGGCGGGCTGACCTGCAAGAGCATCGCCGCCCTCATCACCAACCACAAGGCCACCCGGCCCGCCGGCAATCCCGGCGCCATCATCGATCACGCCAATCTGCGTGGTCCCGGCTACTTCCATTGAGGAGACAAAAGATCATGCTGACCCACCCCACTCTCGACATGCTGCGCGACCTCGGACTGCATGGCATGGCCAAAGGCTTCCAGGATCTCGGTGCGCAGCCGGAAGCACGCGCCCTCGATCATGGCGAATGGCTTGCCATCCTGCTCGAGAACGAAGCGACGCTGCGCCGTCAGAAGCGCTTCGAGGCGCGTGCCCGCGCTGCCAGGCTGCGCCATGATGCGCAGGTCGAAGATGCCGACTTCCGTGCCGAACGCGGGCTCGACCGCTCCCTGTTCCTCAAGCTCGCAGGCTGCGACTGGATTCGCCAGCGTCACGGTCTCCTGATCACAGGGCCGGCCGGTGTCGGCAAGAGCTGGCTCGCCTGCGCCCTCGGGCACAAGGCCTGTCGCGAGGACTTCTCCGTCGTCTACCACCGCGCGCCACGGCTCTTCGCCACGCTCGCTCTCGCAAGGGGAGACGGTCGCTATGCCAGGATGCTCAAGGCGCTGGCCCGAACCGATCTGCTCATCCTCGACGATTGGGGACCCGAAAAGCTCAACGACGAACAGCGCCGCGATCTTCTCGAGATCGTCGAAGACCGCTATGAGCGGCGATCGACCATCGTCACCAGCCAGGTGCCCGTCGACCACTGGTACGAGATCATCGGCAATCCCACCATCGCCGACGCCATCCTCGACCGCCTCGTGCACAACGCCTATCGTATCGAACTGACCGGCGAAAGCATGCGAAAACGGCGCGCGCCAGAAAACCCGGAAGCAGATCAGGCTTGACCAGAAACGAAACTCGAACCAAACCTCAACAACGACCCAGGTGATCCAAAAAGGTGGCCGGCTTCAAATCGGAACCCCGGCCGGAATGAAATTGGAATGGGTGGCCGGTAATTGATCGGAATCACCGGCCGGCTTCGTCGGAATGCACA
>JAYQVF010000280.1:0-2626 GCA_038148335.1 Alphaproteobacteria bacterium | reverse complement strand
GGCATGGACCATTCGGGCGCAACAGGTGACTCATGGCGACGATCCGTGGTCCGAGAAGGCGGGATGGCTTCTAAATCTCCCAGCAACCCTGGTTCTGATTCTTGACACGGTCGACGGCCGCCAAGAGGCAGTGTCGAGGTTCGGTGAGCGCGGCGGCACATCGACCATGACCTGGCTACAACGCACCCATACGATCGATATCGGTCAGGTCACGGATCAAGGTTTTCGCGTGCTTCTGGACGGGACATCGGTTGAACGTACTGCGGTAGCGACGGCGGGCGCGATCTACGTAATCGGAGAAGAGAGCGTTGACCGGGTTCGCATCGTAGACCCCCTACAGGTCTCCGTTGCGGCGGATCTTCATAGCGGTGCCGTTGTCGCTCCGATGCCAGGCAAGATTACCGACCTGCTTGTTGTCTCGGGGCAATCTGTAGCGGCGGGAGATCGTCTGGCTGTCGTCGAGGCAATGAAAATGGAGCATGTTCTCCGTGCCGCCTTTGACGGCACGGTGACACATGTTGCTGTGTCGACCGGTGACCTGGTCGACGAGGGTGCTGTACTTGTCGAGTTGGCGCCGGCGTCGGCTCAGTAGTCGGTTAAGAGCGGGCCGAACCCCTGGATCTTGTCGTTGATTCCGTTTTGCCGAAGGGCGTGCCAGTAGCAGGCGGTGTTGATCGAGACCACCGGCTTCCCCAGCCATTTCCATGCTTCGCCAGCGACCGCGGCGTTCGGGAGGCCGGTTCCGACCTGGACTACCGCATCGGGTTTGCTCTTGTTGACCTTGATCGTCGCTTCGCGAAGCGCTGCGGCCGGAACGTGGCAAATCTCCGCCGGCATGTTGATACTGAAACTGTGGAGGTCGGTGACCTCATAGCCGGCTTCGTTGAAGAACGTGCGCACCCGTTCATCGCCCAAAGGCTTGTGCGGCGTAATAAGCGCTATCTTCCTGATATTGCCTATTTTTTCCAAGGCGGCCAGGATTGCGTTGTTGCCCATCGAGATCTTGATCGAGAACGCTTTCTCAAGCCGATCAAGCATGTCCATGCTTCCCTGGAGGCCGTCCCAGAAAGCCTCCAGCGACAGTCCATTGATGATGTAGTCGGGGTGGCAGGTCATGACGCGCTCAATCGACGCGTCGATCCCGGCACGCATCCGTTCGATATGAGCGATGAAATCGTCATCGCTTCCAAGCTTTGCGTCAGGAATGGCGATTCGCGAGATGTGATTCGTCACACCCGCAGGCTGCATGGCGGCGAACTCGGGCTGGACCACCGTATTCGTGGACGGTACGACAACGCCGATCTTGAGCCTGTGACCTTGTGAGTCCGTCATTGTCTTCTCTTTCTATTAGTGCGGTTCCAGATTGTTATTGGATCGAACGTGCCCGCTCGACCGACTTGAACATTGCCGTGCGCAGCAGAAACTCTCGCGCCTTCGCAGGATCGGCAGCCGCGGCGCGCCATTCATCATGCCGGCGTTGCCTGACTTCCGGGTCTCGCTCCTCAAGATCGCGTTTGTTTTGTGCCGTCTGGGCGAGGAGATATTCCTCGCAAACGGTGCGTCGCTGGCGGTCGTAGACGCCGAAAAGATCGGGTTGCGCTTCTCGACGCCACACCTTGCCCATCTTCTCCGCAAGGTTCAGGGCATCGTGAATCCCAAAATTGAGCCCCATGCCACCGAGGGGGTTGTTGATATGTGCTGCGTCACCGGCGAGGAAGGTGTTGCCGACGGCGAAACTGCCAGCGATTCGCTGGTGCACCTGGTAGATGTTCTTGTGAATGATCGGGAAGTCTCCCCCATCGGGGTGCTTGAGGACGCGCTGGATGCGCTCCTGGCACTGTTCGTCGTCGAAGGCTTCGGCCTCGCTCATGTCGGATGGGACCGGAGAGACCACCCGCCAGCGGCCGGGTGGCCCGTCAGCCGGAACGCGGAACATCGAATACCACCGCTCGGGATCCGCGATGTAGCAGGTACCGACAAACCCGTGCGGTCCGTAGTCGAACGGCGTGGTCAGTACGAGAAAGCGCTCCTGGAAGGTCAGGCCCTCGAAGGAAACGCCCATGGCGTGTCGCACGGCGCTGCGGCCGCCATCGCAGCCCACGAGGTAGCGTCCGGAGACCTGTTCAATGCCGTCCGGCCCCTCGGCGGCAACCGTGACGCTCTCGTCTGTTTCTGAAACACCCGCCACCGTTCGGGATTTGCGGATCTCGCAGCGATCGTCCTGCTCGACCTTGCGCAAAAGCATTTGGGCATACTTGTGCTGTTCGCAGTGAAGCCGATACGGGTATCGGGTCAAATCGGAGAGGATGCTCACGTCAAATTCGGCAATGGGGCCCTTCTTGAGGTCGCGGAACTGCCACTTCGGCACCTCGATGCCCATCGCATGTACTTCGTCGGCGACGCCCAGCTCGTCGAGTAGCTCCATCGTTGGCGGGTGGAAGGTCGAAGCTCGAGGGTCCGTCGGTACGTCGCTGTAGGACTCGAGCATCAGGACCGGAATGTCCTGCTTGATCAGGGCATAAGCCATCGTCAGGCCCACCGGGCCGGCGCCAGCGATGATCACGCGTTCGTTCGTCTTGTTACTCAAGAAGTCCTCCCTAGTTTGCCCGGAGACTACGGATAGTAG
>JAYQVF010000279.1:0-2665 GCA_038148335.1 Alphaproteobacteria bacterium | reverse complement strand
TCCTCGCGGCGACCATCGTGCCGTGCGGACGCGAAAACACGCCCAATCCCTGCATCGGACACGGTCTGCATCGTGGAGGGATACCGCATGTCTGATCGCCGCACTGCCTACCGTCGTCATTTGCCGCGCCTGACCGGCCTTGCGCTGGCCGTCCTGCTCACCGCCTGCGGCGGTGGTGGGGGTGGCGGCGGCGGTGGGGGCGGCGGCGGCGGATCAGTGTCGTCCTTCAACACCTCTGAGTTCCAGGCGAACTACGGATTGAGCCGCATCAACGCGCTGACCGCCTACACCAACAACGGTACCGGCAACGGCATCACCGTCGGCATCATCGATTCGGGCATCGACCTCAACAACACGGAATTCTCGGGCCGTATCGCCGCAGCGTCGAAGGACATCCGCGACAACGGCTCGGCCCAGGACACCAACGGCCACGGCACCCAGATCGCCGGCATCATCGGCGCGGCAAAGAACGACTCCGGCGTCCACGGCGTCGCCTACAACAGCACCCTGCTGGCCGTGCGGGTCACCAACTCGACAGCGGTCCTCGACAACGATGCCGCCAGCGCGATCAACCATGCGGTCACCAACGGCGCCCGCGTCCTCAATCTGAGCTTCGGCGGCACCGCCTCGGTCAACACCGCCTTGCGCAACGCGCTGCAGAACGCGGTCAACAACAACGTCATCGTCGTCGCCTCCGCCGGCAACTCGGCGGCGGCCCAGGCGGAGTTCCCGGCACGACTGGCCAACTGCACCGGGCAGGTGGCGGTCTGCGATTCGTTCGACGCCAAGGGCAACATGATCGCCGTCAGTGCGACGACGTCTGCGAACGCCCTCGCCTCGTTCAGCAACCGCGCCGGCGACACGGCCACGGCGTTCCTCGTCGCGCCCGGCGTTTCCATCGTCACCACGGCGGTCGGCGGCGGCCTGACGACGGTCAGCGGCACCTCGTTCTCGGCGCCCCATGTCACCGGCGCAGTCGCCATCGTGCTGCAGCGCTTTCCCACGCTGACCGCGACGCAGGCGGTCAACCTGCTGCTGACCTCGGCGACCGATCTCGGCACCGCGGGCACCGACACGATCTTCGGCCGCGGCCTGCTCAACCTGCAGGGCGCGTTCCAGGCTCAGGGGCTGAGCAGCCTGCCGACCGGCGGGAAGATCGGCGGCGCCTCCGTGCCTGCGGGCAACTCGACGGTCAAGCTCGGCGCCGCGTTCGGCAACGCGCTGCAGGACCAGGCCTTCCTGTCGCAGGCGATCATGCTGGATTCCTTCGACCGGCCCTTCGGCATCGATCTGCGCGGCCTCGTCCAGAACGGCACCGCCGACACCGGCGCGGCGCGCTTCATTGCCGCGCCGAAGGGCCGTACCGTCGACCTCGCCGCCGGCGGCGGCAGCCTGTCGCTGCGACTCGATGACGCCGTGCATTCGCGCGAGGACGCGCTCGAGTTCGGCAACGCCGCGCCGCCGCCCGAGGCCGAACAGGTCAGCGCGGCGTTCTTCCTGCGCGGCTTCGGCGACGGCCAGGTGTCGCTCGGCTTCAACGCGGCGAGCGCGCAGCTGTTCGAGGACCTGGCGATGTTCGGCGGCCGCGACGGCCCGTTCCACGGGCTCGAGTTTGCCAACGCGCCGCAACTGACGCTGGTCGACCGGGGCGACGGCGGCGGCGGCTCATACTTCATCGATGCGCGCACCCGGCTCAGCGTCGGCTTCATCGACAATGCGGCCGACGCGCTCACCGGCAGCGGCGGCGACAGCCTGACCCAGGCGACGCTGACCCACGGGTTGTCGTTCGGTCCAGTGCTGCGGGTCGGCCTGGGCCATGTCAGCGAAAGCGACGCGCTGTTCGCCTCGGCCGCGAGCGGCGCCTTCGGCACGATCGGCGACAGCGAAAGCACCTTCGTCACGTTCGGCGGCTCGTGGCCGATCCGCCCCAACCTGACGGCGCACGCCAGCTATACCGCCGCCGACGCGACCATGCGGGACGGGACCGACGGCTATCTGTCGAACTGGAGCACCGTGCACGCCAATGCGTTTTCCGCCGGCCTGACGCGCCGCGGTCTGTTCCAGGCGGGCGACAACGCCGGCATCGCGCTGTACCAGCCGCTGCGCGTCACCAGCGCGACGGCCGACCTGCGGCTGCCGGTCGGCACCGAGGCGAAACCGGAGGGCGCGATCTTCTATGAGAATCAGCGCGTCGACGTGACGCCGTCGGGCCGCGAGATCGACCTGCAGTTCGCCTACAGCTGGAAGCCGACCGCGGTGCTCAACGCCGCGACCTACGGGGTGCTGATGATGAACCCGGGCCACGACGACAGCGCCGCGCCCGCCTACGGCGCCGGGGTGAGGCTATGGTTCGACTTCTAGGCGCGGCCCTGGCGGCCGGACTTGCGCTCGCGGCCTGCGGCGGCGGCATGACCAAGGCGGACAGCAGCACGCCCGATGCGGACCAGAAGGCGCCCGCCAACGCCATCGCGGTCGGCGACGACACCTATATGGTGCCGATGGGCAAGGACGACGGCGGCTGCGAGATGTTCCGCGTGTTCTCGCCGACGAAGATGGTGGCGCAGGCGATCCACTACCGCACGGCGGACGGCCGGTTCGTGATGAACCGGACGGAAGCGGCGTGTAAGCCCTAGCGCGCCGCGACGAGCACGCGTGGCGCGTCGGC
>JAYQVF010000278.1:0-2670 GCA_038148335.1 Alphaproteobacteria bacterium | reverse complement strand
GGGCAACCCCGTCAAAAACGATGTGCTCATAGACCTCATCGCAAATTGCATAAGCATCGTGCTGGAGAACCAGGTTTGCGATTACCTCGAGTTCGGCGCGATTAAAGACCTTGCCCGCAGGATTGAGCGGCGAGTTGATCAGAATCGCTTTGGTTCTGGGGCCAAATGCGGCTGCCAGCTCGTCCATCGGTATTTCCCAGTCGGGTGGGCGCAGGCGCACGAGCTTGACGTGAGCCCCGGCCCGCCGGGCGATGGGAATGTAGCTATCGTATAGCGGTTCAAACATGACGATTTCGTCGCCGGGTTCAAGCAACCCGAACAGAGCCGAAGCAAGAACCTCGGTCGCACCCGATGCAACCATCGTTTCAGATTGCCAGTCGGCATCGATGCCATAGAACCTCTTGTCGTGGGCGGCGATTGCCTGACGCAGTTCTGGCACGCCCATCATGGGAGGATATTGGTTGGGCGGATCATCCAATGCCCCGTGGGCAATCGCCCGCACATCGTCCGGTCCGTTCCCGTCAGGAAAGCCCTGCCCCAGATTGACGGCCTCGTTTTCGATGGCAAGGCGCGACATCACTTCGAAAATCGTCGTTCCGAACGACGAAAGGACGCCATTGGCTGGCTTCACGGTACCCCCCTGCCCCTCTGACCAGAATTCATCAAACCCAACGTCGGACCCGACGCTTGTAGTCGAGGTAACGCTCTCCAAAAATATGTTCGAGATATGCTTCTTCCCGTAGCACTACTCCGTAGTGCACGACGAAAGCTGCGAGCACCGTCAAGAGCAGAATCCACGGTATGTTTGCGCCGATCCCGATTCCCGCAACCATTAGCAACGATCCCAGATAGATTGGATTTCGTGTGCGACGGTATGGTCCGGCGGAAACGAGCGTCGATGGCATATGATTGGGATCCGGCGAACTCGCAGCGCGCCGATATGCCTGCATCGACCACATTGCGAGCGCAACTCCCGATACACCGAGCACGAGCCCGGCTATTGCGCCTGGCCAGCCAAAACCAAGCGACATCGGTGCCAGGAAGCGGTCGATCGCCGCCCCGGCCAGCAATGTCGACGCGAAAACAGCTGGAGGCTGAACGGCAAAACGCGGAAGGACCAGGTCGCCGATCTTGGCTTCATCAAGGGGATGGGCGCTTGAGAACTCTCGATCCGGCTCTGCGGCCCCTGACTTCCTCTTGGAGAACATTGCCGACCTATACATCCGCCAGGTGGTTTCGCCAATGGCAGCAACGTTGCTCATGTCGGGGTAGACAAAGTTTCATCGAAGCCGTCAGATTGCCCTAGGGGGCAAGGGGCAGCAATTCGCCATGGACCGATAGCCGACCAATGGAACCTCCCAAATTACCCCCGGACGAAGCCAAACGCCTGCGGGTACTTGAGGGCCTCGCCGTCCTCGATACGCCGCCCGAGCAGCAGTTCGACGACATCGTTCGAATCGCGGCGCAAATATGCAGGGCGCCGATTGCACTGATTAGCCTGGTCGACAGTCAGCGCCAATGGTTCAAGGCGCGCTACGGAATCGATGCGTCGGAGACGGGTCGCGACGTCTCGTTTTGCGGCCACGCCATTAACCAGCGCGAACTCTTCGAGGTGCCGGACTCCAGCAAGGATGCGAGGTTCGCGGACAATCCCCTGGTCGTCGGACCGCCACACGTCCGCTTTTACGCTGGATTTCCGCTCGTTACGGGAAGCGACCAGGCCATCGGTACGCTATGCGTTATCGACCACGAACCTCGCGAGCTTTCGGACGAGGAGCGCGAAGCATTGGGCGCCCTTGCCCGCCAGGCTATTCGCAATTTCGAGAGCCGCCGCATCATTCCGCTGGTCCACAAGTTCGAGAGTTTTCTCGACCACTCCCCAGCAGCGATCGTGTTCAAGGATGGCGGCGGACGCTTTACCCACGTGAATCGTACATTCTGCAGCTGGATGGCTCTGCCTGCGGCAGAGATACTGGGAAAGACGAGCGCCCAGCTTCACTCCGAAGACGACGCCATCGCTTTCGGAGAGCTGGATCGTGAAATCGCAGCGACCGGCAAATTGGTGCGAGGCGAAAACACGATTTCATTTCCCGACGGCGAGACACGGAGAGTCTCGTCAATCAAGTTCCCGCTGTTCGGCACCGAAGGAAAAGTCGAGGAAGTCGCCTCTATTCATTCCGATATCACGAAACAGCACGAGGCTGAAGCAGCCCTCCAGCGCGCGCAGCGAATGGATGTTCTCGGCCAGCTTACCGGCGGTATTTCTCACGATTTCAACAATCTCCTTACGGTCGTCCAGGGCAATCTTGAACTCGTGCGTTCTTCGCCTTTGTCCGACGACGCTGACGCCCGCCTGGCCAAGGCACTCGACGCTCTCGACCGCGGTCGATCGCTGGTCAGACACCTCCTGTCCTTCGCGCGACGTCAGGCTTTGCGGCCCGAGGCGACATCTGTCGCCGGCGTCGTTCATCAGGTCTTGAACCTGTTCGAGCGTACCGTACGGGGAAATATTGCTTTGGACGTCGCAATCGACAGAGACCTACCGTTGGCCTTTGTCGACGCCGGTCAGCTTGAGTCGGCAGTTCTCAACTTGTTGCTCAATAGCCAAGACGCCATGCCGGACGGTGGTACTCTGCGCATCCGCGCAGCAAGAGACGATGACCCCAAGCT
>JAYQVF010000277.1:0-2677 GCA_038148335.1 Alphaproteobacteria bacterium | reverse complement strand
GTCAACCCGCGTCCAACGACGGGACCGCGCGCGTGTCCATGAGGCTCGATGGCGGCGAGCCCTCGTTCCACCGGGTCCGGATTGGGGAGCCGACCCGTTTGCCGATGAAACTCGCCCATGGCGGTCTCACCGTCGTCGAAATCGATGTCGACGCCGCACCGGAAGAGCTAACACTGCAGAACAACCGCGCCGCAGTAAGCATCTCCGGCGTCCGCGACCGGTTGCGGGTTCTGCTGGTTTCCGGCGAGCCCCACGCCGGGGAGCGGATCTGGCGCAACCTGCTCAAGGCCGATCCGTCGGTCGATCTCGTGCACTTCACCATTCTGCGGCCGCCCGAGAAACAGGACGGAACGTCGGTCCGCGAGCTGTCGCTGATCGCCTTTCCGACCCGCGAGCTGTTCGAGGTCAAGCTCGACGAGTTCGATCTCATCATTTTCGACCGCTACCGGCGGCGCGGCGTGCTATTGCCCATCTATGTCGAGAATATTGCCGAATACGTGAAGAAGGGCGGCGCGCTGCTGGAAGCGGCGGGCCCCGCCTTTGCGACGCCGCTCAGCCTGTTCCGAACCCCGCTCGGCAACGTCCTGCCGGCCGAACCGACGGGACGGGTCTACGAGCAGGGATTCCGGCCTCACCTGACCCAGGTAGGGCGCCGCCACCCGGTAACGGCCGATCTGCGCCAGGCAGGCGCCCCGGGAAGCGAACCGACCTGGGGACGCTGGTTCCGCATGGTCGAGGCCGACCAGAGAGACGGTTCTGCCCTGATGTCCGGTCCCAACGAAAGGCCGTTGCTGGTCGTCGACCGGGTCGGCGACGGCCGCATCGCCCAACTTCTTTCCGACCACGCCTGGCTGTGGGCACGTGGCTTCGAGGGCGGCGGCCCCCAGCCTGAACTGCTGCGACGCCTCGCCCATTGGCTGATGAAGGAACCCGACCTCGAAGAAGAGGAGCTGCGTGCCCAGGCAAAAGGCAACACCATCACAATCGAACGGCGGAGCCTCGCCGACGCGGTTCCGCCGGTCACCGTGACATGGCCGTCGGGCCGGACCGAGTCGGTCACGCTGCAGGAAACCTCCGGCGGGCGCTTCACCGCGTCGCTGCAGGCAAGCGAAACCGGCCTTTACCGGTTCGCCGAGGGCGACTACACGACAGTCGCTGCGATCGGCGCCATCAACCCGCGCGAGTTTGCCGACGTTCGGGCCACCGCAACGCTGCTGCAGCCGGTCGTGGACGCCAGCGGCGGCCGGATCACATGGCTTGCCGACGCCGGGACGCCCGACGTGCGGCGCGTACGGCCCGGGCATACGGCAGCCGGGCGCGACTGGATCGGCCTTTTGCGCAACGAGAGCTATTTCGTCACCGGCGTGCGGCAGATCTCACTGCTTCCCGCCGTCGCCGTGCTGGTCCTGCTGATCGGCGGTTTGATGTTCGCCTGGTATCGCGAAGGACGCTAGCCGCGCAGGTTGAGACGCATCTCGTTGCTGGCCTCGAAGCCAAGCGCCGCATAGACCGGCCGTCCCATATCCGTCGCGTGTAGATAGACACGGCTGTAACCGTCAGCGCGCAATCCCGAAATCGCGGCGTTCATCAGGGCCGTGGCGACGCCGGCCCGACGTGACGCGGGCTGCACGTAGACGCCCCATACATAGGCGTAGCGGCGATGCGCCTGGGTGAGGACTGCCGGATACAGATCGCCGAACCGTTGCGCGACCAGCGAACCTACGGGCGCGCCGTCGGACTCGGCGACGAAGCCGATTGCCCCTTCGCCCGCCCGACCCTCTTCGAGGAAGTCGAGCGTCCGTGTCCGCCAGTCGGGGACCATCGCGTCCTCCGGAACACCGTTGTCGAGCCACATCCGCCGGAAATGGTCGGCCACGAGCGCGTCGTCCGCCGCAGCGGCCCGCCGGATGGAAATCGCCGCCATCATGACGACACCATGGTGGTCGCCGGCAATACCGGTCCCGTCACCCCGATGATTCGGCCACGCGGAATCCGGCGGATCAACAGCCGATCCGGATCGACGGGGCCCGGCATCACGAGGCCGAACCGCTTGGCGTGAATGAAGCCGAAGCGCTTGTAATAGGGATAGTCGCCGACAAGAAGGACCAGGTCGTGTCCAAGCCGGCGCGCCCGGCGCAGACCGTTGCGCACCAAGGCGACCCCGATGGCCTGCCCTCGCCGCTCGGGCGCCACGGCAAGCGGCCCCAACAGCAACGGTGCGCGCGCGCCCTGCACGACGATCGGCCAGAACCTGAGACTGCCCTGGAACTGTCCATCGATCAGTGCAACGTAGGACAGCGCCTTGACGGGCTCGACGCCCTCCCGCAAGCGATAGGACGTAAGACGTGTCCGATCCTGACCAAAGGAAAGATCGAGCAACGCCTCCCGGGGACCGACGTCCTGCGGCCGTTCAGGAACGATTTCAAACATGAACTACTCCGACGACGAATACCGAGCGGTGGGCTCTGGGCCCGAACGGATCGCTCTGGAATGTAAAAGGTGAGTTCGGTGCGCGCACGCGCACGCGGGATCAGGGAGCGCAGTGAAGGGCGCCCTGGGCGTTATCGTCGTCGTTCCCGCCGAATTTTCATAACCGACCACGTAGCATTCCGGCGTTTGAGGCGCAAGGCAGTTTGCTGGCGCAATCGCGATTCGAGGCGAGCGCATCACCAGCCAC
>JAYQVF010000276.1:0-2682 GCA_038148335.1 Alphaproteobacteria bacterium | reverse complement strand
GTTGCGCGCCTGTCATTGCGCCCCGCCGAACTGCTCGGCCTGCCGCAGGGACGCTTGGCGAAAGGTGCGCCTGCAGACCTTATCCTGTTCGATCCTAATGCGCCCTGGCGCGTCGACGCAGAGGCATTCCAGAGCAAGTCGAAGAACACCCCATTCGACGGGCGCCCGGTTCAAGGCCGCGTCCTGCGCACGGTCGTCGCCGGGGTAACGATCCACCGGGCTGAATGACATGCCGGACCCGGTTGGCGATTTCTCGATCATTTGGCCGTATCTGGCGGTTTTTGTCGCGTCCTACCTGATTGGGGCGGTCCCCTTCGGCCTGATCCTGACCCGCATTGCCGGTGCTGGAGATATTCGCAAGATCGGTTCAGGCAATATTGGCGCGACCAACGTACTCCGAACCGGACGGCGGTCGCTGGCTGCGCTAACGCTCATTCTCGATGCCGCCAAGGGCGCCGTACCGGTAGCGTTAGCCGATCACTTGCTGTTCCGCGACCAAGCAGTCCTGGCGGGTGTCGGCGCCATACTCGGCCACATGCTACCCATCTATCTGATCGCATCGAGCAAGAACGGCGCCCTCCTCGCGATTCGCGAAGCATGGCTCCTCGTGATCGGGACGGGAATCGCGCTGCTCGGCAAGAGCGGTACCAGTCTTGTAGGCGTCGCCATGCTCGCCAGCAGCGCCCTTTTCGCCTGGGGCGGCAAAGGCGTTGCGACCGGTCTTGGAGTTCTCATCGCCATCAGCCCGGTGGTCGGCATCCTGACATGTCTGACGTGGCTGATTGTCGCCCTGATCTTTCGATATTCCTCGTTGGCGGCGATCGCTGCCTTCCTTGGGGCACCGGTTTTCGCCTGGCTCCTGGCTGATACGGCGATCGGCAGTGTCTACCTGTCGGATCCACAGCGCACGGAATTCGCCGCGTTCGTGGCTCTGGTGGTGCTGATTCGCCACGGCGGCAACATGCGGCGGCTGCTCTCTGGAAAGGAGCCTCGGATTGGAGGGAAGAAGGAAGGCGGCAGCACGAACACTTGAGGACGATTCGGGGTGCAATGACCTTGTCGACCGCCTTCGTCTTATTCGTTCCGAGAACGTCGGCCCAATCACCTACCGCGCCCTTCGAGCCCGCTTTGGAACGGCCACACGCGCGCTCAACGCTCTCGCCGCTCTTTCGGAACGAGGCGGACGTCGCACGCCGCTTCGAATCACCGGCGAAAAGGAAGCCGTCGAAGAGCTGAAGGAGGCTCGGGCGGCCGGGATGCAGCCGGTCGTGCTGATAACGCCGCGCTACCCATCGCTGCTGTCCGAGACCGGCGACGCGCCACCCATTCTCTTCGCGAAAGGCAAGAGCGCTTTGCTGCAGACCGATTCGGTTGCCATCGTCGGTGCACGTAACGCGTCCGCGGTGGGCATGCGATTTGCCCATGACTTGGCCGACGGACTCGGCGAAGCGGGACTGGTAGTCGTATCGGGGCTGGCACGCGGCATCGACACTGCGGCCCATAGAGGGGCTCTGAATTCGGGAACAACGGCGGTGATGGCCGGCGGCCTCGATTATGTCTATCCGCCGGAAAACGACGGCCTCTATGCGGAGATATGCCAAACGGGCTGCGCCCTCTCCGAGATGCCGCCCGGCGTCGTTCCAAAGGCACAGCACTTTCCCCGGCGCAACCGCATCGTCGCCGGAATCGCCCGGGCGGTGGTGGTAGCTGAGGGCGCAGCGCGTTCCGGATCGCTGATCACCGCGCGTTTAGCCAACGAACAGGGCCGCGACGTACTTGCCGTTCCCGGGTCCCCGCTCGATCCGCGGGCGCGCGGGCCGAACGGGCTGATTCGCGATGGCGCCGCAATATGTGAGGGGGTGGACGATGTCCTGGCGGCTCTCGAACTCCCGCGACATTCGCTCGGCGAGGTAGGGCCGTCGTCGCTGGACACGGACCTTGAGGAAAACCATTCCGATGCTGCGGAGGCGAGACAGGCCCTACTTGAGCGATTGAGTTTTACGCCGACGGACGTTGACGATCTGATTCGCCTCTGTTCGATTTCGCCCAGCTTGGCCAATACCGCGATTCTGGAACTGGAACTTGCGGGCCGCGCGCAAAGGCTACCCGGACTCCGCGTGCAACTAATGGGGTAGACTTATGACCATGTCTGCCGCACAACCGGAGAACCTGCATGCCATCTTCGAGCAGGCCGTCGCCGCGCACCGGCGGAACGATCTCACCGAGGCAGAACGTCTCTATTCAGCACTCCTTGAGGTCGCCGAATCGCCACAGGTGACGTGCAATCTGGCGACCGTCCGCCGCGCACAGGGAGACCTCGATCAGGCCGAGAGGCTGTACCGGCGAGCTATCGAAACCAAGGGCGACTTCCCTGCAGCTTACGGCGGCCTCGGCAACGTCCTCCGTGACAAGGGGCAACTTGACGAGTCGCTACAGGCCTATGCAACTGCCATCGCGCAAGATGGAGACTTTGTCGATGCCTACATCAACGCCGGCAACGTATTGCAAGGTCTCGGCCGGTATGACGAAGCGGCGCATCACTTCGAAATAGCCTTGCGGCTGCAGCCCGACGACGAAGAAACCGGTTTCACACTTGCCGCAATCCGTGGCGACCAACGCAATACCGCACCTGAGTCCTACACGAGACATCTCTTCGACTCGTATGCAGAGCGATTTGACAAG
>JAYQVF010000275.1:0-2763 GCA_038148335.1 Alphaproteobacteria bacterium | reverse complement strand
CAGCGTGGCCGCCCGCGGCGGCCACGCAGTTTCGCTATTTCCCGGTCTTCAGGCGGCCTTCGCCTCGGCGATCATCCGCCACAGCCGCTCCGGCGTTGCCGGCATTTCGACATGGCGGACGCCGAGATCCTTCAGCGCATCGACCAGGGCGTTGGTCACACAGCCCAGCGCCCCCACGGTGCCTGCTTCGCCGGCGCCCTTGATGCCCATCGGGTTCGTCTTGCACAGCACCTCGTTGAAATCGAGCTTGAACGCGGGGAAGTTGTCCGCTCGCGGCATCGCGTAGTCCATGTAGGAACCCGTGACCAGCTGGCCCGACTCCGCATCGTAGATGCAATGTTCGAGCAGGACCTGGCCCACCCCCTGGACGATACCGCCGTGAACCTGGCCCGCCACCAGGAGCGGGTTGATCACCTTGCCGAAGTCGTCGACCACGACGTAGTTCAGCAGCGCGACGTTGCCGGTGTCGCGGTCGATCTCAAGCTCGCAGACATGGCAACCGTTGGGGTAGGTACCCGAATTGACGTCCGATCCCGCCATCGTGTCGAGCCCGGCCTCCATGCCCTGGGGCAGCTTGGCCTGGTCTTTCGCCGCGGTGGCGACCTCGGCGATGGTCAACCGGCGGTCGGTGCCGACGATCGAGAACACGCCGTCGCCGAATTCGATGTCGGCCTCGGCAGCCTCCAATAGATGGGCGGCGATCTTCTTGCCCTTCTCGATGACCTTCTCCGAGGCGTGCTTGAGTGCCGAGGCGCCCAGCATCATCGACTTGGAGCCGCCCGTGCCGCCCCCGGTCTTGACCCGGTCGGTATCGCCCTGGACGACGTTGATCTTGTCGAAAGGCAGGCCAAGCATGTCCTCCAGAACCTGCGAATACGACGTCGCATGGCCCTGGCCGTTGGTCAGGGTGCCGATCAGGACGGTGACGCTGCCGTCGTCCTCGAACACGAGCTCGACGTTCTCATTGGGCGCGCCCGCCGCCGCCTCGACGTAGCAGGCCATCCCGATACCGCGCAGCTTGCCTTGCTTGGCGGCCTCGGCGCGGCGCTTTTCGAAGCCGGCCCAATCGGCAAGCTTCATGGCGTCGTCCATGTTCTTCACGAAGTTGCCGGAATCGTAGTTCGGGCCGAGCGCCGCCTTGTAGGGCAGCTTGCTCTCCGGGATCAGATTACGGCGGCGAATTTCCGCGGGGTCGAGCCCCAACTCGTAGGCTGCCGTGTCGACCAGGCGCTCGATGATGTGCGATGCCTCCGGGCGCCCGGCGCCGCGATAGGCGTCGATCGGCACTGTGTTGGTAAAGACACCCACGACGTGCACATAGGCCGCCGGAATGTCGTACAGGCCAGTCACCATGCCGGTACCCGCCATCGTCGCCACCATCGGTGCGAAGTTCGACAGGTAGGCGCCCATGTTGGAGATGTTCTCGACCTTGAGGCCGAGGAACTTGCCGTCCTTGTCCATCGCCAGTTCGGCGTGGGTGATGTGGTCGCGGCCCTGCGTGTCGGTGATGAACGCCTCGGTGCGTTCGCTGGTCCATTTGACCGGGCGGCCGACTTTCTTTGCGGCCCACGGCACCAGGCATTGTTCGGGGTAGACGAACACCTTCATGCCGAATCCGCCGCCGACGTCCGGCGACAGCACGTGGACCTGGTCGGCCTCGGCGCCCAGCGCGCCGGCCACGATATCGCGCATCATGTGCACGTTCTGACAGGGCGTGTGCAGGGTGTAGCGTCCGCTCTTCTTGTCGTACTGGCCCAGCGCCCCGCGCGGTTCCATCGAGGCGACGACGACGCGGTTGTTGGTCAGGTCGATCTTGGTGACGTGGGCGGCCTTGGCGATGGCGGCGTCGACGGCGTCCTTGTTGCCGTTCTGCCAGTCGAAGACGCGATTGTGGGGAACGTCGTCCCAGACCAGCGCCTTGGTGCTCTGCGCAGTGCCGGTCTCGGCCACAGCGGGGAGAATCTCGTAGTCGACCATCACCAGGTCGGCGGCGTCCTTGGCCTGCTTGCGGGTTTCGGCGACGACGACGGCGACGGCATCGCCCACGGTGCGCACCCGGCCGCTGGCCAGCAGATGGTGGGGCGGCTGCGCCATTTTCGAGCCGTCGCGGTTGGTCAGTACCGCAAGACAGGGAATGCCGCCGATCTTGTCCTTTTCGAGGTCCGCGGCCGTGAACACGGCGATGACGCCGGGGGCCGACTTGGCCGCCGAGACATCGATCTCGTTGATCGTGGCATGGGCATGTGGCGAGCGGACGAAATAGGCATAGGCCTGGTCGTCGAGCGTGACGTCGTCGAGATACCGTCCGCCGCCGGTCAGCAGCCGATTGTCTTCCTTGCGGCGGACCGCCTGGCCCACTCCGAACTGACCCATGATCTACCTTTCTGGTCTGGCCGCTGAACCGGCCTTATTTCCTCCGCGAACCCCTACAATAGGCAATGGCCGAAGCCGGGGCCAATCCCTATTTTCCGGCCGACCGCGGCCCGAATAGTGCGCTATTCCGCGGCTCTCCCGGGCCGGTCGCCGCGGCCGAAGATCAGCTTGTAGATCACCGCGCCGGACAGCATCACCACCATCACGCGCAGGAAGTGCATCACCGTCACGAAGGCGCGGTCGTTCGAGACCGCGAAGGCGATCAGGCTCATTTCGGCGAGCCCGCCGGGCGCGATCGACAGGAACAGGACGATGCTGTCGACCGGCAGAAACGACGAGAAGACGACGGCCGTGACGATGGCGAGGGCGATCATCGACGTCGCCGTGAAG
>JAYQVF010000274.1:0-2770 GCA_038148335.1 Alphaproteobacteria bacterium | reverse complement strand
GATGCGGATGAAGGACGAGGAGTGGCAGACGGTCCTTGACGTGAACCTGACGGCCGCGTTCCGGATCGCCCGGGCTGCCCTGCGCCCGATGATGAAGCAACGCTGGGGCCGGATCATTGGCATCACGTCGATCGTCGGCGTTACCGGTAATCCCGGCCAGGCCAACTACGCCGCGGCAAAGGCGGGGATGATCGGCATGTCGAAAGCGCTTGCCCAAGAGGTCGCCTCGCGCGGGATCACGGTGAACTGCGTCGCCCCGGGCTTCATCGTGTCGCCGATGACCGATGCTCTCTCGGAGGAACAACGCTCGAAACTGACCGGGGCCATTCCCGCCGGCCGCATCGGAAACGCCGAGGACATCGCCGGGTCGGTCGTCTTTCTGGCGAGCGAGGAAGCCGGCTACATAACCGGACAGACGGTTCACGTGAACGGCGGTATGGCCATGATTTAGCCCGGAATTCGGCGGCTGCTGGGCGCTAGTCAACCTATCTAAAGTGTGTTACGAACCCCCACAGCAGGGCCGGAATAGCCGTTTTTCGGCGTTGGCTGTGCCCACGTGATGATAGAAAATCAGTCCGCTACAGAATCATTCTGGCGCCAAATCCAAGGGAATACGTGAATGAGTGACATCGCCGACCGTGTGAAGAAAATCGTCGTGGAGCACCTGGGGGTTGACGAGGAGAAAGTCACCGATTCGGCCAGTTTCATCGATGACCTTGGGGCGGACAGTCTCGATACGGTCGAACTGGTGATGGCGTTCGAAGAGGAGTTCGGGTGCGAAATCCCTGACGACGCGGCGGAAAAGATCGTGACGGTGAAGGACGCGGTCGAGTACCTGCAGCAGAACGCGTCCTAGCAGAGATGGCGCAACCCGCTGCCGGGAGCGTGGGACTTGGAACTTAGACGCGTCGTCGTAACAGGCCTGGGCCTGGTGACGCCAATTGGCGTCGGCGTCGAACTGACCTGGAAGCGCCTCCTGGAGGGGCGCTCCGGGATAACCCCCATCGAAAAGTTCGACGTCTCCGACCTGCCGGCGAAGATCGCCGCCCAGGTTGTTCGAGGCACGGGCGAGGGCGAGTTCAACTTCGACGACTATGTGTCGCCGAAGGAACGCCGCAAGATGGCCGATTTCATCATGTTCGGTCTCGCGGCGGCGCAGCAAGCGATCGAAGATGCCGGATGGCGCCCTGAGACAGAAGAAGACAGGTGCCGTACGGGCGTTCTCATCGGTTCGGGGATCGGTGGGTTGCAGGAGATCGTCGATGGCGCGACAACCCTGGCCGAGCGCGGCCCGCGACGTTTGAGCCCCTTCTTTATTCCCATGGCCTTGATCAATCTCGTATCGGGCCATACGTCCATCCGCTTTGGCCTCAAGGGACCGAACCATGCGGTCGTCACGGCCTGTTCGACGGGAGCCCACGCGATCGGCGATGCGGCCCGCCTGATCAGTCTTGGCGATGCGGACGTGATGCTGGCTGGCGGAAGCGAGTCGGCGATCTGCCGTTTGGGTATGGCAGGTTTTGCTTCGGCCCGCGCGCTTTCGACGGGCTTCAACGAGACGCCGGAGAGAGCATCGCGTCCCTGGGACAAGGATCGCGATGGCTTCGTCATGGGTGAGGGCGCCGGCGTCGTGGTCCTGGAAGACCGCGATCATGCCAAGGCACGGGGCGCCAAGATCTATGCCGAAGTGGTTGGGTACGGCCTTTCAGGAGATGCCCATCATATCACGGCACCGGCCGAGGACGGCAGTGGCGCGTTCCGTGCCATGCAAATGGCGCTGAAGCGGGCAGGCCTGGAGCCGGCGGATATCGACTACGTCAATGCGCACGGAACCTCGACTCCGCTCGGAGACGAGATCGAACTACAGGCGGTAAAACGCCTGTTCGGCAAAGACGCCTACCGGCTATCGATGTCGTCGACGAAATCGGCTGTGGGCCATCTTCTTGGAGCTGC
Source organism: Alphaproteobacteria bacterium (assembly GCA_038148335.1). GTDB lineage: Bacteria > Pseudomonadota > Alphaproteobacteria > SHVP01 > SHVP01 > CALJDF01. The sequence continues at coordinate 817 of JAYQVF010000274.1, read as the reverse complement.
GGGCTCCGTCGAGGCCATTTTCAGCATTCTCGCGATGCGCGACGGGATTGCGCCACCGACGCTCAATCTCGACAACCCCGACGAGGGATGCGATCTCGACCTGGTGCCGCACAAGGCCAAGAAGTGCGAAATTCGGGCCGCTCTTTCGAACTCGTTCGGGTTTGGCGGTACCAACGCGTCGCTGATCTTCGCGCAACCCAGCTAGCGGACGCCGTGAGCCGAAGGCCGCTTCGTGCTCTCACACTTGCCACCGTGGTCATGTTCACCGCGGGCGTCGGTTTCGTCGCCTGGGGTGTTGCGGCTTTCAACGCGCCCGGACCGAGTATCGCCGAAAGGACGGTTATTCTGCCGAAGGGGGCATCCGTCACCCGCATCTCGACCATTCTGGAGAGCGAAGGGATCGTTGCGGAGCCGATTCTCTTTCAGTTCGCAGCACGCCTCTCCGGCCAAAGCGATGAACTCAAGGCCGGGGAATACCTGATCCCGGCCGCGAGCACGATGCGTGACGTCGTCGCGTTGCTGAGCAGCGGCAAGACCGTGGTCAGACGCGTGACCATCGCAGAGGGCTTGTCTGTCGCCGAAGCACTGGGCGTCATTGGCAGTGCTGACGGCCTAACAGGCGCGGTTCCCGACTCGGTAGCCGAAGGGTCGCTGCTGCCCGAGACTTATCACTACTCGTATGGCGACTCGCGAGAGGAAATCGTTGCGCGCATGCAGCGGGCGCTTCGCGATGAGCTGGAGAGACTGTGGGCTGTGCGCGCCGAGGGATTGCCCCTCGATTCACCGGAAGAGGCGCTTGTCTTGGCCTCCATTGTAG
>JAYQVF010000273.1:0-2775 GCA_038148335.1 Alphaproteobacteria bacterium | reverse complement strand
GACAGCGGCAGGTAGTCGGCCGAACGGTCGCCGTCGATGTCGCCCATCGGCATCGTCTCGATCAGCGTCAGGTCGAAGCCCTGTTCGCCGCACCACCGGATCAGGTCGTCGTATTCGGCGTCGTTGATGGCGTTGAGCGCCACCGTGTTGATCTTGATCTTCAGGCCCGCAGCCTTGGCCGCGGCGATGCCGCGCATCACCTGGTCGCAGTCGCCCCAGCGCGTGACCTTCTTGAAGGTCGCGGGGTTGAGCGAGTCGAGCGACACGTTGATGCGCCGCACGCCGGCGTCGTGGAGGTCGCCCGCGAAGCGATCCAGCTGGCTGCCGTTGGTGGTGAGGGTGAGTTCGTCGAGCGCGCCGGTTTCGGTGTGGCGTCCGAGACGCCGGATCAGCGTCATCACGTCCTTGCGCATCAGCGGCTCGCCGCCGGTCAGGCGCAGCTTGCGCACACCCTTGCGCACGAAGGCCGAACACAGCCGGTCGAGTTCCTCGAGCGACAGCACGTCCTTTTTCGGCAAGAAAGTCATGTGCTCGGACATGCAATAGACGCAGCGGAAATCGCAGCGGTCTGTTACCGAAACCCGCAGATAGGTGATTTCGCGGCCGAAAGGGTCGATCATGGGGCGGTTGGCGCCTCGCGCTGCTGGAGCGGTCCGTGAGCGTTATATATGGCAGGATATATCCCTGTCTTAAAGGGGTGCCCCGGGCGCATGGCCCGGGCCGAGAGGTAGCAGGAAGGTTATGCGAGAGTTCGAAGTCGGCCCGAATCCCGCGGATCCGCGGCTGACGCGCCGGGTGACCGGTCGCGACGAGACCGGCGCCGAGATCGAGACCGCGGTCACCGTCGAGCGGCCGCTGACCGTGTTCCTCAACCGCCAGGAGATCGTCACCATGATGACGATCGGCGACCATCCGGCCTGGCTGGCCGTCGGCTATCTGCTCAACCAGAACATGCTGCGGCCCGACGACGTCGTGACCGGGATCGACGTCGACGAGGAACTCGATGTCGTGGTCGTGCGCACGGCCCGGACGACCGACTACGAGGCGAAGCTGCGCAAGAAGACGCTGACCTCGGGGTGCGCGCAGGGCACGGCGTTCGGCGACCTGATGGAAACCTTCGAAGGCGTGACGCTGGCGGGCGACGCAGTGCTGCGTACCTCCTGGCTCGCCGCGCTGCTCAAGAAGATCAACACCGCGCCCAGCCTCTACCTCGAAGCCGGCGCCATCCATGGCTGCGTGCTGTGCCGCGAAGACAAGCCGCTGCTGTACCTGGAGGACGTCGGCCGGCACAACGCCGTCGACAAGATCATGGGCTATATGTTCCTCCACAAGGTGCGCCCCGAAGACAAGATCCTCTACACGACCGGGCGGCTGACCTCGGAAATGGTCATCAAGTGCGTCAACATGCGCATCCCGATCCTGGTGTCGCGTTCGGGGTTCACCGCGTGGGGCGTCGAACTCGCCCGGCAGGCCGACCTGACCCTGATCGGCCGCGCACGAGGCCGGCGCTTCGTCGCCCTGTCGGGGCAGGAGCGCATCGTCTACGACGCGGCGCCCGACGCCGGCGAGGAAGAACCTGCCGCGGCGCAGCGCAAGGGCGCGCGATGAAGGCGCACCATCATGTCGTCGGCGTCTTGCTGGCCGGCGGGCTGGCGCGTCGCATGGGCGGCGGGGACAAGTGCCTTCAGCCGCTGGGTGGCGAAACCATGCTGGCGCGGGCCGTTGCGAAAGCGCGGCCGCAGGTCGATTCGCTGATCCTCAATGCCAACGGCGATCCGGCGCGGTTCGAAGGCTGCGGCGTGCCGGTCGTCGCCGATGTGGTCGAGGGCTACGCCGGGCCGCTCGCCGGCATTCTGACCGCGATGGAATGGGCCCACGCGCATGCGCCCGATCACGAAACCATCGCCTCGTTTCCGACCGATGCGCCGTTCTTTCCCGACGACCTCGTCGAAACGATGCTGGAAGCGCGGCGTCAGGCCGGGGCGTTGCTGGCTTGCGCGGCGTCGCGCGGTCGCACCCATCCGGTGTTCGGCATCTGGCCGGTGGGCTTGCGCGACGATCTGCGCGCCGCGCTCGAAAACGGCGAGCGCAAGATCGACCGCTGGACCGAGAAGTTTCCCATCGTCACGGTCGAGTTCGCTGGCGTCGGGATCGACCCGTTCTTCAACGTGAATACCCCGGACGATCTCGCCGAGGCGGAATCGTTCTTGCGCGAGCGGCCGGAACGCGGCGGCCGCTAGGCGCGCCGGCGCGGCCGGTCGGGCTCGATCTCTTTCAACTGTTCGCAAACCGCCGCCAGGACATCGCGCCAGATGCGCTCGCCGTCCCGGTCGCCGCGGCGGGCGAAACGGTCGATCGCGTTCTCTGCCACGGCCACGGCCTTGCTGCCGTGCACGTCGATCAGTTGGTCGGCGGTCGCCAGGGTCATCGGGTCGCTCATGTCTCGCGCTTCCTCCTCCGAAGGCGCAATCATTTGCGGCGTAGATGGGGCCACGCTAGGCAGCCTGCAACCTGTGGTCTGTGCGGGCGATCACACTTCGCGTCACATTGCGGCGATCGAATATGGCCCGCTGCTGCCGCGAACAGGGCCACTGCGAAACAAAGCCAATTTCAATCTTAGATTGAGAAAACGTCCAAAATTTCTCGAAATTAGCTTCGTTTCGCAGAAGGGTTGTCGCGCCGGAGCTAGCCCGCCAGCGGTTCGATCTTTGCGGCGCTGTACTTGAACTCGGGGATCTTGCCGAACGGGTCCAGCGCCGGGTTGGTCAGCAGGTT
>JAYQVF010000272.1:0-2782 GCA_038148335.1 Alphaproteobacteria bacterium | reverse complement strand
TGCGGCCGTACTTCTGGCGCCGCATCGCCGGCAGCACCGCGCGCACCATGCGCACTGCGCCCAGGAACTTGAGCTGGATCGCGCTGTCCCAGGTGTCGTCGGTCACCTCCCAGAACAGCCCGCCCTGCGACGATCCGGCCGAATTGATCAGGATGTCGATGCGCCCGAAGGTCTTCAGGACCTGCTTCGCGACGTCATCGGCGGTGCCGCGCTGCGCCATGTCGGCGGCGATGAAGCCGACCTCCGTGCGGTAACGTCTGGCCAGCCGCTTCGCCAGCCTGTCGAGATAGCGCGGGGTGCGCGCCACCAGCACGACCTTCGCCCCCTCGCTCGCCAGGATCTCGGCGCAGGCCGCGCCGATCCCCTTCGACGCCCCGGTGACGATCGCGATCTTGTTCTTGAAACCCAAATCCATCTGTCGTCCTCCTCGACGCCCTTGCCCGATACCGCCGCCATGCCGGATGATGCCGCCATGACTCTCTCAGTTACAAAACTGCACGATCACGTCGGCGCCGAGGTTTCGGGCGTCGATCTGTCGCAACCGCTCGACGGCGCCACCCTGGCCGCCATCGAGCAAGCCTTTTACCAGAATTCGGCGCTGGTGTTCCGCGGCCAGGATCTGCCGCCCGAAAAGCACATCGCCTTCTCGCGGCATTTCGGGCCGCTGGAGGTCCATCCGCTCGACCAGTTCCATCTCGAGCGTTTTCCGGAAATCCTCGTCCTGTCCAATCGCAAGCGCGCCGACGGCACGCCGCTCGGGCTTGAGGACGCGGGGCGCTACTGGCACACCGACGTGTCGTTCACCGAGGTGCCGAGCATGGGCTCGTTCCTCTATTCGGTGGAGATTCCGCCCGAAGGCGGGGACACCCTGTTCGCGAGCCAGATCGCCGCCTACGAGGCGCTGCCCGACGCCTGGAAGAAACGGATCGACGGCCTGCAGGCGCTGCACGGCCTCAACCGCATCACCGCGCCGAAGTGGACCGACGAACAACTCGCGAAGGTCAAGGGCGTGGCGCACCCCCTGGTCCGCACCTATCCGAAGACCGGACGCAAGGCGCTCTATGCCGGGGCGTTCGTCCTCAAAGTATTGGGCGTGAGCGAGGCCGAGTCGGACGAGATTCTCGCCTACCTGCGCGACCACTGGGCCGACGAGTCGTTCGTCTATCGCCACCGCTGGCGGCAGGGCGACCTGGTGATGTGGGACAATCGCTCGCTGCTGCACCACGCGACACCATTCGACCCGCAGTACACCCGCCATATGCACCGCACGACGGTCGCGGGCGAAAAGCCGGTCTAGGGGGCGGGAGGCATCCCCCTATTGGGAGGGGGAGGCGCGCGCCGCACCGGCCGTCACGGAACCTGATCGACGGCAGCACGCCGCTTTCCAAGGGCATGGACAGGCGGCATTGCCGCCCGCAATCCTGTAAACACCTCAGCACCATCCCTATTCCGCCCCATCAGCAACGAAAGCACCGCTCATGAGTCAGCTCTGGGTCATCTTCGTCACGGTCTTCCTCGCCGAACTCGGCGACAAGACGCAGCTCGTAACCGTCCTGTTCGCGGCCGAACGCGACACCAGGCCGCTGCTCGTCTTCCTCGCGGCCGCTGCGGCGCTGGTCGCCTCGACCGCGATGGCGGTGGCGCTGGGCGCGACGGCCGAACGCTTTCTCACCATGATCCCGCTGAAGCTGATCGCCGGGATCGGCTTCGTCGCCATCGGCCTGTGGACCATCTGGGGCCACTTCAACCCGTGAGGACATCATCATGACCGACACCAGCGGCCTGACCATTCTCGGCGGCAAGACCGAAACGCCTGCCACGCCCGACGACGCCGTCATCGAAAAGGTGCCGAACGGCAGCCGCGACACGCCGTATGTCGTGCGCTTCACCTGCCCCGAATTCACCAGCCTGTGCCCGATGACCGGCCAGCCCGACTTCGCGCACATCGTCATCGACTACGTGCCCGACGCATGGCTGGTCGAGAGCAAGGCGCTCAAGCTCTATCTCGGATCGTTCCGCAACCACGGCGCGTTCCACGAAGACTGCATCGCGGGCATCGGCCAGCGGCTGGTCGCGGAGGTCGCGCCGCAATGGCTGCGCATCGGCGGCTATTTCTATCCGCGCGGCGGCATTCCGATCGACGTGTTCTGGCAGACCGGCGCGCCGCCCGCCGGTGTATGGGTACCGGACCAGGGTGTTCCGCCCTACCGCGGTCGCGGCTAGCTAACCATCCTTGAGGCGCGCCGCCGCGCTGGCGTAGCCACCACCGCCGCCGTCGAGGAAATGCAGGTGCGAATCGTTGGCGACAGACGGCACGATGCAGGTCATCAGCGCTTCCTTCTGGCGATGCAGGCCGTAGGTCAGGATGCCGCGCCGTTCCGCCGCGTCGAGCAAGTCCTCGACCTCCCTGGCGATCGCCGGACTGCAGTCGATGGTGAGGTAGAGACCGTCGTCGTATTTCTGGAAGTCCGTGTTGGCGCCGACCGCGCGCCGGTAGTGCACCGGATCGAACCCGCCGACGCGCAAACGCAGTCGGAACAAGAGCCACAACACCAGGGTCAGCGCCACGGTCCGCACCAGGTGCAGGGGCCCACGGCCGCCGGCCAGCCGGCTCATCAGCCGGTTGCTCCCGAACGGCGACCCGATGTCGGGGCCGCGTTCCGGCACCGGGCTGACGTAGCCGGCTTTTTTCAGAATCCCAAGGAGCTGCCCCACGGTCTCGTCGAAGGCATCGTCGGCCGCCGGGCCGGACGGCCGCACGATGATCGACAGGATGTCGCCG
>JAYQVF010000271.1:0-2787 GCA_038148335.1 Alphaproteobacteria bacterium | reverse complement strand
CGGGGCAGCCGAAGATCGCGCCAGTGCCGTACTCCATCAGCACGAAGTTGGCGATGAAGACCGGCAGCTCGCGACCGTCGAACGGGTGCAGCGCGCGCAACCCGGTGTCGTAGCCTTTCTTCTCGGCCCGTTCGATGACGGCCTCGGAGGTGCCCATGCGGTTGCACTCGGCGATGAAGTCGGCCGCTTTCGAATCGCTCTCGGCAACTTGTTTCGCGAGCGGATGGTCGGCTGCGAGCGCACAGAACGTCGCACCGAACAGTGTGTCGTGCCGCGTCGTATAGACTTCGAGCTGGTCGTCGCGTTCCTTGAGATCGAACTTCAGACGGACGCCCTCGGACCGGCCGATCCAGTTCTCCTGCATGAGACGCACGCGGTCGGGCCAGCGATCGAGCGTGCCGAGTGCGGCGAGCAGCTCCTCGTTGAATGCGGTGATCCTGAAGAACCACTGGCTGAGTTCGCGTTTTTCGACCAGCGCGCCGGAGCGCCAGCCGCGCCCGTCGATCACCTGCTCGTTCGCGAGCACGGTGCCGTCTACCGGGTCCCAGTTCACCACCGACTTGCGGCGGTAGACGAGGCCCGCTTCCAGCATTTCGAGGAAGAGTTGCTGCTGGTGCCGGTAGTAGCCGGGGTGGCACGTCGCCACTTCGCGCGACCAGTCGAGCGAGAGCCCCATGCTCTTCAACTCGGCCTTCATGTTGGCGATATTGTCGTAGGTCCACTTGGCGGGATGAATGCCCTGGTCGCGTGCGGCGTTCTCCGCCGGCAGGCCGAAGGCGTCCCAGCCCATGGGATGAAGCACGTTGAATCCCTTGGCGCGCTTGTAGCGCGCGACGACGTCGCCGAGCGTGTAGTTGCGCACGTGCCCCATGTGAATGCGGCCCGACGGATAGGGAAACATCTCGAGCACGTAGTACTTCGGCCGGCCCGGATCCTCAGACGCCTCGAATACCTTCTTTTCGTTCCAGGCCTTTTGCCAGCGGGCCTCGGTCTCGCCGGCGTTGTAACGCTCGATCTCTTGGGTCGTCATCAGGGGTACAACATGGGGTTCAAGCCGTTTTCAGGCCCTGTTGTTAGGCGGTTGCCGCATCCGCTGCAAGCGCCGCCGGGCGAACCGGCCCTACCGCAGGCCTGTGTCTAGCGGCCGCTGACCGTCGAGTTGATCCGCAGTTCGCGGGCGCGGGTGAGGATGGCGTTTTCGAGCGTCACCGCGGTTTCGCCCGAAGACTGGACGTCGGCCCATTCGGCGGCGCCGGTACGTTGCTGGCGGAACAGCGCGACGCGAATGCCGTCGGCCCGCAAGCGGCGATCGAGGATATAGACCGTCATCTTGAACCGCTCGTTCGGCGTTTCCGGCGGGCTGTACCAGTCGGTGATGATGACGCCGCCGAACGGGTCGGCCGAGGCGAGCGGCATGAAGGAAATGGTGTCGAGCGAGGCGCGCCACAGGAAACTGTTGACGCCGATGCCGCCCCCGCCCTGGCCTTCCTCGTCGCCGCCCCGGCTGAAGATGGTGAAGCCCTCCGGCCCAAGCAGACGCCCGCCCCGCGCGGAGTTCGCCACGCTTTCGGGAACGGCTGCGCCGCGGCCGACGTCGACGTAGTCCTCGCTCTCGCCGCGCTGGAAGTTGCCGCAGGCCGCAAGAGCGAACAGGGCCGTGGCCACGACGGTCCACCTGATCGTCGCAACCGTGTGGCTCGCGATCTTCATCGTAATCGTCTCCTTAGCTCCCCTGCGCCGCACCGGCCTTGTGCCCCGGATTCATGCTACAACCTAGGCATTATTATGGCATTTGTAAGCTGCGGCATAGCTGCGCAGGGTCGGTCAACGCAATGCGGATCAAGGTAGAACTCGACGGCGGCATCCGGCTCCTGTGGCCGACCCCGGTCCTGCAGCGCGTCCATCCCGACGCCGACCGCCTGAACCCCAGGCTCCGCGAGATCATCCGCAAGCGGGAAAAGACGGACGTCGGCATCGGCAAGAGCGTGGTCGGGGGCTGGCACTCCAAAGAAGACGTCATGGGGTGGCCCGAACCCCAAATCGGCCAGCTGCGCGACTTCATCGTCGAGGCGGTCAAGTCGATCTCGGTGCCGACCACCGGTCAGGCCGACGGCGGTCTCAAGGCGACCGCCACCATCTCGGCGTGGGCGAACATCCTGCGCAACGGCGGCTACCATCGCATGCATACCCATCCCGGCTGCGTCTGGTCGGGGGTCTATTACATCGAAACCGGCAAGCCCGACGCGGATCATCCGACGTCGGGCCGCCTCGAACTCTACGATCCGCGCACCGCGGTCGAGATGATGCCGATGGCGACCACGCCGTTCGGCCAGCCGGTGCTGATCGATCCGCAGCCCGGCATGATCGTGGTATTCCCGAGCTGGCTACGCCACATGGTCCATCCCTTCGTCGGCAAGGGCGAGCGCGTCACCATCGCGTGGAACATGCAGCTGACGGACTACAACCTGTAGTTTAGACTTGCCTCTCTTCCGGCGGCATTTCCCGCCTCGGTAGTCCTGTGTCGCGACGTGCATGTCCCGGCGCAAACCCCGGAAAGCAAAAGACAAATCGACATTGTGACTTCGCCGCCACAGTGCGCGGATAAAGACACAGCAACTTCCCTCTAATGCTTGCTTGGCCCCGGGCCATGGCCTCTAATGCCCGCGTCCAAGTACGTAACGACAACAAGCGTCTGGCGGCACTGCCGCCAGACGTCTCTGAGAGAGGTAGAAATGAAAAAGGCACTTATCGGGACCTCGGCGCTCATCGCCGTGGGTCTCCTCACTG
>JAYQVF010000270.1:0-2789 GCA_038148335.1 Alphaproteobacteria bacterium | reverse complement strand
TGGTGGAATGACGCGGGGGCGAGGGCCGCGGCGAGTTCCGCTTGGGTCGCATTGTAGCCCACGGCGTCGTGGATGAGCACCGCATCGAAGGAGCGCCGGAGGCGCAGCGTCCGCATGTCGCCGACAATGTGTTCGCAACCCGGATTGAGACCGCGGCTAAGCGCCAGCATTCCGGGCGACAGGTCGCTCAACGTGCAGCGGACATGGCGCGACAGGTGCGAGGCCATGTGCCCGGCCCCGCACCCGAGTTCCAGCAGGGTTTCGACCCTGCCGTCGGCTCCGGCGGCGCACAGCGCGAGGATATGCGCCGCCTCCTCGCCGTAGTCCTCCGGCCGTGAGATCAGCGGATACCAGTCGACGAGGTCGCCGTAGAGGCGCATCGCGCCGCCGGCTCAGAGCGCGACGGTCAGTCCGCCGTCGACCGTGATGACCTGCCCGGTGATGTAGCTGGCCTTTTCCGAGACGAGGAAGCACACCGCGTTGGCGATGTCTTCGGGCTGGCCGATGCGCTTGAGCGGCACGCCCGGCGCCGCGGCCTTCAGTCCCTTCGCCCCCAGCGAGTGCTTGGGATCGAGCGCCTGCGCGGTCCAGATCAGGCCGGGCGCGATGCCGTTGACGCGGATCTTGTCGCCCGCCAGTTCGATGGCGAGCCCCTTGACGAAGCCGGCGATGCCACCCTTGGCCGCCGAATAGGGAATGTGCTGGTCCCAGCCGACGGCGTAACCCGCGATCGACGACAGGCAGACGAACGACCCCTTCTTCGCCTTGCGCATCTTGGGCGCGGCGGCGCGGGCGACGCGCATCATGCCCTTGAGATCGACTTCGTGGATCCAGTCCCACTCCTCGTCCTTGAGCGTGCGCAGCGGCATGGTCTTGGCGATACCGGCGTTGTTGATGACGACGTCCAGCGCCGTGCGATACTTCTTCTCGACGGCAGCGATCACCTCGTTGACGTTCGCCGTGTCGCTCACATCCATGTAGTGGAACTCGGCGTCGCCCGAACGGGCGATCTTGCGCGCGACGGCCCGGCCTTCCTTTTCGAGAATGTCGGTGACGATGACGCGGTAGCCTTCCTTGCCGAGCGCAACCGCTGAAGCCGCGCCGATTCCGATGCCGGCGCCGGTGACCAGCGCAATGGGTTTTGCCATGGATTCCTCCCTGATTGATTAGCTGAAGACGTCGCCGCCGTTGGGGCCGAGCGTCTGGCCGACGTAGAAGCGCGACTCCTCGCTGGCCAGAAATACGAAGGTCGGCACGATGTCCTTGTCGACGTCGCCGAAGCGGTGCTTGGTCTGCTTGGCGAGAACCATCTTCGGCTTCTCGGGCGGCACCTGCTCGACGATCGGCGTCCAGGTCGCGCCCATCGCCACGCAATTGACGTTGATGTTGCGCTCGCCGACCTCCAGCGCCAGCGTGTGCGTCATTGCGATCACACCCGCCTTGGCGGCGTTGTAATGCGTAAAGAGCGGCGTGCCACCGAAGGCGAACTGGGTCGAGACGTTGATGATCTTGCCGTAGTCCTGGGCGTACATGTGCGGCAGTACGTATTTCGTGCACAGGAACGGGCCCCTGAGATGGACCGCAATCATGCGGTCGAACTGCTCGACCGTCATGTCCTCCGCAAGCGCACCGCGGTCGGCATGGCCGGCATTGTTCACCAGGATATCGATCTTGCCGAAGGTCTTGATGGCCTGATTGACCATCTTCTTGACCTGCGCCTCCTCGGCGACGTCGGCCTTGACGACAATGGCCTTGCGGCCCGCCTTTTCGACCGCCTCCTTGATCTTCCATATGTCGCGCTCGCCCGCCTTGTCGGGGTAGTTGAGCACGATGTCGGCGCCCTCCCGGGCATAGGCCTTGGCGACGCCCGCGCCGATGCCGCTCGATGAGCCGGTGATCAGCGCGACCTTGCCCTTGAGCCGTTTCGCCACGTGCAATCTCCCCTAGAGCATCATGTCGCCACCGTTGGGACTGATCGTCTGTCCCACCATGTGGCTGGCTTCTTCCGAAGCGAGATAGACGAACGCAGGGACGATCTGGTCGACCCGGGCGAGATCGCCCTTCGGGATCATGGCCTTGATGGCCTTGAGATGGTCCTCTTCCACGTGGTCGAGGATCGGCGTGTAGGTCGCGCCGGGCGCGACGCAGTTGGCGTTGATGTTGCGGTCGCCGATCTCGCGCGACAGCGACCGGGTGAACGCAATGATGCCGGCCTTGGCCGCGCAATAGTGGCTCAGTCCCGCCGAGCCCAGATAGGCGAGCTGCGAGGCGTTGTTGACGATCTTGCCCGACCCCTGCTTGTACATGTGCGGCAGGACGAAATGGGTGACGAGGAACACGCTGCGCAGGTTGATGCCGATCATCTCGTCCCACATGGCGATCGGCATCGCCTCGACCGGCGCGCCGGACGCGATGCCGGCGTTGTTCACCAGGATGTCGATGCGGCCGAGGTGCTTGATCGATTCCTTGACCAGCCGCTTCACCGGCGCCTCCTTGGAGACGTCGGCCTGTACCAGATAGGCCTTGCGCCCGGCCTTCTTGACTGCGGCGGCGACCTTCTTGGCGTTCGCTTCCTGCGACTTGTTGGGATAGTTGATGACGACGTCGGCGCCTTCCTTGGCGAATGCGACGGCAACACCGGCGCCGATCCCGCTCGACGCGCCCGTGATCAGAGCTTTCTTGCCTTTGAGTCTTCCGGCCATCGTCTACCTCCCAGTCCTCGGTTTCTCGTTGGAACTCGGTGCAAAAAATAGGCCCCGCCGGAGCGGGGCACAACACAAGGTGAGCGG
>JAYQVF010000269.1:0-2799 GCA_038148335.1 Alphaproteobacteria bacterium | reverse complement strand
TCCGCGGACTCGTTCCGAGACAGGCCGACCTCTTGATACACAGCCTCACTCAGCTGTGCACGGGTCACCGTTTTCCCTGCCATAAGCGGGTTCCCCTCCCTCACTGCCGGGCAAAACGGTACCTGCGGGGGCATACCCCGTCAATAACAAAGGGATATCAATGGGATAAGACGCGACGCTGATGTTGCATGGAATCCGCAGTAATTCGAGGAATTACCAGCGGGCGAGGCAGGCACCCCACGTGAATCCGCCGCCCATAGCCTCCATCAGGACCAGATCGCCACGCTTGATCCGGCCGTCCTGGACGGCAACATCCAGGGCCAGCGGCACCGAGCCCGCCGAGGTGTTGGCGTGCTGGTCGACGGTCACGACGACCTTTTCCGGCGGAATCCCGAGTTTCTTTGCGGTTCCGTCCAAAATCCGTTTGTTGGCCTGGTGCGGCACCAGCCAGTCGACCTCGTCCAGAGCGACCCCGGCGTTGGAAACGACCTCCTCGACGACCTGGGCCATGTTGACGACGGCGTGCCGGAACACCTCTTTGCCCTGCATCCGCACATGCCCCACGGTCCCGGTCCGTCCGGGCCCGCCGTCGACGTACAGCGCATCGTGCATCCGTCCGTCGGAATGGAGCTTGCTGGCTAGAACGCCGCGGTCGGAGTTGGTGCCGGCTCCCTGCTCCGCCCTGAGAACAATCGCCCCCGCACCGTCGCCGAACAAGACGCAGGTTGCGCGATCTTCCCAATCGAGAATGCGGGAGAACACCTCGGCGCCGACGACAAGCGCCGTCTGTGCCTGACCGGTCCTGAGCAGGCTGTCCGCCACGGTAAGCGCATAAACAAAACCGGAGCACACCGCCTGCACGTCGAATGCGGCGCCCCGGTGCATGCCGAGAGATCGTTGCAGGGTCGTCGCCGTCGCGGGAAAAGTCTCATCGGGTGTCGTTGTCGCCAGAACGATCAAATCGAGATCGGTTTCCGGGGACATGCCGGCCTGGGCCAGAGCCTTCTGCGCCGCCTTGAGCGCGAGATCCGAAGCAAGTTCGCCTTCGCCGGCGATATGGCGCTGGCGGATGCCGGTGCGGGCCCGAATCCACTCGTCGGACGTCTCGACCTTCCTGGCGAGCTCGTCATTCGTGACGCGCTGGGCCGGGAGATACGAGCCGCACCCCTGAATGACCGACCTGACGACGGTCACGAGACGGCGGCCTCGGAACTCGGTGCCGCCTGGCTCGAGAGGGTCTGGAGATCGCTGACGATTTGCTCGTTGAAACGGCCGCGGATCAGATCGGCGGCAACGCCGATCGCATTGGCGAACCCGATCGCATCGGTACCGCCATGGCTCTTCACCACCACGCCGTTGAGGCCGACGAACAGCGCACCGTTGTAGGTCCGCGGATCGACCTTTTTGCGGATCGCCTGCAGCGCGGGGCGCGCCAGCAGGTAGCCGAAACGCGACATCACCGACCGCCGGAACGCCGTGCGCAACATGTCGCTGTAGAACTTTGCCGTCCCCTCGATCGACTTGAGCAGGATATTGCCGGAGAACCCATCGGTGACGAAGACATCGACCGTCCCCTGCCCAATGTCGTCGCCTTCGACAAAACCTTCGAAGGAAAGCGGCAGGCCTTCCGACTCGCGCAGAATCTGCGCCGCCAGCTTGACGTCGTCGTGCCCTTTCAGTTCCTCGGTGCCGACGTTGATCAGGCCCACCATCGGGCGACGCACGCCGAGCACGCTGCGGGCAAACTCAGCGCCCATGATCGAAAACTGAACGAGATTCTCGGCGGTGCACTCGACGTTGGCTCCGAGGTCGAGAATCACGCTCTCGCCCCGACGGGTGGGAAGGACGCCGGCCATCGCCGGACGGTCAATCCCTTCGACGGTCTTGAGAACAACCTTCGCCATGGCCATGAGCGCGCCCGTGTTACCGGCCGACACCACGCCCCCCGCCTCGCCGTCGCGCACCGCATCGATGGCGAGGCGCATGCTGCTGTCCTTGCCACGACGCAGGGCATGAGACGGCTTGTCCTCCGCCGAGATGACCTGGGGCGCATGCCTGATCTGGCAGCGGTCGCCGATCTTCGGAAACCGCTTCAGGATCGGCGCGATCCGTCGCTCATCGCCGAAGAGAAGGAAGTTGACGTCGGGGTGCCGCTTGCGCGCGATGTCGATGCCCTTGACGACTATGCCAGGAGCCTTGTCACCGCCCATCGCGTCGAGCGCGATTGTGATTGGCTGCGTCAAGCTGAAGCCTCTAGCGACCTACGCCGCGTCACTGCCTTCAGTGACTTCCTTGCCGTTGTAGTACCCGCACGACGTGCAGACGTGATGCGGTCGCTTGAGTTCCCCGCAATTGGGGCACTCGGCGCTGTTGCGCGACGCGATGGCGTCGTGCGAACGGCGCATGTTCCGACGTGACGGGGTCGTTTTCTTCTTGGGGACAGCCATGACTACCTACCGTTGTTCGAAGGATTATATCTCGAGTAATCAGATGTTGTTTCGCAACTTTGCCAGTTCTGCGAAGGGGCCGGTATTGGCCTCGGCGCGGCTCTCTTCTGCGAATTCCGCCCCGAGCTTGCGGGGATAGGGATCGATCGCCAAAGCAAGGTATTCCGCGGCCGTCGCGCCGAGATCGACGGACGTCCCGTCGAACGGCTCGATATCGTCATCGCCGGGCTCGACCTCGACCTCCCGCCGCGCCTCCTGATTCAGGTCTGGCACATAGCGCAGTTCGAAGGTCTCCTCGATCGCGCTTTCGATGGGGTCCAGCGTCACGACACAGGCCTGAACGACCTGGGCC
>JAYQVF010000268.1:0-2817 GCA_038148335.1 Alphaproteobacteria bacterium | reverse complement strand
CGCCCTGTGGCTCGAGGCGCCGGCATTCCCGCGCTACATGGTCATCGCACGGCGGTCATGAGGTCGCCTGCAGCGGCTACGCCGGTCCGGCAAGCAAGACAGCCGCCACGTCGTCGCTGCCCAGAGCGGATTGCGATCCGGTCCGCACCCGCAGGTGGTGGAACCGCGGTCCGCCGCGCACCGGTTTGACCAGCCGCCAGCGCTCGGCGGCGGGCGCGTTGGCGACGGGGTCTTGCGCCATCGTCACCACCACAGTGTCGGCGCGCGCGATCCCGGCGCCGGCTTCGTTCTCGAACAGGTAGACATGGGCGTTGACCGAGAGGTCGGCCGCGTCGGGTCCCTGTCCCCACAGGCGGCGCCATTCCGCTGTGAAGTCCTTGACGTCCTGGTTCTGCCACACGCTGTCGGCGCTGGCGACGCTGTCGAGTCCCATGAAGTCGAAATGGGTAAAGGGCCTCGGGCTGCCCGCGTCGGTGATCTTCCAGTTGGTGTAGCGCGCGATGCCCGGCACGCCGTTGAAGAACGGATTGTCGACGGCCCGGAGCCAGGCCTCGTACTCGGCCATGTCGATACCTGCGCGGGGCGTGTAGCTTAGGAGGATCATGGCGGTGAAGTCGGGTGCGTTCGGCATGCCGTCGTTCCATTCATGCTAGGGAGGACATTCGCGTGGACGCTATTAAATGGTCGCGCTTCGCTTTGTACAATGTCGAGGATTCCGATCTCGATACGGCGGCCGACAAGGTTTTTCCGTTCATCGAGGGATCGCGCTACCGCGCCGTCAACACCGGGATCAACGAACCTGCTTGCCAGATCAACTTTGAGGACTTCTATCCCGGCCCCGACATCGTGTGGACCCTGAGCCACGACGAGATTCACTACGTGACCAAGGGCCGCGCGGAGATCACCTACCATCTGCCGCCGCTGATGAAGGAAACCGGCACGGTGATCGCCGAGACCGGCTCGGTCTATTTTATCCCGCGAGGCTGCCGCATCGTTTGGCGGGTGCTGGGCGACGAGCCGTTCCGCCACCTTTGCATCTGCCCCCCAAATCCCGGCTATCCCAGCGGCCCGGCGCCGAGCGTCGCCTCGCGCTAGGCAAAAAAATGGGGCGCCCGAAGGCGCCCCATCCAAGCCTGTAACGATCGAGAGCGGCTTACGCGGCTTCGATCTTGGCCCAGGTGCCTGCGCCGAAGATCTCGTCGGCGAGTTCCTTGTTGAGCGGGGCCATGGCCTTCTGGGCAGCCGTCGCGTCGAGGGTCAGTACCGTGCCGGCACCGTTGAGCTCTTCCCACTTGGCGTAGCTCGGGCCGAGTTCGTCGGCCACGCGCTTGGCATAGAGTTCCGGCTCCAGCTCGTCGAAGGTGCCCTGGACGATGTCCTGGTTCTTCTTGCTGAACGATTCCCAAACCCGCGAGCTGATGTAGAACTTGTCGAGGCCGAGGCCGAAGTCGTTCTTCGTGATGTATTTGCAGACTTCGTAGAACTTCTGCGGAATGGCCAGCGCCGCCAGCGTCGAGGCGCCGTCGACGATGCCCTGCTGCAGGGCGCCGTAGAGTTCGTTGAAGGCGATGACGGTCGGCTCTGCGCCGAGATGGTTCAGACCCTTGACCTGGCCTTCGATCTGCGAGGCGCGGATCTTCATGCCCTTGAGGTCGTCGAAGCTGCCGATCTCTTTGCGCAGGAACAGCGTCCACGGACCGGCGCGGCCAACGCCGAGGAAGTGGACCTTGTAGCGGTCGAGCAGGACCTTGCGGGTCTGGTCCTTGAGAAGACCGTTGGCCACGCGATAGGCGTGGTCGCTGTCGCGGAAGAAGTAGGGTGCGTAGAAGACGTCGAATTCGCGCGTACCGGTATAGGCCGTGCCCGTGCCATCGACGGTGCCCAGCGCGGCGCCTTCGAGCATTTCCTTTTCGCCGATGCCGAGGTTGCCGGCAAAGACTTCGAAGACGATCTCGCCGTTGGTCCGCTCGGCAACCGCCTTGAACAGGTCGGTCGCGGCGCGGGCCGAGATCGACGACGGCGCGGCAGCCGTGCCGTACTTGAAATTGGCGGCCAGCGCGACGCTGGGCACGCCCATCACGGTGCCGGCCGCGATCACACCGGCGGTGGTCTTGATCGCGTCGCGACGGGTAATGATGAAATCGGTCATTTAATCCTCCCTTGAGTGTTGCCGATTTTCCGGCTCTCCACCGGTTACTTTACAGGAATTACGAGGTCCGCGAGAAACAGAGTGATTTGCGGAACATACGTAATGAGGGCCAAAACCGCCAGAAGGGCCACGAAATAGGGCACCGCGTAGCGGAAAATCTCGATCACGCCGACCTTGGCGATGGCCGACAGCACGAACAGGTTGAGGCCGATCGGCGGCGTGATCATGCCGATCATGAGGTTCAGGACCATGACCACGCCCAGATGGACGTCGCTGACGCCCATTCCGCCGAACAGCGGGAACAGGATCGGCGCCAGGATCAGCATGATCGGCAGGATTTCCATGAACATGCCGAGGAACAGCATGAGCAGGTTCGCGATGAACAGCAGGACATAGACGTTGTCCGAGATGCCGAGCATCGCGTTGGTCAGAATCTCGCCCAGCTTCTCGCGCACCGCGAGGAAGGCGAAGATCTGCGAGGTCGCCACGGTCAGCATGATGACCGACGACGAAACGGCGGCGATGCCGGCCGACTCGACGATCTCGCGCCAGCCCATGTTGCGATAGACGAAGACGCCAAGGAAAAGCGTGAAGAACACCGCGACGGCCGCAGCTTCGGTCGGCGTCGCGATGCCGCCGACGATACTGCCGACGACGAAGGCCGGGGC
>JAYQVF010000267.1:0-2888 GCA_038148335.1 Alphaproteobacteria bacterium | reverse complement strand
GACTTGCGGCTGGCGACGAGGTCGGAGAAGGCGATCATCTGAACCCGCGGGTCGGCCTTGCGCAGCGCGCCGGCCTCGGGGTCGGTCACGACGTCGACCACCGCTGCCTGCTTCGCCTTGAGGGCACGGTCCATGGCGGCGCCGAGTTCCGACGGTTCGGTGACGCGCTCGGCATGGCAGCCGAACGCTTTGCCGATCAGATCGTAGTGCACCTCGCCGAACAGCGTGTTGACCTGGCGGCTGATCGCCTGCATCTGGCCGTGCTTTTCTGTACCCCACGCGCCGTCGTTCGAGATGAACGTGGTGATCTTCAGGCCGGCCAGAATCGCGCCGTTGTATTCGCTGGGGTAGAAGCCGAAGGCCCCGTCGCCGGTGACATGGATGACCGGACGCGGCGGCTTGCCACTTTCCTTGGCCATTTCCGCCGCACCCGCGGCGGCGCCGAGCGCCAGCGGCGTGCCGATGCCCATCGAGCCCAGCGGGTAGTGGTCCATGAAGCCGCGCTCGGTACGGATACGCAGGATGGCGTGCATCCAGTTCTGCACGTCGGCGCCGTCGCCGACGTAGATGGCGTCCTTGGGCATCCGCTTCATCAGTTCGCGCGCCAGGCGATAGGGATGGATGCCGTTGTCGTCGCCGTGGCCGATCGATTCGATGAAGGCAAGGCGTTCCGCCAGTGCGTCCCTGAGCCACTTTGGCGCGGCTTTCGGTTTGGCTTTGCGCGCCTTGAGTTCGGCGACGATGGCGGCGACGGTGAGCGCGGCGTCCGCAACGATCGGCACGTCGACCGCGCGGTTGCGCCCGATCTCCTCGCCGGTGATGTCGATCTGGATGAACTTCGCCTTGCCGTCGAAACGCGGCGCGAGGCCGTAGCCCATGCGCTGGGTCATGCGCGAGCCGACCCACATGACGACGTCGGCCTCCTTGGCCGCCGCCTGCGCCAACGGCCACGACCAGCCGAGCTTGTCGTCCTCGGGCACGAGGCCGCGACCGCCGGCATTGCCGAGTACCGGCAGGTTCCATCCCGCCGACAGCGCGCGCAGCGCCGCGCCGGCGCCGGACCACATGGCGCCCGACCCGGCGATCACCATCGGCCGTTTGGCCCTGACCAGCAGATCGGCCGCGGCTTTGACGGCGTCGGCGGACGGCCCGGGGCGAATCGCCTTGGTCACCGGCGCGTCGAGTTCCTCGACGTTCTGGACGGTGGCGGCGAGAAACTCCTGCGGCACCTGCAGGACGACCGGGCCCGGGCGGCCGGTGGTCGCCTGGCGATAGGCGGTTTCGACGTACTCGCGCAGCCGCCCCGCCTCGTGCACCGTCCGCGCCCATTTGGTGATGGGCCGCACCAGCGCCAGCGCGTCGTGGTCGACCTCGCCAGCCGCCTGGATCCAGTTGGTGGGCAGCCGCGCGACGATGACGATTACCGGCGAGCAGGCCTCGTAGGCCGTGAGAATGCCGCTGACCGCATTGGGCATGCCCTGGTCGGAAATGATCAGCGCGATGCCTGGTTTGCCGGTGACGCGCGCATAGCCGTCGGCGGCAGCGACGGTCGCCGCCTCGTGGCGGCCGGAGACGATGGCGAAGTCGTCCTTGTCCATCGCGTCGAGCAAGTAGGTGTGCGAGGCGCCGGCAAGCGAGAACACGGAATTGATGCCGAGACCCTTGAGGGTCCGACTGATCACCATGCCGCCGGTCATTTCGTTGCTGCCACGCTGGCGCGTCTCCCAGAACGAATCGGCCTGCGCCGGTTTCTTGCCTGCCTTGCTCTGTTTGGTCTTGCGAGCCACGTTCAAATCTCCTTGCGGCGTCAGCCGATCACTTCGCCCTCGATCAGGGCCACGACTTCGATCTCGATTTGCAGTTCGGGCAGTCCCAGCGCGCCGACCTCGACGATCGTGTCCGCCGGCCACGGCTGTTTGAAATACTTGCCGCGCGCTTCGATGATCTTGGGGAAGTTCGCCATGTCGGTCAGATAGATCGTCACCTTGACGATCTTTTCCATCGACGACCCCGCCGCCTCGAGCACGCGCTTGATGTTGGCGAAGGTCTGTTCGACCTGGCGGTCGAAATCGCCGACGCCGACCAGTTCGCCGTTCTCGTCGATGGACGCCTGCCCCGACAGGAAGATCAGGTTGCCGACGCGATAGCCGAGCGCGATGCGAAAGGCGTCGAAAACGTCCGGCGTCGTCTTGATGCGGTAGGCGTTGAGGTCGCTACCCTTTTTCGAATCGGTCATGACTTCCTCCCCCGACAAACGTAGCGCAGCGCCACCGGCGCGCACACGACGGCCCTTGCCGCGCACGCCCTGCGGCCACTAGCCCGTGGCAACCTTGCCGCCGAACGGCGCGCGATGGACGACGGCAACGCTCTCGAAGCGGACGGCCGGGCGAAAGCGCACGATCTGGAGACCGACAAGGCGCGCCGTAATCGTTTCGAAGGTGCCGTCGAACAGGTCCGCGGCGCGGCGCACCTGCTTCTTGCGCATCGCCATGGCGAGCGTTGCATGCGGCACCCAGGCGCCCGGCCGGTAGTGATCATGGCAGGTGCCGGTGCCGAAGGCATGATCATGAAAGCCCTCGTGCAGCTTGCGCAACCGCGGGCTGGCCTGCGGCGCCAGGAACAGAACGCTTTCGCGGCCCTCGAACATGTCGATGCGATCGAAGGCGATGCCGAAGGGCGCCGTGCGCGCGCCGAAGTCGCTGACCCTGCCGATCAGCGGTCCTTCCATCGCGTCGTCGTAGACCGCCAGGGTGAGGTGCGGCGCCACGCCGCGAGCGGTCATCGAAGAGTCGATGTCGTTGTTGGCGAGCGCCGCCCACAGTGCGCGGATTTGATGTTCCGCCGCCGGATCGAACGTCGCGATCACGGCATGGGCCATGGCTCAATAG
>JAYQVF010000266.1:0-2901 GCA_038148335.1 Alphaproteobacteria bacterium | reverse complement strand
CGCTACAGGGCGGCACCCATCGCTTCAGCGACCTTCGACGGAAGATCGGTGGCGTCAGTGAGCGAATGCTTGCACAGACCCTGCAGTTTCTGGAGGCGGATGGCATCGTCCTTCGACGGGATTTCCAGGTGGTGCCGCCGCATGTTGACTATTCGCTGACACCGCTTGGCGAGGAAGCCGCCGCCCAGGTTCGCTGCCTGGCAGACTGGATCGAGACGAACCTGCCCCAGATCGGAAAGAACTGGGCCGACGGATCGATTGTGGTGGATCGCGACAAGGCGTGACCAGAGTCTTTTGGTCAAATTTACGTCATCTGCCGAGCAATCGTTCGCTTGTGCAACCTGCCCGCTCTTCAATTACCGGAACGCTGCATTCGGACAGTGGGCAGAGGTTTTTTATTGCCGGTCCCTACGATCACACCCAATGCGCCGACGATAATCACGCTTTCGTTCGGCAGACATCTTTCGCCGGGCGGTCACGCAGCGCGAGTGTGTCTTAAAAGAGACGGTTCTGGCCCCGTGAGCGGACTACACTCTGAAAGGTTCAGAACAAGGAAAAAGCCACCGGCCGCCCTGCGACCGATGGCGCTTTCAGGACGGGATCAAGCGGCGCGGTTTACGTCCGCATGAGATCCAGTTAAACGATGGGGCCTTAGACGCATTGCCGTCTACTACCATTTCGGCGCTCCTCGACTGGTAGCCGTCTTGCAATTTGAACTGGTCGAGCAGTTTCGTTAGTGCCGCTGCTTGAGCTGCAAGGCTGTGGCTTGCCGCCGTAGTCTGCTCCACCATCGCGGCATTCTTCTGCGTGCCCTGATCCATCAGGTTGACGGCGCTGTTGATCTCAGTCAGGCCGGTCGATTGTTCGCGAGAGGATACGACAATGGTCGCGACATTGTCGTTCACTAACCTCACCTCCGAAACGATCGTATTAAGGGCTTCCCCCGTTTGGTTTACGAGCGAAACACCGTCACGCACTCTTTCGCCCGAAACGGTGATGAGAGCCTTGATTTCCTTGGCGGCGTGGCCGAACGCTTGGCGAGTTCACGAACCTCCTGAGCGACAACCGCGAATCCCTTCCCGGCTTCACCGGCGCGAGCCGCTTCAACGCCAGCGTTTAGCGCAAGAAGGTTGGTTTGGAACGCGATATCGTCGATGACGCCGATGATGTTACCGATTTCGTTGGATGATGCTTCGATAGCCTCCATGGCGATGACCGCCTGTCGCACGATCTCACCGGACCGCTCTGCCCCAGCTCGGGTACGATCGACCAGATGGCCCGCTTCGTTGGCGCGCCCTGACGAGTCCTTGACCGCCGTCGTTACCTGAGGCGGAACCGGCAACGAAGGCCTGGTTCGCGATCAAGATGGTCCCATGACATATGGCATCTTCGATGCATTCCCGGACGATGCCGGCCGCGACGCCCACCTGGCAGGGAAGGTAGCGGATGCATTGACGACGCGCGCGGAAGAGCTTTTTCGCGCGCCACCTCAGATCGAAAAGATCGATGTGATCGCAGCCAAGCTGCCATGAACCGACACGAGCGGGCGTTTCACTGTCGGCGGTGGAAAGGCGCGATCGCGTTCCTGCACCTATCGGCCAGGCAGACATTCGACAAGCTCGGCATTCCGAGGCAGACCTTCGATCGCTGGCATGCCGGTTGCTGAGCGCGAGCAGTAGAGGCAGTTCGGCAGTTCCATGCTGTTCGAACTAGACGAGACCGATCGCCGCAATCCAGTTTTCGACCGGATCACCGCTGCTCATCTGTGGCTGAACGAGGCCGTCAACCATGAATGTCGGGCTAACATGGATGCCGTTCTGTCGCGCATATCTGGCGTGCCACTTCATCTCGCAATCGAGATCGGGAATGAGAAAGGGCTCGGCCACCGCGATCCCGCTATGTGCTTCGATCCGGGCGATCAATTGCCGCGGCGTGCTGGCGAGATTAGGCCCGGAGCAGTGATGTTCGAACTCGAATTCCTCGCGACGGGCAAAGACCGCCTTCATGACCGTCCTTGCCGCCTCGCGGCCACCCGGTCCGGTCGAGGCGGCGAGGATCGCCCGGGTGACGATTCCGGAAAACAGGTGCCAGGGCTGCGACTGGATGCGGATCTTCACCGTAACGCGATCTTCGCCGGCCTTTTCGAGCAGTGGCTCCAGCTTCGCGAAAGCCTTGGCCGAAAACGGGCAAGTCGGCTCCAGGAACATTTCGACGATGCGGGGACCGTGGCCCCAGACCAGCGGATCGGCCTGCCATTGGCTGTCGCTCATGCTTCTCTTTCTCCTTGACTCGTATGGCTTTGTCAGACCGGCGCTTTGGCGCTGCCCCTCAGCTTAAAGGTGTCTGCGGCCAACATGCGCACGTGCTCGGCGATCGGCATAGCCGAGGTCGCTGCGGGTGACGGCGCGTTGCAGATATGGATCGTCCGCGCCGTGTTGAGGATCAGGAAATCGTGGACCAGCGTTCCGTCGCGCATCACCGCCTGGGCGCGGACCCCCGGAGGGTGAGGCTGCAGGTCGTCGATGTCCAGCGAAGGGCAATAGCGTTGGCAGGCCTTGAGGTAGCGCTGGCGAAACACCGAATTCGCCATCTCAGTCAGCCCCGAAGACAAATTCTGGGCCAACGTGCGCCAGAAACCGGGGAAGGACGCCAGCGCTGCCACGTCGCGCGGATTGAACGACGTCTTGCTGTATCCCTCCCGCGCCAACGACAATACGGCGTTCGGCCCGACAGTAACATAGCCGCCGATCATGCGCGTGAGGTGAATGCCGAGAAAGGGCAGTTCCGGATCGGGCACCGGATAGATCAGGTGCTTGACGATCGCGTCGTGGCGCGGCGCGAGGCGAGGTGTTGTCACGTTAACTGGGCTACAGTTGCCTGCCTGACGGTTTGGGCGTAAAT
>JAYQVF010000265.1:0-2909 GCA_038148335.1 Alphaproteobacteria bacterium | reverse complement strand
CTGAAACGGGATAAATCTATCCCAATGGGTGGACCACTTCAGTGGGGGCACTCCATACGCGACATGGCAACCTCCTTGTTCCGGCCATTGAGCCCCGCGGTGGCTCCAGGCGCGATGCGACAGATCAAAAGTCACGCTAGACTGGGCGGCGCCGCAGCGTATTGAGACGCCGAACGGGAGTAGTCACCAGAAATGCTGAACGAATGGGAGCCCCCGAAGTCGTTTTCGGCCTACCGGCGCATTCAGGTCAGGCGAGTCGCCGGCGCGATCGGCGCCGAGATATCCGGAGTCGATGTCTCTGCTGATCTGCCGCCAGAGGTGATCGAGGAAATCACCCAGGCGCTGAACGAGCATCACGTCATCTTCTTTCGCGACCAGGCGCTGACGCCGCAGCGTCAGGCCGCCTTCGCGTCACGGTTCGGCTTGCCGACTCCGTACCCCATGGTCAAGGGCCTCGACGGAACGGACGAAGTCGTCCCGGTGATCAAGAACGCGGGTGAACGAGTGAACTTCGGCGGCCTCTGGCACGCGGATACGACGTATCTCGAGGAACCGCCGATGGGCGCACTCCTCTACGCCGTCGAGCTGCCGCCCTATGGCGGCGACACGTTGTTCGCCAACATGCACCTCGCCTACGAGACGCTATCGCCGCGGTTGCAGGCCTTCCTGGAGACGCTGACGGTCGTGCAGAATTCCGCCAAGGCAGAGGTTTCTAGGACCCGGGAAGACCGCATCAGGGACCAGGGAGGCGTACGCAGGCAACTCGTCGCTGAACACCCGGCCGTAATCACGCACCCGCGCACCGGCCGCAAGGCGCTCTTCGTCAACGCAGCCCATACCGAACAATTCAAGGAACTGACGCCGGAGGAAAGCGAACCGCTTTTGCAGTTCCTATTCCCGCACCTGACACGACCCGAATTCACCTGCCGTTTCGCATGGACGCCCGGCGCCCTCGCCTTCTGGGACAACTACGCCACCCAGCACAACCCGATCAACGACTATCACGGCTTTCGCCGCGTCATGCATCGCGTCACCATCGGCGGCGGACGACCGCGTTTGCAAGCCACCAACGAAGGCTGACGCGCCGAACCAGACCTCTTGCCTGGATCGAGATCCAGCTTTGCAGCGCGGCATTTTCATGACCAGAGGCGCGAATGCTGCGGACGTTGCAATGGTGTCGGCCGTGGGCCACTATCACTTGGAATGATATAGAGCGTGGTGCGTCGAGATGTTGCTGGATTCTGAGCGCGCCGCTCAAAAGGCGCTGCAGGACCGGCCGACGGGCGAGGCGGTTGTTCTCCAGCAACCTGCGCGGCGCCCCAACTAACGCAGCCAAGGTGCCGTTTCCCACAACACACCATTTCACGATACTTTCGCCGCAATACCGGGAGGCGATTCGCGGATGCTGATTTCGTGGTTCCTGAGAAGGATTGTCCAGCGCGGAACACTGGTTCTGATCGATGGCCATGGCCGCCGTCAAAGCCTTGGCGACGGTGGCTCGCCACGCTGCACGGTCCGCCTTTCCCCCAAATTGCGCGAATTTGGCCTGCTGCTGGGTAATCCGTCCCTGGTCCTCGGCGAAGCCTATATGAACGGCTTGATCGTCATCGAAGAGGGCACAGTCGGCGACATGCTCGAGGTCCTGCTTCTCAACTATCCGCAATTCGAGCATCACCCTGTTGCGCGAATCGCGCGAACACTCGGGCGCCAAGGTCGCCGCCTACAGCAGCACAACCCTTTGAATCGAGCGCAGCAGAACGTCGCCCATCACTACGATCTATCGGACGAATTGTACGCGTTGTTCCTCGACTCAGATCGGCAGTACTCCTGCGCCTACTTCCAGAGTGACGCGGACTCACTTGAAGACGCACAGCTACAGAAGAAGCGACATATCGCCGCCAAGCTACTGCTCGATCGCCCCCAGTTACGGGTCCTAGACATTGGTTCCGGCTGGGGCGGCATGGCGCTTTATCTTTCACAGACCGCGGGATGCACCGTGGACGGGCTGACGCTCAGCAAGGAACAACTCGCCCACAGCCAGGACCGCACCAAAAAAGCGGGGGTCGGACAGCGCGTTCGTTTTCACTTGCGGGATTATCGCGAAGAGCGGGGCCTCTACGACCGGATCGTCTCGGTCGGCATGTTCGAGCACGTCGGCAAACGCCACTACGCGGAGTTCTTCGCCAAGATCCGGGCACTGCTGAACGACGACGGGATATTGCTGCTTCACACGATCGGACGCCTGGATGCCCCTGCCCCCGTCAATCCATTCATCCGCAAGTACATTTTCCCGGGCACCGACGTGCCAACCTTGTCCGAGATCATGGCCGTCGTGGAGACATCCGGCCTTTTCACGACGGACGTAGAAATCCTGCGCCTGCACTATGCCGCAACGCTGAAACATTGGCGGCAGCGCTTTGTTGCCAACCGAGAACGCATCGCCACAATTTACGACGAGCGATTCTGTCGTATGTGGGAACTGTATCTGACGTCCTGTGAAAAGGGCTTTCGCCACGACGGCTTGGTGGTATTTCAGATACAGATCTCAAAGCAGTTCGACACGGTGCCCACGACGCGCGATTACATGTTCGATTCCGAGCGCTCAGGTGAGGCGATGCCGATCACATCCAGTGTTGGATCCGGAGCCTAGAAACCCTCGCAAGGCCAGTTCCCGCCGCGCGCTGACGGTCCAAGGGCCACAGACGGGACCGCGCCCCTGCTTGAGGAGGGATCGAACCCACGACCTTCAGACTGTGTGTGTTACTTGATCGCAGGAGCACACGGGCGACAACCACGGGACAACGCGAAGGAAGGGGGAGCAAATGCCGTCTGGATATTGGCAGAAGGTGGAACCGGTCTCGGAGTTCAAGACCCGACCGTGGGGGTAGGCGGTGCCCCGTCGATCTCGA
>JAYQVF010000264.1:0-2956 GCA_038148335.1 Alphaproteobacteria bacterium | reverse complement strand
GCGCCGCTGCTCGCCTTCAACTTCGCCGGCGGGCTGTCGCTGGGCGCCTCGGAAGTGATCCAGCCCCGCGCAGGCATGATGGTGATCTTCCCGTCCTTCGTCAGCCACGCGGTGCGGCCCTATACCGGCAACGACGTGCGCATCTCCATCGCCATCAATTTTTCCGCAACGCCGACGCTCAACCCGCGTCTGGCCTGAAGCTCGGAGTAGAGCCTAGATGTCCCTGCCGCTGGTTGCCGTTGCGTTCGAACCCGATCCCGAGGTCAAGGAGGCGCTGGTCGCGTCGCTGCAGGCCCATGCCGAGGTCTGCTTCCTGCCCGCTCTCGACGACGCGGCGCGCGCCGCGGCGTTCGACCGTGCGCGGGCCGTCATCGTCCGCGTGCTCAACCGCGATCTCGTCGCCGGCGCGACCTCGCGCACCGGCGACAAGCTCGTGCAGCGCGACGTCGGGGGCGGCGAGCTGTCGCGCGCCGGCGGCAAGCTGATCCAGACGATGATCGCCGGGGTCGACATGATTCCCTTCGACCAGGTGCCAGACGACGTGCTCGTCGCGCACAACGGCGGGGCGTTCGGGCTGCAGATGGCCGAGCACATCGTCGGCATGATCCTGGCCGCGCGAAAGGACCTGTTCGCCCGCCACACCGCGCTGCAGCGTGGCGAATGGATCCAGTGGTCGCCGGCCACACGCGAGCTTCTCGGCTCGACCGCGCTGATCGTCGGGTTCGGCGGTATCGGCAAGGCGACGGCGAACCTGCTACGCGCCTTCGGCGTCTCGATCATGGCGCTCAACCGCAGCGGCAAGACCGACGAGCCGGTCGATTTCGTCGGCACGCTGAACGACCTGAACGACGTCCTGCCCCGTGCCGACATCGTCGTCCTGTGCGCCGGGCTCAATGCCGAGACCCGGGGGCTGATCGATGCCGGCCGTCTGTCGCGCATGAAGGACGACGCCGTGCTGGTGAACGTCGCCCGCGGCCCCGTCATCGTCGAGGCCGACCTCTATGCCCACCTCGTGGCCCATCCGTCGTTCTGGGCCTGCCTCGACACCTGGTGGGGCGAACCGTTCGCGGAGCGCAGGTTCACCGCGAACTTCCCCTTCATGGACCTTCCGAACGTCCTGGGCTCGCCGCACAATTCGGCGGTGACCGGCAACTACATGCGCCGCGCCGCGGGCCACGCCGCCGCCAATGTGGTGCGCTATCTCCAGACCGGCCAGGCCGACCGACTCATCACCGCGCAGGACAAGCCCTAGGGCGAGGAACCGCAAAAAGTCCCAGAAATCTGCGGTGGATGCGCGACACCCGTAATTCAGGGGGGATCGGCGCCGGCAAAAGGGCGCGAAACGTGACGGGCGTCACAGCGCCGCGCGCGGCCCCGTGCGAAGGTCCGGTCATTCAGTAAAACGCTTGGTACTTTTTGTAAGGCGGTCCCCCCGCTGGCCCTGGAGGGGGACCGCCCTTTACCTTTTCCGTCTAGGAAATCCGGGCCAATCGGGACAGTATCCGGCCGGAACGTGAACCGGTGGCCTTGGGGGACTGCCGTCCTGTCTGATCCCGTATTCTCCGTGAAAGACCGGACCGTCGATTGGGTTGTGCGCAACGCCCTACGCACCCTCGATCGGTTGGGGATCTGGTGGTCGACCGCGCTGATCGGCGTGGCCATCTCTGTGATGACCAACGCGATGGTGGCGCTGTCCTTCTGGTGGTTCGAACAGCCCTGGTACATCGACCGGCCGGCCTACGGCATCCAGTTCTTTCTGTTGCCTTTCCTTGTCAGCCTGCCGGTCTCGCTCCTCGGCTTTCTCGTGATCCAGCTTTTGCGCCGGGCCGAGGCCGAGGCGGTGGACAGCGAGGCCAAGTTCCGCAACCTCGCGGAAGGGTCGGTGCAGGGAATCTGCATCCAGCGCCAGTTCGAGCCGCTCTATTGCAACAAGGCCTTCGCCGACATTTTCGGCTTCGACTCGGTGGAGGATGCGCTGTCCTACGGCCCCATGCACACGATGATCCCGGAACCCGTTCGCCCGGCGGTGGTCTCGCGCCGGATGCGCGAGCAGCCGGGCTTCACCCGCGAGGCGGTGCACCCGGCGCTGCGCAAGGACGGCAGCGAAATCTGGGTCGAAAGCTATATCCAGCGCGTGATGTGGGGCGGCGAGGAAGCGGTGCAGATTACCGTTCTCGACGTCAGCGAACGACGCCAGGTCGAACGCATGAAGAACGAGTTCGTTTCGACGGTCAGTCACGAGCTGCGCACGCCGCTGACCTCGATCAAGGGCGCGCTTGCCTTGCTCGAATCCGGCATGGTCGGACACGTCTCGGATCGCGCCAAGGAGATCGTCGGCATCGCCGCGAACAATAGCGACCGATTGATCCGCCTGATCAACGATATCCTCGATATCGAGCGGATCGAGGCCGGGCGCATATCGCTACGCGCCGAAAAGCTCGATGCGGTCTCGCTGTCCCGCCTCGCGATCGATCAGGCAATCGGCATTGCCCATACCGAAGGCGTCAGTCTTGTCCTGGCGGATTCACGCGTGGCCGCAAGCGTTCGGGGCGATCGCGATCAGCTTTTGCAGGTGTTCAGCAATCTCATCTCCAATGCGATCAAGTTCGCGCCCAAAGGCGGCGAAGTCGTGTTGCGCGTCGAGCCCCGGGGCGATGTCGCGAGATTTTCCGTGACCGACAACGGACCGGGCGTGCCGGATGAATTCCGCGCCCGCATCTTCGAACGGTTCACCCAGGCCGATTCCTCGACCTCGCGGCGGCACGGCGGAACCGGCCTCGGCCTCAACATCTGCAAGCTGATCGTCGAGCGTCACGACGGCAGGATCGGTTTCGAGTCCGAACCGGATGTCGAAACGACCTTCTGGTTCGATATTCCGCGCTATGCGGACGAAGCGAAACTGGCCGCGGAGTAGGACGGTCCGTCGCTGTCGCATCCGGCGTCCTTCCTGCTAGAC
>JAYQVF010000263.1:0-2981 GCA_038148335.1 Alphaproteobacteria bacterium | reverse complement strand
CACCAATCCCGCCCAGCACCGCCAGGGCCAGAAAGACGAAGAACGACGTATCGAACAACTGGCGGCGCAAGACCGGCGGGCGGCTCATGCTGTCTCCCAAGAAAAACGGCGGCATCGCGCCGCCGTCGTGGTTCATCATAGGAAATCGGACCGGCGGCCAGCAATGCGCGCGCCGCCGGCGTTCGCGCTCCGGGCGGTCAGGCCTCCCCGGTGTCGATCGGTGTGTCGTCCTGTGCCGCCCACTCGCTCCACGAGCCGTCGTAGAGCGCCCAGTCGGTGTGGCCGATGCGCTCGAGACCGAGCGCCACGAGGCCGGCCGCGACGCCGCCGCCGCAGGTGGTGACGACCGGTCTGTCGGCTTCGACGCCGGCCTTGGCAAACAGCGCCCGTAGCGTCGCGGGATCGGGCAGCGTGTTGTCGGTGGTCTTGAAATGCTGGTACGGCAGATTGCGCGCACCCGGCATGTGCCCGATGCGCAGGCCCGGACGTTTCTCCGGCACCGCGCCGACGAAGCGGTCGTGTTCGCGAACGTCGAGCACCTGCTCGCTGCCGTCCGCCACGAGACGGCGCATGTCGTCCAGCGTGCGCACCTGACGTGGATCCAATGTGGCGCGAAACACCGCCGGAACTGGCGATGCCTTGCCGGTATCGGTCGGCCGGCCTTCGGCCAGCCACTTGGGCAACCCGCCGTCCAGCACGGCAACGGCACCATGCCCGAACGTCCGGAACATCCACCAGACGCGGCCCGCATTGAGCATGTCGCCGGAATCGTAGACCACAACGCGATGCTCGTTGGAGATGCCGAGCGCGCCGACGGCGGCCGCAAAGGTCGCGGCGTCGGGAAGCATCAATGGCGCGCGGTGCGCCTTGTCGCGAATCTCACGAATGTCGAAGAAGGCAGCGCCCGGAATGTGACGGGCCGCAAACACCTCGGCAACGTCAGCCGCGCCCTCGACCGAGGAATAGGTCCCGTCGAGGACCCGCTGGTCGGGCGCGCCCAGGTTCTCGGCCAGCCATGCGGTCGAAACCAGCGGATGGGTCTGTTCGGGAAAGGGGCTCGTCATGGCGCGCATTAGACCGCCGCCGGCGGGGCGCCGCAAGGCGGCGCGTTGTCGCCGCGACGGGGACATGGGACATTTCGACGTGGGACACGGAGCCAGGAAGGGAGACGCCATGAACATGACCGCACCGATGAAGCGGGTCACCATCATCACCCGCGACATGGACAAGGCGTTGGCCTTCTACCGCGACCTGCTCGGGTTCGACGTCTTCTTCGAGGGCGACGTCGGCGGTGAAGGCGTCGCCACCCTGATGGGCGTGAAATGCAAGAAGATCCGCATGAAGGTGCTACAAGCCGAGGGCAGCGAGGTCGGTATGATCGGCCTGATGGAGTTTCTCGATGCCGAGGATCCGCCGCCTGTCGTCGAGCCGCCGGCCCGTCCCTCCATCGGCGAGCCGATCATCGTCATTCCGACCACGAACATGAAGGAACTCGTGCGGCGACTGAAAGCCGGCGGCCATACACTGATCAGCGAGCCCGTGCGCATGGAGGTGCCGAACCGGCCGCCGATCCACGAGCTGTGCTGCCGCGATCCCGACGGCACGCTGGTCAATCTGACCCAGCGCGGCGAACTCTAGGAGACGGCGCGTGGCTCGGGATCACACCGTCTTCGTTCAATCCCAGGAACTGCCCTGGACCACGGGGCTCTCTGGCAACGCCAGGCCGGACGTGGAGGCCAAGACCCTCTCGTACGATAGCGCCAGCGGGGCCGCGACCCTGTTGCTGCACTATCCGGCGGGCTGGTCCCGTACTACGCCGCACTATCTGGAAACCGACGAGGAACTTCTCGTCCTCGACGGGTCGCTCGAGATCAACGGCCGGACCTACGGGCCCTATTGCTACGCCAATCTCCCGAAAGGCTATGCGCGCGAGTCGACACGGTCGACCGGCGGCGCCGTCGTCCTCACCATGTTCGACGGGAAACCCAGAGCCGTCGCCGGGGCGCCGCCCAGCGATCTCCTGGATCCCAAACTCCTGGTCGAGCGCATCGACTGCGCCGGCAAGGGCCTCGAGGGCTGGACCGAGAATCCCTACACCCGCTACCTGATGGGAACCGGTGTCCAGCCATTGCGGGAAAACCCCTACACCGGCGAGATCTCGATCCTCTATGCGTCGCTCCCGTTCCGCTACATGGAGAAGCGCTGGTCGCACCCGACGGTGCAGGAGATGTATCTTCTCGCCGGTGAGTACGTCATCAACGACGTCGGTATCCTGCGGCCGGGCGCCTATTGCTGGTGGCGGGAGAACATCTTCCACGGCCCCTACGGCTCGCGCGCCGGGTTCATGTTCTTCATCCGCACGGACGGGGGGCCGCTCGCCAACATCATCCAGGACGAGATCGTGCCGGTGGACTATGCCGCGCCCCACCGGCCCGTGTTGCCGGAAGACCTGGCGCCCTATGACGGACCCGGACCGGTCGCGCGGAACTACTGAGTCGGAGAGACTGGCGCGCAATTGACTCGAATTCGCACGACTACGTTGTGCTGGTTTGGGGCGACCGATTACCCTAGGATGTAGTCACAGGGCCAAGTTAGTAGATGTCTATCCAAAAGGGGATCGGGATGGGCAAGACGACTCTCACGCTCAGCTCACGCGACACGAACGAGGTCAAGCGCGCGTTCGATCAGGAGATCGAGCGCCTGTTCGGCCGCGGCAAGAACATCACGCACATCAGTGCGCCCGACTGGGCCGTCGACCGGCTCGGCGCGCGCAAGGGCAGCTACAAGGGACTGCGCGTCGCGGCACAACGCGAAGCGTCGGACGAGGCGGCCATCATCTTCGAGGACTGACGGCCCTCGACCCGCTAGAAGAGCCGGTCGATCCCCAGTCCGATGAGCCAGCCGCCAACCAGCAGGACGGCGGCCGCGATCGCCACGAGCAGCATGTAGGGGCTTGGCAAATAGTGGACGAAGACCAGGAT
>JAYQVF010000262.1:0-3045 GCA_038148335.1 Alphaproteobacteria bacterium | reverse complement strand
TCCGACACGAGCATCGACGCGCGGCGGCCATCGCCGTCGCGACGCCGCCGCTGGAGATCGTCGAAACCCCGGAAAGGCGCTAAAGCGTTCGCGCCAGCCTGGCCGCATCGAGCGTCGCCGCCCAGATACCGCGTGGCGAGAGGCAATCGCCGACCGCCTTGGCCCCGTCCGGAAACGCCCGCGCCACGGATCCGGTCGCCAGGACAATCGCATCGAACGGCCCGAGCTCGCGGCCGTCGCGCGTCCTAATCCGGTTGCCCATGACCTCCTCGACGACCGCGCTCGTAATGGTTTCGATCCCGGCGGCACGAGTTCGCGCGGTTACCGCCGGCAGTTCGCGCGTGAACGTCAACTCCGCCTCGCCCCAGACGGCCTCGGTCGTGGCGACGGTGACCTTCGTGACCTCCTTGCGGCCGGCCAACGTCTCGGCCAGGGAGATGGCGCTCCACGTGCCTTCCTCGTCGATAATGAGGACGTGACCCGCGACCTGTTTTTCCCCGGTAATGACCTCGCGACCAAAGGGCAGGTTTTCGCTGCCGGGGATACCCTCCTGCAGCCAGGGGCGCAGGCGCCAGATGGCCGTCGATCCCGGGTCGGAGCCAAGCGCCCAGACCACTTCATCGGCATCGAGCGAATTGGCCGACTCCACCCTTGTGCCGAGGCGGATGTCGACCTGGCGCTGACGGAGTTCATTCTCCCACCATGTGAGCGCATCCTTCATTTCGGCACGATGGGGCGCCTCGGATGCAACGCGCATCTGGCCCCCGAGGCGGTCTTCCGCTTCGTAGAGCGTGACCCGGTGCCCGCGCGCGGCGGCAACGCGCGCGGCTTCCATGCCGCCCGGGCCGCCGCCGACGACCGCTATCTTCTTGGGCTTTGCCGCCGGCGGCGGATTGAGCGGCAGTTCGCCCTCACGGCCCGCGGTCGGGTTAAGCACGCAGGTGCCAGGAATCTGGCGGTAGACGAAGGCGACGCAGCCCTGGTTGCAGGACATGCAGGGACGGATCAGATCCTCGCGGCCCTCGATGACCTTGTTGGCCCATTCCGGATCGGCGATCCAGGTCCGGGCCATCGCCACGATGTCGGCGCACCCGTCGGCAATCATCCGCTCCGCGTCGGCAGGGGAACGGATGCGGCCCGCGACGATGACCGGCACCTTGATGGCGGCCTTGAACTGCTTGGCTTCGTCCGACAGCTGGTTCCGCTTGACGTGCATCGGCGGCATCGTCTCGTGCGGTGCCCAGCGTGAGCCCGAAAGCACACTGACCCAGTCGACGAGCCCGGCATCGGCCACCCGTTTCATGGCCGCCACGGCTTCTTCCAGCTTGTAGTCGACCGGCGCGTAGGGGATGTGGTGGGACGTCGAGGTGCGCACGCCCACGGCCATGTCGGGACCGGCCGCTTCGCGCACGGCCTCGCAGACCTCCAAGACGATCCGGATGCGGTTCTCGAAACTGCCGCCGTAGGCGTCCTTGCGGTGGTTCATGGCGGGCGACAGGAAGGAACCAAGGAGATAGCTGGTCGCCGTCTGGACCTCGACGGCGTCGAGGCCGGCTTCGCGACAGCGCCGCGTCGCGTCGGCATAGGCCGCAATCAGCTCGCGGATCTCCGCAGCCGTGATCGACCGCGGGGTCTCGCGGGCGATGTTGGGAATCGGCGAGGACGAAACCGCCGACTGTCCCTCGATATACGACACGTTGTGCCCGCCGTGCCAAAGCGTGACGGACATCTTCGAATCGGCGGCATGGACGGCGTCGGCAAGCTTGCGAAGACTGGGCACGACCTCGTCGGAGTACAGACGGACGTTCAGGAACTTGTTGCCGCTCGAGGCATGAACCGGCACCGATTCGGTACCCACCATCGAGGCGCCGCCCTGGGCCCGCGTGGCGACGTAGTTGTGCAGGCGCGGCGAGACCCCGCCGGAGGCGTCGCTCGACGACATGCCGTGCGCGCTCATCGTCGCGCGATGCTTGAGCGTCATGGGGCCGACCTTGATCGGCGACAGCAGATGGGGATAGCGGGTCTTGGGATCGGTCATGGGGCCTCCTCGTCGAGGACCGCATGATGGCAGGCAAAAAGGCCGGCCCCAAGGGGCCGGCCTTCGTTTTGTCGCTTGCCTAGGTGTAGTCGGGCAGCGCGTTGGGGTCGGGGCGGCCCCTGATCTGGCGCGTACCCTCGTTGACGTTGAAGAACCCGACCAGCCGGACGAGTTCCTAGGCCTGCGCGCCCATGGCCTGCACGGCCGCCGTCGTTTGTTCGACCAGAGCGGCGTTCTGCTGGGTCATGCTATCCATCTGCGAGATGGCCGCGTTGACCTCGCTGACGCCGCCGGCCTGCTCTTCGCTGGCGCGGGCAACCTCGTCGATGATCGTGGCGACCTTCTGGACGGCCCCGATGATCTGGTTCAGCGCTTCGCCGGCGCTGTTGACCAGCGACACACCGCTGTTGACGTGACCGGCGCTGGTCGAGATCAACTGCTTGATCTCGCTGGCAGCGTCGCCGGAACGCTGCGCCAGCGACCGGACCTCGGAGGCCACGACGGCGAAGCCCTTGCCGGCTTCACCCGCCCGCGCAGCCTCGACCGAGGCGTTGAGGGCCAGCAGGTTGGTCTGGAAGGCGATGTCGTCGATGACGTTGACGATCTCGGAAATCGAGCGCGACGATTCCTCGATTTGCGCCATCGCCGAAACGGCGTCGGTGACGATCTTGCCGCCCTGGTCGGCGTCCTTGCGGGCATCGCTGACCAGCTTGTTGGCTTCCTGAGCGTTCTCGGCATTGCGCTTGACGCTGCCGGTCATCTCCTCCATCGCCGCGGCCGTCTGTTCGAGATTGGCGGCCTGTTGCTCGGTACGCTGGGCGAGGTCGTCCGCGCCCTGGCCCAGTTCGCCGGAGGCGTTGCTGACGTTGTCGGTGGCACCGCGGATGTCGCTAACAAGCTCGGCGAGCTTCTCGGCCATGCCGTTAAGGTCGTTCTTGAGCTGCAGGAACGAACCTTCGTAGTCGCCCTGTACCCGGCTCCCCAGTTCGCCGTGGGACAACGATCCG
>JAYQVF010000261.1:0-3059 GCA_038148335.1 Alphaproteobacteria bacterium | reverse complement strand
CGCCCTGGGGCCGCGGGTATGGACGGCGCACCCGGTCGTTTTGTTGCGCGCGCTAGCCACCTCGCCTCGCGGTGCCAGACGGCCGTCTCCGCCTTTTCGTTGCGCATCGCCGACGCGCGGGACTGCGGAAAACAGCGCTTGCGTATAGGGGTGTGCAGGCGCGGCATACAGTTGTTCGGTCGTGCCGGTTTCGACGATCTGCCCGAGATACATCACGGCAACCCGGTCGGCGGCATGCCGGATGACGCCCAGATTGTGCGAGATCATGACCTGGGCAATGCCGAGCCGCTCCTGCAGGTCGCCAAGGAGTTCGAGCACCCGCGCCTGCACGGAAACGTCGAGCGATGCCGTGGGTTCGTCGAGGAGCAGAAGCTTGGGCTCTATTGCCAAGGCCCGGGCGATCCCGACACGCTGGCGCTGGCCGCCCGACAGCTGGCCGGGACGAGCGTTCAGCAAGCGTAACGGCAGGCCAACGTTATCGAGGAGTTCGCGCACTCGAACGGCGCGCGACGCCGCCGTTCCGATTCGCTGTGCGCGCAGCGGCAACGCGATGATGTCCTTCACCCGTTTGCGCGGGTTGAGCGAAGACATGGGGTCCTGAAAGACCATCTGGACATGGCGATGGACGAAACGGCGATCGTCGCCCGCATGCGCTGTGACGTCCCGATCGAGCAACGTGACCTTGCCGGCGCTTGCCTTGGTCAGACCGAGAACGATCCGCGCCAGGGTCGTCTTGCCGGAGCCGGATTCGCCGACGATCCCGAGCCGCTCCCCTTGCTCGATTCGCAGCGAGACATCGCGCAACGCGCGGACGGGACGTGCGGCCGAGCCGAAATTCCGGGTCACATGGGCAAGGTCGAGCACACTCACGACGCCAACTCCAGCTCCTGGGCGCGAATACATGCCGCCCGATGACGATCGCCCACGGGATCGAGCGGCGGCACGATCGTGGCGCAGGCGTCCGTCGCATGGGAACAGCGCCAGCGAAACGCGCAGCCCCCGGCCACGGCTTTGGGATCGGGCAGCGTGCCGCGAATGCCCTCGAACGGCTCGTCGGTCACTTTCGGCACCGCCTTGAGCAGACCCGACGTATAGGGGTGGCGGGGATTCGCGAACACATCGCGGGTCGGCCCCTCCTCCACCACGCGACCGGCGTACATGACGTAGACGCGATCGGCGAGCTGGCTGGCGATGCCGAGGTCGTGCGTGATGTAGATCATCGCCGTGTTGCGCGCATGCACCCGCTCGAGCAGCAGGTCGTTGATTTGCGCCTCGATCGTCACATCGAGCGCGGTACCGGGCTCGTCGGCAATCACGATCTTCGGGTCGCCCAGCAAGGCCATGGCGACCAGCACCCGCTGGCTTTGGCCACCGGATAACTGCAGCGGATAGCGATCGACGAGTTCCTCCGGACTGGGCAGGCTCACCTCACGCAGCGCTGCGATCGTGCGCTCGCGGATGGCCCGGCGGCGCGGCGCACTGAGCCGCGGGCGCCAATAGTCGAGGAGGCCGACCCGTGTGCGTCCCTGGAAGGCGATGAGGTCGAAGAACTGCTCGCCGACGGTAAACACCGGATTGAGCGAACTGAGCGGATGCTGCGGCACGAGCGTGAAGGCACTGCCGCGCAGCGCCTGGTAGGCGCGCTCGTCCAGATCGAGGAGGTTGCGGCCTTCTAGCCGGACGGTCCCACCCCGCACTTCGAGGTTGTCGGCGAGAACGCCAAGGATCGCCTTGGACGTGACCGACTTTCCGCAACCGCTTTCCCCGACCAGCGCGACGATCTCGCCCGGCGCCAGCGCCATCGAGATTCCGCGCAGCAACGCGACGTCGACACCGTCGGCATCGCGGTAGCCGATCTCGAGATTCTCGATTTCAAGAAGCGCCGTCACTGCCGCGCCCCCAACAGGTCGTTCAAACCGTCGCCCAGCAGATTGAAACCGATCACCGTGACGAAGATGGCAAGACCGGGAAAGGTGGTCAGCCACCACGCATTGGGAAGCTGATCGCGGCCTTCCGCGACCATGATGCCCCATTCCGGATCGGGCGGCTGAACCCCCAGCCCGAGGAAGCCGAGCGCCGCGCCGAGCAGGATGACGTAGCCGATGTCCAGGGTCACCTTGACGATCAGGACGCTTGTCAGGTTCGGCAGGATTTCGCCGAATGCGATCCGCAAGCCGCTGGCGCCGGAGACCTGCGCCGCTTCGACGAACTGCTCCTCCTTGAGGTGCAGTGCCTCGCCATAGGCCAGACGCGCGAACCAGGTCCACCACGCCAGCGAAATCGAGGCGATCACGACCGGCAGACTCGGTCCCAGCAGCGCCGCCACCGCCAGAACGAAAACCAGCGACGGAATGGCGAGAAAGACCTCGTTGACCCGCATCAGCACGTTGCCGAGCCAGCCGCCCCAGTACGCCGCAATGATGCCGATGGGAACGCCGATCAGTACGGCAAGAACGATCACGAAGAAGGCGATAATCATCGAGATGCGGGTGCCGACGATGACGCGGCTCAGTACATCGCGGCCGACAATGTCCGTGCCAAACCAGTGTTTCCAGCTCGGCGGCTGTAGCCGTTCCGCGAAATTCACCGTTGCCCCGGCATCGTCGGGAAACGGCGCGATCCAGGGCCCGAAGACGGCCAACACGATCACGGCCAGAACGATGAAGAGACCGATCATCGACAGCGGGCTCTTGCGCAGCGTCTCGAAGGCGATGCGCCACGCCGGAACTTCCTTGCTGACGGGCCCGTCTTCGAGTCCGGAGGGCGGTCGGTACGCTTCCTTGTCAGCCATCCTCAGCGCCCGCCCAGCCTGAGGCGCGGGTCAAGCCACCCATAGAGAACCGTGACGATGGTATTGGCGCCCGCATACGCCATCCCGACGACGAGCGTCACCGCAATAATCGCGTTGAAGTCCTTGAACTGCAGCGCGCGAACGCCGTAGCGCCCGATTCCCGGCCAACTGAATACGGTTTCGACGATGAAGGCACCGCCGATGAAGAAGCCAAACAGCAGCCCGATGATGGTGAGCGTCGCAGAGAACGCGTTGCGCAGCATGTACT
>JAYQVF010000260.1:0-3088 GCA_038148335.1 Alphaproteobacteria bacterium | reverse complement strand
ACCACTAGATGTTGAGTATATGGAGCGGCCAAAAGCCGCTCAAGCCGAGTCCATCCTGCCAGCATGGCAAAATTGTGGATAACACAATGGCGTCATTTCAGGCGCCGTAGCGTTCTCTCAGCGCGTGGCGGCGAGGGTCTTGCCCAGGGCCCTGAGCGCGGTGGCGAGCCTATCGCTGTGCATACCGTCGACCTGCGAGGCGATTCGCCTCTCCTCCTGCTCCGAGATCGTGCGCAACGTCCGTCTCTCGCTTGGCGCCGGTGTCGGCAGAGGCGCCTGCATGATGGTGATGCGTTCGACCGCGCGATAGCCGAAGAAGGTGTTGATACGGTCGAGCACGACGGGATGCAGGTGCTGGAGTTCGGTGGCGAATCCCGAACTGGCGCGGACCACCAGCGTTGCGCCCTGGTTGCGGTCCTGGCCGAACTGGAGGCGCTCCGGGCAGGTGTAACGCGCCATGAGGTCGCCCACGATTGCCGGCCACTGGGTCAGGATCTCGCGGCGGGCGAAGCCGCGCTTGCGGAACACCGGGCTGGTAATGGCCGTCAACGCCGCGCTGGCCGGGCGCGGACGGAAACTGCGGCGATCCATCGGAGGTGAAGCCATGAAACCATCATGGGGCAAAGCGGCACGGCCGTCACCGGGCGCCGTGATAGGGTGAGTTAATGGGCGGCCCCTCGACATCGTGTGAGACATCGCCGGTTTCGGCGCTTTCGCTGCTGGCCTGGTACGACACCAATCGCCGGGATCTGCCGTGGCGCGCCGCCCCCGGCACGCCACGCGATCCCTATCGGGTGTGGCTCAGTGAAATCATGCTGCAGCAGACGACGGTAGCAACCGTAGGGCCAAGGTTTGGACGTTTTCTTGAGCGTTGGCCGACTGTGGAGGCGCTGGCGGCAGCCCCCCTCGACGACGTGCTGCACGAATGGCAGGGGCTGGGCTACTACGCCCGGGCCCGCAATCTCCACGCTTGCGCGATCGAGGTCGTACGGGAACATGACGGCCGCTTCCCCGATTCGGAGGATGCGCTGCGCAAGCTGCCCGGCATCGGCGCGTACACCGCGGCGGCCGTCGCCGCGATTGCATTCGATCGCAAGGCGACCGCGGTGGACGGCAACGTCGAACGGGTTATGGCGCGCGTTCACGCAATCGACACGCCGTTGCCGGCAGCCAAGACCGAACTCACGGCTGCGGCGCGTGCCATGACGCCGGATCGCCGGCCCGGGGATTTTGCCCAGGCGTTGATGGACCTCGGCGCCACGGTCTGCACGCCGCGCCGGCCACGGTGTTCGGCTTGTCCGTGGCGGACGGGATGCCGCGCCTTCGCCGCGGGAACGGCGGAGGGGCTGCCGCGCCGGACGGCGAAGACGCCCCGGCCAACGCGACATGGCGTCATCTTCTGGCTCGAAGATCGAACCGGCGAGGTGCTCCTGCAGAAGCGACCGCCGACCGGTCTTCTGGCGGGGCTCTATGAGTTCCCCTCGACGCCGTGGCGGGAAACATCGTGGGACCCGGCTGAAGCCTACGATCATGCGCCGCGCGCAAATGTCGCCTGGGAGTCGGTCGGCGGCGAGGTGATCCACGTCTTTACCCACTTCAGGCTGGTCCTGCGGGTCACGAAGGGCCATGTCGGCGGCGCGCGCGGCGAGGGCACATGGGTGGTGCCGGCACGGTTTGGCGACTACGCGCTGCCGTCTGTCATGAAGAAGGTCGCGCGCTGGGCGCTCGCCCCGTCCTAGGTCGGTGGCGATCGGCGGTCAGTGCAGTTCGGCGCGCAGTTGCTGGCGCAGAATGTCGATCGGGACGGACTTGCCCTCGACATCGAAGTGCCAGAACGTCCAGCCATTGCACGCCGGGGCGCCCTGGACAGCGGCACCGACCTTGTGGATCGAGCCTTCGAGGCGACCGCTGCCGCCGTCCGTCACCAGACTGCCGTCGGCGCGCACCCGCGCGACGTAGCGGCGCTGGGCGTCGAACAGGACCTGACCGGGATCGAGCAGGCCGCGTTCCACGACACGACCGAAGGGAATTCGGGGCTGCGCCCGCTTCGATTGCGTGGTGGCGAGGTCGCCGGGCTTGAGCGGTGTGACCGAGCGCAAACGTTCGCGGGCAACCGTGACATAGCGTTCTTCGCGTTCGATGCCGACGTAGCGCCGGCCGAGCTTGCGCGCCACCGCCGCCGTCGTGCCGGAGCCCGAGAACGGGTCGAGGACGACGTCGCCCTCGTTGCTGCTCGCCAGGATGACCCGGTAGAGGAGAGATTCCGGCTTCTGCGTGGTGTGGGCCTTTTCACCGTTCTGTTTGAGCCGCTCGCGGCCGGAGCAGATCGGCAACGACCAGTCGGAACGCATCTGGAGATCGTCGTTCAGCGCCTTCATGGCGTGATAGTTGAACGTGTAGCGCTTTTGCTCGCGGCTGCGGGCGCACCACAGGAGCGTTTCGTGCGCGTTGGTGAAGCGGGTGCCGCGGAAGTTCGGCATCGGGTTGGTCTTGCGCCAGACGATGTCGTTGAGGAACCAGAACCCGAGGTCCTGCATCGTCGCGCCGACGCGATAGATGTTGTGATAGCTGCCGATGACCCAGATCGTTCCCTCGTCCTTGAGGATGCGCCGAGCCTCGGTCAGCCAGGCCCGTGTGAAGGCGTCATAATCCTCGAACGAATCGAAGCGGTCCCATTCGTCGTCGACGGCATCGACGAGCGTGTTGTTCGGGCGCCGCAGTTCGTTCTCGAGCTGCAGGTTGTAGGGCGGGTCGGCAAAGATCAGGTCGACCGAACCGCTGGGGAGATTGGCCATGACCTCGATCGAATCGCCATGGACGATCTGGTCGAGCGGCAATGAAAAAGCCGGCTGTTTGCCGCCGGCCGGTGCGGATTTGCTGCTAGGCATGACGGCGCATGTTGCGCGAGCCGACTCTGCCGGTCAAGCCACAAGATATAGTAGATTCAGGGGGTTATAGAGAGTTGTTCATGTGTCGCTGGACGCAATGGGGCGAACGAGCGGCGATGGTGGACGGTTGGCCCGAGAAAGGTGAGGGCGAGCCGGTGATAGGCAGTGCCGTAGCCGCGATTCGTTTCCCAGCCGTATCC
>JAYQVF010000259.1:0-3090 GCA_038148335.1 Alphaproteobacteria bacterium | reverse complement strand
AGCCCCGCCATATATTCCGGCGAAAACGCCTCTTCAACACTGGGCCGAACAATAATTTCCTCGCCATCCTGTGAAGGAATCTGCTCAGTCGGCTGTGTCGGGAGCAACTGGCTTATGACACCCGACCCCAAACCGCCTACTATGTCGGAAATAGGTATGGAGGGTGTGGATGGCGC
Organism: Alphaproteobacteria bacterium; assembly: GCA_038148335.1. Lineage (GTDB taxonomy): Bacteria > Pseudomonadota > Alphaproteobacteria > SHVP01 > SHVP01 > CALJDF01. The sequence continues at coordinate 2,914 of JAYQVF010000259.1, read as the reverse complement.
GGTTGGCGGAGTGAGTCTGTTGCCCAGTACCGTAATCGGTTCGCCATCGGCAGGGGACGTTGTGGACGGTTGCGACGACGGAGCACCGCTTGGCGAAACTGCGCTGGCAAGCCCACCGGAAACCGCGCCTGAAACTCCGCTGGTCAGCGTACTTGGCAATACAGAACCAAAAAGTGTCATCCCTGTTTCTGTAATAAGCGGTGCCGCTGTACCGCCCACTGTACCGCCCACTGTACCGCCCGCAGCGCCCCCTGCCGCCCCGCCAGTGCCCCGTAGCGCACCGGCAATGGCTTTGTCGGCGCCTGTAGCAGACATAAGCCCTGCCGTTCCGGCAGTGATACCGGCGCGGAGCAATGCGTCTTTAAGAGAACGCCCCTGCACAGTGCTAGAGAGCGCCGAACCTAGAGCTGAGCCAGCTATAGTCCCTAAACCCGGAATAGCCGTGCCTAGAGCTGGCAACGCCACATCCATTACGGTGCCGAGAAAGCCGAGATCATCAGGAACTTTTTCGGTCGTTCCGGTTTTATACATACCAGCGTATTCGGGCTTATCTAGAACGTATCCCGGCACTTCCTCCGACAGTGTTGCCAGCTTCTGCAATTCTTCCAATGTCGTGGCCGTAGCGAGGACGTTGCCTTGGCGGTCGCGCATCGTGTACGTTTGGCCGGGCTGGAACACTACTGGTGCGGCGTTGCGCCCGTTGACCTTCGTCCCCGTGTCAAAATACACTACGTTTGCAGGATCATAGTCCGGCGTAGGCTGAAGAATTTGGCTAGTAAGGTTCAGCAATGCCTGCGGATCAAAGCCCTGAAGCGAAGCCATGACATCAATCGGCGGGGTTTGCGTAACCGGCACTTGCGTATTCGGCATGACCTGTTGCTGCTGCACACTCATGGTAGGCGGTGCCATCGGCAACAGTGTCTGCATCGGATCAAACGGCGCATATTGTTGCATTACGGTAGGACGTATCGCCATTACATCATCCCTTCAGGTGGCATTGGGCCTTCCGGCATTGGCATGGGCGCAGGCTCTGGGGCAGGCATCGGCATTGGCGCGGGCTGCGGCGCGGGTGCCATTGCCTGCTTCAGGAACTCGCGGTCGCGCTGCATCAGGGCCTGGATGTTGGCCGTGTTGACCTGCGTATTATACTTGGCCTCAATCTCAGCGGCGCGCAGCATCGTGTCGGCGTCGAGCTTATCGCGCTCGCGATCATCCTTACGCATCATCTCTTCGCGCTGGAGTTCGAGTTCCGCAGCCTTCTTCTGGATGTCGGCCTGAATAGCCTGTGCCTGCACCTGCGCCAAGATTTCTTCAGGCGACGGCGGGGGCGGCGGGGGAGGCGGCGGAGGCGGCTGAGTGGACGGGTCTTTGAAGAACATATTCGGGTCTTTGTAGCCCGCCAGCGCAAGCATCTGCGCCAAGGTGTTGCGATACTGCGCCAGATCGACAAGCGGGTTATTCTGCACACCGCCCTGCTGGATCAGCATTTCCTGCTTCTGCGCCACTTGAGCAAGGAACATCAACTTCTCTTCATTCGTTCCCGTGCCAAGCGCCACGTTCACGACAACGTCCATGTTCGCGTCCCACACACGCGGGTCAATCGGAACAAAGGTGTTACGCAGACGAACCATACGCGGCGCGTCCTGATACGTCGTGACGAGATACAGGATTTTCTTGAACAGCGGCTTCATGCCTGTCTCGGCGAAGATGCGGCAGATCAACTCGATATGCTGTTGAGCAGCCGTAACGGTAGCTGCAACTGCTGCGCGGGTAGATGACTGAAGCGCATTTGCATCAAGACCCGCAGCCGCCTTGCTAATACCAGTGCGGTTCTCGCGCAGTTCGTCCATATACTGCAACATCGGGAACGCAGCTTGGCCGACAAACGGCTGGGAGAACGGCTGGACCATACCCGGTGCGCGCATACGGATGATACCGCCCACTTCGGTGTTCATCACATCTTCGAGGTTGACTTGGCCCTCGACCACGGCAGTTCGGGGATGGATCGACTGCGCCAGGCTGTCGAGCATATTGCGCAGGATGTTCGACTTGATAAGCTGAATATCCATGACAACGTCGGCCACCGACATACCGAAGAAGGTGTGTGGTTCGGGATCAGGGCAGAAGCTGACAAACGGGATGTGATCGCACGGCTCGTTGTGCAAAATCTTGTAGGCGCTGCCGCCTACGCAAACGCGGCGCAGTTCGGCGATCCCGTCGCCGTCCATGTCTACATAGAGGTACGCCTCAATATATTCGATCTTACGGCTTGCAAGGTCCGTTCGGCCCGCGCCAAGAATCGTTGCGTTCGGATTCCGGTCGAAGGCTTCTTCATTCCCGTTAAAATCTTCGGTTGTTTCGTAGCCAAGGTCTTCAATCTCGTCGAGGTCGTAGCCCATCTTAACAAGATCGGAGACAGTGACATACCGCCTGTGGCCGACAAAGGCGGCGTCTTCCAGAGATTTCGCTTGGCGGTCGATCAGGAACTCTTCTGGCGGGACAGACGCTACAGCTACGCGGCCCTTGGTCGTCGTGCGAACTACCGTGCAGGAATAGACAGCCGGTGTCTCGGCCATCATCATTCCGTCCGGCGTCTGGGTTTCCGCAGAACTCATTTCGACTTCGACGTTACGAAGTTCTACGTCGGGATCGGAAGTAAGAACGGCGAAGGCTTGAGCATCAAGGCCGGAATAATCAATAGTATCGACGTTCTTTTCTTCGTCCCACCAAACTTTGATGATACCGTTCTTGCGGATTAGTGCATCCTTGAACGACGAATAGCAAACATCAAAAAAGTTATTGTCACGGGTCAGGCAGTAATTGACATATTCCGTGGCCTGCTCGGCGCTAGGTACATCTTCCGGCCCGTTCGGCGCAAACTCGACTACATTGCTGGCCGAGAAGAATACGCGCA
>JAYQVF010000258.1:0-3172 GCA_038148335.1 Alphaproteobacteria bacterium | reverse complement strand
CACGCCGACCTTTGTCTCGACGGTGGTTGCCCAGCCGCAGAACGCCAATTTGATCCTGGCGCGCGATGAGCAGGCGCTGGGATTTCCCGGTACCAAGCACTTCGCTTCTGTGGTCTCGGTCAATGGTCGAAACGCCCTGCGTATGAGCACCGGTGCCCAGACGGCTGAGTACCTCTTTGAGGTGGATCTTGTTTCACCCATCCGAGCCCAGAACACGCTGCTCAATAGCCTCGGGGCCTCGGTTGATGACCGGACCACATGGCTGGAGGCGAATTTCCCCTGGAGCAGCGATGCTGCAAGGCGTCAGTGGGCCTATGACGGCGCGATTGCCAACGTGGATGCCCGCTTCCAGATCGCCCGGGAAGACGCACTGCAAGCCGGCGAGGTCTACGGCTGGCGTCTGAACGGTTCTACCGCAGGGCTAGGCAATCCAGTCGCGAGCCAGGCGGCAGGCGTCGCCTATGCCGCCGGCCGATATGGCGACGGTCTCATGGTCAAAGACACCACCCGCGTGGCTTGGACGGTGAGCATCCCATCGGTGTTTCACACCTCCTTTTGGTTCATACCGTCAGAGGTCACAACCTGCGTGATCTGGGCGGCTTTTGGCCCCGCAGGATCGCTCCTGGTGGGCTATGACGCCACTACGAGTGCGTTCTTTCTTGAAGACCAACTGTCCAGGCGCGTGAGCGTGCCTTTTGGGGTCTCGGTTACGGACCGCGTTTGCATCGGCGTGTGCCAGACCGCCACCGAGCGACGGCTTTTTGTCGGTCGGATGGGGGGTGATGTGGAGTCAGCCAGTTCGGCGCTTGCGCCAATCGGAGCCTTTACCAGTCTGCGTCTGTACTAGCCCCCAGCTTTTCAACCCATTCCCAACCGTGGCGCTGCTCTCGAAAGAGACAGCGCCATTTCTTTTTCCATCTCACGAGGACTTTTCATGATCGACGAATCCATGCAACTTCACGGTGCTATGACCCTGATCCTTCGCCGTGCAAGCGGTGAGGTCGAGACGGTCCACAAAGACAACATCATCGTCAACGTTGGCTTTGACTTCATTGCTGACGCCATTGGAAAAGCCGCCAGCCGACCCGCCGTGATGGGCTTTATTGCGCTGGGCACCGGTACGACCGCAGCGGCTGCAACCCAGTCGGCGCTGGTGACCGAAATTGACCGAAATGCTGCGACCTACGCGCACACGGCAGGCACCAAGACCTTCACCTTCAGCGCTGATTTCTTGGCGGGTGACAGTACGGGCGCCCTGACGGAGGCAGGGGTATTCAACGCGGCGACCGGGGGCATCATGCTCGATCGCGTGGTCTTCCCAGTGGTCAACAAGGGCGCAGATGACAGCCTGACCGCGGTCTTCACCTTCACGATGAGCTGATCGAGATGCCCGACACGGTGACGGTCAGCGAGACCCAGGGTGCAAGGTACACCTGGGCATCGGCTGGCTTTACATGGTCGAGCGCCAGCGCCGGAAAGAACTGGACCACAGCCTATCCGGCTGTCTACAACGTCGCTGTTGCTGTGACGCTGGCCTTCGTTGAGGCCACCGGCAGGCAGTGGACCAAGCGATCCAGCGAATCTTTGGCATTTGCCGAGGGTATGGCCAAGCAGTTGACACTACGGGAATCCGAAGCAGTCGGGTTTGGGGAAACCTATTCGGACCTGATCGCATACGTGCTTCGATGGGTAGAGACGATCGCTTTCACGGAGGGTGCCGGAAAAGCCAGTCGCAAAGAGATTCGGGAGGCGTTTCAGACCTCTGAATACCTGACCCGAGTGCTGACAAAAAGCGCTGCGGAAAACTTGGCCTGGGGTGACTTGCTTCGCCAAAGCACTACGAAGCGCCTGGCCGAAAGCCTGCCGATAACAGAGACGCCTCAACGGGGTGTCACCAAGAACGCATTCGAAGCCTTCGGGCTAGGTGACGACTTGGATCGGCAGATGACCAAGCGCATATCAGAGGCCGTCGCGTTTGCCGAGACCTATACCGATCTGATCGCATTCATCTTGCGAATCAGCGAAGGCCTGGGTGTGAGCGACTTGGGGGCCAAGCAACTCCGAAAACCGTTCTCCGAGACCTTTGGTACGAGCGACAAGGCGGCTCGGCAGACGGTCAAGCGAGTGGCCGAGGCTGTAGCCCTGGGCGAGGCACTGGGTCGAACGGTAGCCTACCGCCGAAATCTGACCGAGGGCTTTGCGGTATCGGATGCGCTGCGTAAAGCAATCAGACTGACCGCGCAGGAGGCCTTGGCGCTTGCCGAGCAGTACCGCAGGCATGCCAACGGCGTGATCAGCGACATGATCGTTGGGAGCACCGAGATCACCGAGCAGGACTTTGCTGCCATCGTCGAGGCCGGTCACCCGCCCGGGTACACCGACTTCCGGGATTTCATTCAGGGCGACTACACCTACCGTCGCGCGCTTTTCCGAGCCATTCTGAATTCGCGCAACTCTGACCGAGCCTTCATTGACGCATTGCGGGTGACGGTTGACGTCCCTGACATCTTCGACCGAGGTACTGCCCAGATCACCGATCCAGCGGCCGGAGCCTCGATCTACTTCTCGCGCAGCTTTAGGGTCACGCCGGAGGTGACCATGACCCACAAGGGGGGCACCGCCGTGGCCATCCCTCGGCTGCTAGGCGCAGTTACCACGACTGGCTTCACCGCCGTCCTCGAAAACAGTTCCGGCACCCGCGTGTCCGGCTCCTTCACCTGGATTGCACAGGGGTACTAGATGCAAAACTTCACCGACATACCGTCGTCCAGAACGCTGTCTGATTCTCTGATCGAAATTCTGAACAACGACAAGACGGCCATTTCGTGCAATAGCGGCACCACCTTTCCGACGACCAACCTTCAGATCGGGATGCTGTGCTACCGCACGGACCAATTGAAGCTCTACCAGTTGATCGGCACCAACCCGGATAACTGGCGCTTCATCATGGATTTGGCAAGCGGTATCGATACGCAGTTCGCAGCCAAACTCAATGCTGCCACCTACACGGCAGCCGATGTCCTGGCGAAGCTGCTGACTGTGGATGGTGCGGGTACTGGATTGGATGCCGACTTACTCGACGGCCAGCATGCGAGCGCTTTTGCCTCCAGCACGCACAACCACAACGCTGCCTACCTCGGCATCTACTAAAATTAATAGGACGCCGATAAGG
>JAYQVF010000257.1:0-3211 GCA_038148335.1 Alphaproteobacteria bacterium | reverse complement strand
CGGCGTTGTTGACCAGGATGTCGAGGCCGCCGGTGTGTTCGATCGCCTTGGCGAGGACGCTCTTGACCTGGTCGGGCTTCGTCACGTCGAGGGTTTCGCCGAAGGCCTTGCCGCCCTTGTCGTTGATGCCTTTTGCGGTGGCCTTGGCGCCGTCGCCGTTCTTGTCGGCGCAGACCACGACGCAGCCTTCCTCGGCGAAGCGCTCCGCCGTTGCCTTGCCGATGCCCGAAGCCGCGCCCGTGACGAGCGCCGTCTTGCCGCTAAGACGCATGTCGTTCCTCCCGTTGGTGTGAAGCGTCAGTTGTGCCGGTCGCGCGGGACGTAGGTGCCGTCGCGCATCTCGGCGAAGAAATCTTCGATCAGGGGGTGATGGATCGCCGTGAAGTCGTCGGAGCGCTCGAGGTTGCGCTCGGCGACGTAGGTGGTGTGCTCCTCGCCGTCGACCAGCACGCTGTACCACGGGCGGTCCTTGGGCGGACGGCTGACCGCCTCTTCGTCGTACCAGTCGTCGGCGAGGCTGAACACCGGATCGACGTCGAACACGACGCCGCGATAGCCGGCGCGGCGGTGCGCGACGATCTGGCCGACGTGGAAACGGGCTCTTCTGGCGGACACTGGCCGAACTCCTCTGCGGCGGGTGGCCCCGGGCGTGCCATGCGCTAAGCTGGCCGGCACACCCTTATGGAGTACACATAGGATGAAGAAAGGCTACAAGCAATTGGTCGACGAGGCCAATGCCGCCATCGAGACGATCCCGGTCGCCGACGCACTGAGGCTGGTCGATGACGCGGGCGTGACGATCGTCGACATCCGCGACGTCCGCGAGCTGTGGCACGAGGGCAAGATCCCGGGCGCGGTCCACGCCCCGCGCGGCATGCTGGAATTCTGGGTCGATCCCGACAGCCCCTATCACCGGGACGTGTTCGCCTCGGGCAAGAAATTCGTCCTGTACTGCAAGTCCGGCTGGCGCTCGGCGCTGGCGACCAAGCAGCTCCAGGACATGGGCCTCGAACCGATCGCCCATATCGAGGCGGGCTTCGGCGCCTGGGTCGAGGCCGGCGGCCCGGTCGAAAAGGTCGAGCAGAAGAAGCCCAAGGGATAAGGGCTATTCTTCCACCAGGGCGCCAAGCTTTTTGGGCGCGACCAGCCTGTAACTCTACACCATCCAGCCCTTGAGCAGGCCGACCGGCACGTCTTCACCGGGTTCGAACGTCGCGGTGAGCCAGCCGGCCTTGCCGAGGCCGTATCCGGTCGCTTCGGTGAAGGGCAGGTGGTCGGCTTCGGCGTGGCTGTCGCGCAGCTTGCACGTCATCTTGAGCGCCTCGTCGCTGCACACCAGGAAAGTAAAGACTTTCTTCTTCACCTTGAAGGCGCGGTCGCCCCAAGGCCATTCCTCGACAGCCTCGGGCAGCGACAACGCAAATTTGACGAGGTCTTTTTCCGCCTTTGCGATCGAGGCGGGCAGTTTCGGCGCGGCCATGGCGGCGCCTATTCGGCGGCGTCGCGCGCCTTGCTGCCGGTGACGAGGCGGGCGGCGGCTTCGCCGGCGAGCCTTCCTTGCGTCGTCGCGGTGAACAGGCCGGCCGCCGGGATGTAGCCCCAGTCCGACGGGCCCGAGGTCGAACGTGCGGTGCCGCCGGCGGCGAACAGGTTGGGCAAGAGTGCACCGTCTTCGCGTTTCACCTGCGCATTACCGTCGATGACGAGGCCGCCCTGGGTGTGGAACAGGGCGCCGACTGATTTGACGACGTACCACGGCGGGCCCACGAGCGGGTCCTCGCTGGCGAAGTCGCGTCCCAAAGCATCTTTCCCCTTGCCGTTCTGCATCGCCATGACGTCGGCGAGCGTCTTCTCGACGGCCGCGAGCGGCATGCCGGTGATCCTGGCGAGTTCTTCGGTCGTGTCGGCCTTCTTCACGGCACCGACCGACATCGCTTCCTTGTGCTCTTCGTACTTCATGACGAAGTCCTGGCGCTTCTGGTCGAAGACGAACCAGACGTAGTGCTCGGGCTGCGCCGTGACCTTGCGGCCCATGCCGGAGATGTCGGTCGATTCGTCGGTGAAACGCTCGCCGTTGACGTTGAGCACGACGCCGCCGTTGAGGATCACGTTGTAATGGATCAGTACGCGCGACGGTTCGGCCAGCGCGCCGAGGCCCTGGAACGCGGTCATGTCGGCGACGGCCGCGCCCAGTTCCATGCCCCACTGGATCCCTTCGCCCTCGTTGCCTTCGTGGCCGTGATAGAGGGCGTCGCCCATTTCGGGGATGAACTTGCGGATCATCTCGCGGTTGGCGCCGAAACCGCAGGTCGTGAGGATCAGCGCGCCGCAACCGACTTCTTCGCTGGACCCGTCGGGCCGTTCGAAGCGCACGCCGCGCACGGTGCCGTCGTCGTCGGCATAGACGTCGACGACGTGCGCGTCGGTGACGAGATCGACGCCTGCCGCCTCGCACGCGTTCATCAGGCAACTCATCAGCTCGGTGCCGGTCTTGGACGGCGTTGCGTGGATGCGCGGCCGCGTGTGGCCGAGCTTCGCGCCCCAGTCGGGATCGACGGCGAGCGGGATGTTGTGCGCTTCGACAAGCCAATCCACCGTGCGGCCCGATGCCCTGGCGAAGATGTGCGCGAGTTCGGGATCGGTCTGGCCGCGCGCCAGCTTGACGATGTCGTCGCCGAAGCGCTCGCCCGAATCCTCGATGCCGGCAGCCTTCTGGCTCTTGGTCCCGGCGGCGGCGATGTTGCCCTGGGACATCGCGGTCGAGCCGCGCGGCGTGTGGTCGCGTTCGAGCAGCAGCACCTCGGCGCCGCCGTCGCGCGCGGCGAGCGCCGCGGTCATCCCGGCCGCGCCGGCGCCGACGACGACGACGGGCACGGTGTATTCGAAAGTCTTGTTAGTGGCGGGCTTGACGGGCATGGGACGCTCCTTGAGGCGCTCAGGCTAGCACAGCGGTGCACCGCGCCTAGCCCTTGACCAGTTTGGCGGCTTCGCGCCCGGCGATGCGGCCGATGACGGTGGCGGTCAGCAAGCCGTTGCCCGACAGGTAGCCCCAGCGCGACGGGCCGGACAGGCCGCGCGCCGCGCCGCCGCCGGCGAACAGGTTGGGCAGGGCCGACTTGTCCTCGCGCAGCACCCGCGCATGGTCGTCGACGATCAGGCCGCCCTGGGTGTGGAACAGCGCGCCGGTGATCTTGGCGAAGTGATAGGGCGG
>JAYQVF010000256.1:0-3230 GCA_038148335.1 Alphaproteobacteria bacterium | reverse complement strand
TCGCAAAGCAGCCCTCCTCCCCCTCGCAGTGGGAGGTCCGGCCGAAGGCCGGGGTGGGGGTTGTGTGCGAGGGCGCGCGCCGCAGGCGAAGAACCCCCTCCTTGATTCTCCCCCACCCCGAGGGGGAGCAGGAATCACGGCGAGCTAGCACCATGGCCAAAGCCCCCCTCATGCCCGTGGAGGACGCCCTGGCGCGAATCACCGGCGCCATGCGCACGCTGCCGGCCGAAACCGTGAACGTGGCCGACGCCTGGGGCCGCGTGCTGGCCGAGGATGTCGCCGCCCGCCTCACGCAACCTCCGGCTGCCGTGTCGGCGATGGACGGCTATGCGGTCATCGCGGACGACGTCGCCGATGTGCCGGTCGACCTCAAGGTCGTTGGCGAGGTGCCGGCGGGTGCCTCCTACGACGGCGTGCTGGGTCAGGGCGAAGCCGTGCGCATCTTCACCGGCGCGCCGTTGCCCAAGGGCGCCGACGCGATCGTCATCCAGGAAGATACCGACCGCACCGGCGACACCGTCACCGTGAAAGAAGGTGCTCCCAAGGGCCGCTACGTCCGCCCCGCCGGTCTCGATTTCCGCGCAGGTGACGTCAGACTGAACAAGGGCCGCTTGCTCACCGCGCGCGATGTCGGTCTCGCGGCGGCGATGAACGTGCCGTGGCTGATGGTGACGCGCAAACCGCGCATCGCGCTGCTCGCCACCGGCGACGAGATCGTGCGCCCCGGCGATCCCGTCGGCCCCAACCAGATCGTCTCGTCCAACGGCATCGCGCTGGCCGCGCTCATCCGCGCGCGCGGCGGCGAGCCGGTCGACCTCGGCATCGCGCCCGACGACCGCGCCACCCTCGCCGCGATGGCCGAAGGCGCCAAGGGCGCCGACATGCTGATCACCATGGGCGGCGCCTCGGTCGGCGACCACGATCTCGTTCAGAGCGTTCTCGGGCAGCAGGGACTCGAAGTCGACTTCTGGCGCATCGCCATGCGCCCGGGCAAACCGCTGATGTTCGGCAAGATCGGCGACACGCCGATGCTCGGCTTGCCCGGCAACCCCGTCTCCTCGCTGGTCTGCGGCCTCGTCTTCGTCGCGGCCGCGATCCACCGCATGCTGGGCCGCGCGGGCGACCATCTTGAAGCCGACACGGCCCTCGCCGGCGTCGCGCTCGAGGAAAACGACGAGCGCCAGGACTACCTGCGCGCGACGCTGTCGCGCGACGAGAACGGCGCCCTCGTCGCCACCCCCTTCGACAGGCAGGACTCCTCCATGCTCTCGCGCCTCGCCGCCGCGCAGGCCCTCATCGTCCGCCCGCCCCTCGCGCCCAAGGTCAAGAAGGGCAAGCCGGTCCCGATCCTGCGCATCGAAGGCGCGGACCAGGGGTTGTAGTGGACCCTGTACTGTCGATGGATTTGGGCGGGTTTAAGCGCTTCTGAATTAGTGCCATTTGCTCGATTCGCCGCGTCGAGCTCCTGTTCCACTCCATCTTGACCCTCGATGAGAACCAATGTAGAACATCTAGCGATGTTGCTCATTTGTTCCGCGTCCTGCCTGTTGTCCGGCCGGGCGCCTAGAGACGAGGGATCCGGATGCTGACCAAGAAACAGCACGAGCTGCTCCTGTTCATCCACCAGCGCCTGGAGGAGAACGGCGTGTCGCCCTCCTTCGAGGAGATGAAGGCGGCGCTCGACCTCAAGTCGAAGTCGGGCATCCACCGCCTGATCACGGCGCTGGAGGAACGCGGCTTCCTGCGCCGCCTGCCGCACCGGGCGCGCGCGCTCGAGGTACTGCGGCTGCCGGGCGACCAGGCGCCGGCGGTGCGGCCCGCACCCGCGCCGCTCGGCAAGGACAACGTCATCCAGGGCTCATTTGGCGCTGTGCGGCCCCAGGCCGTCGCCATGGCCGAAACCGCCGAGGCCGTCGACCTGCCGCTCTACGGCAAGATCGCCGCCGGCGCCCCGATCGAGGCGCTGCGCGACCCCGAGGGCCACACCGGCGTCCCGGCCTCGATGCTCAATCCCAAGAGAAAGCACTACGCCCTGTCGATCGAAGGCGACTCGATGATCGACGCCGGCATCTTCGACGGCGACGTCGTCGTCATCGAACAGTGCGACACGGCGAGCGACGGCGAAATCGTCGTCGCCCTGGTCGACGACGAGGAGGCGACCCTCAAGCGCCTGCGCCGCCGCGGCTCGTCGGTCGCGCTCGAGGCTGCCAACCCGGCCTACGAGACCCGCATCTTCGGTCCTGACCGGGTCAAGGTGCAGGGCCGCCTCGTCGGTCTGATCCGCCAGTATCACTAGGCACGCCCCGGGTGGCTCCGGGCGTCCCGTCGCGCGACCGTCACGCGCCTGACATCGCACGGTCATGCCGGCGTCCCGCTTTGTGGCGGGTTGGCAACAAAGGTCTGAGTTATCCCGGGTCTATACCCGATAATCCACAAGCTATCCTCAGACTTATCCACATTGGCTTTGTTTCGTTATGTCGTGTGCGAGCCACGGGTCTGTCCCCGACCGGGGGAGGTCGTGCCCTGCTGCGCCAATTGGCTTTGTTTCGTAGTGGCGTGTGCGAGGCCCACGGTCTAGCCGCGACCGCGCTGATCGTGCCTTGCGGCGCCAATTGGGTTTGTTTCGTAGAGGCGGGTTTGGTCGGCTCATCCTGAGGAGACGCGCCAGCGCCGTCCCGAAGGAGGCTTCGTTTCGCAGCACGACTGGCGCGCGCCGCCGAAGCGCCGCGCTATACTCCCGGGCAGCGGGCGGACGGCCCCGGCCGGGCCGCGCCCCAAAAATGGAGGAAGCGCCATGGCTGCCGACGCGCGTACCCGACAGACGTTTCACGACATGATCGTTCGCCCCTCCGCCGACGAGGCGGCGCGGCAGGAATACACCTATGCGTTGCGCTATCACCTGCTGGCCGAGACCTGGCCCGGCACACGCAAGATCTGGGACTCGAAATACGCCGGCGGTTTCCGCAAGGCGCACGGGCGCGACCCGCAGAAACGCCAGGAGGTCGCGAAAATCATGCAGCGCGATCCCTACTGGCAGATCGGCTCGTCGCTGCGCCGCATCAATCAGGAAATCATGTGGGAAACCTATGGCGAGAAGATCGAGAAACATCTCGATGACCTGATCGCCAAGGCCAGGAAGTATCGGGAAAGCAACCGCAAGCTCGGCTCGCTGATGCTCGACCCGGGGCTCGAGATCCCGCGCTATCACACCGCGGTCGACATCCACATCC
>JAYQVF010000255.1:0-3261 GCA_038148335.1 Alphaproteobacteria bacterium | reverse complement strand
CCGCCATCGCCGTCGCCGGCGGGATCATCGCCCTGCCGGAGATCGCCTACGGCGCGTGGTGGCTGTTCCACCGCGCACTGAACCGAAGCGACGGCTAGCGGTCTTCGCCGGGAACGTCGCGGCCGTAGAGCTTGTTGCGGACGGCCTGGTAGTTGGCGGCCGGATCGTAGATCGCTACCGGCAGGCCGAGCTGTTCGGCCGACAGACGGCCCAGCGCGACGCGCAGGTCGAAGCCGGCGACGAACTCGTCGCGTTCGGAGCGGACCAGCGCGACCTGGGCGTTGAGCAGTTCCTGCTCGGCGTCGAGCACGTCGAGCACGGTGCGGGCGCCGACCTCGGCTTCCTGGCGCACGCCGTCGAGCGCGACTTCGGCAGCGCGGACCTGATCGACGTTGGAGCGGATCTGCTCGGACGCCGAATTGAGCGCGGCCCAGGCCTGGGTCACGCTTTCCTGCACGGCGCGGCGCTGGGTTTCGATGTCGATGCGGCGCTGGCTGTTGGTCTGCTTCGCCTGACGGATCTGCGAATATTCCGAGCCGGTCTGATAGAGCGGCACGCTGACGGTGGCGCCGATGCTGGCGCTGTCGACGCGGTGATTGAAGGTCGTGGCGTCGTAGGCGCGCGACACCGAGGTGGACAGGCTGACGGTCGGGTAGATGACGCCCTCGGCCACCGCGACGGCGGCGCGGGACGCTTCCTCGCTGCGGATCGCCTGACGCACCAGCGGGTTCTCGTCGAGCGCGACCTGGCGCGCCTCTTCTTCGGTGTCGGGCAAGGCGCCGAGCGGCGGCACGCGCGTGAGATCGACCGGCTCGAGGCCGATGACGCGGCGGAACGTGGCGCGGCTTGATTCGAGCGTGCCCTGCGAGGCGACGAGCGAGCTGATGGCGCCCGACACGCGGGCCTCGGCCTGGGCGACGTCGGTGCGGGTAACCTCGCCGACCTCGAACCGGTCGCGCGTCGCTTCGAGCTGGCGGCGCAGGCGATCGAGATTGGCGCGGTTGAGATCGACCACGGCCTGGTCGCGCAGCACGTCCATGTAGGCGCGCACGGTGCCCTGCAGCACGGTCTGTTCGGTCTGGCGCAGGGTCTGGCGCGCGGCCTCGACGTTGGCCTCGGCCTGGGCGATGCCGTTGACGGTACGGCCGCCGCGATAGAGCGGCTGCGAAATGCGCAGGCTGGCGCTGTAGGGCTGGCTGTCGGAGGAACCGGTGCGGTCGCCGTCCGAGGTCTGGACGCTGGCGTCGCCCGACAGGGTCACCGTCGGCCGCCAGCCGGCGAGCGCCTGCGACACCGTTTCGTCGGTGGCGCGCAGCGCGGCGCGCTGGGACTGCAGGGTCGGGTTGTTCTGGTAGGCGGCGACGAGCGCTTCTTCGAGCGACTGGGCCTGCGCGCCAACGGCGACGAGCGCGCCGAGCGATGCGAGCGCCAAGGTCCGTACGGCTTTGGTGATCACTGCGTTCCCCATCTGGTACCTGCCGCCCTTACACGGAACGCAGCGGAACGATCCGTTGCTTCCCTTGCGTCAACATCGCGGCGCGCCGCTTCCCAGCAAACATAGGTGAGAACCATCGCGGTTCAACAGTGCGAACGATCGCCTCCCGCCCTATTGAAAGGCAAACGCCTTGGGACGCGTGAAACCGGGAATGACCGGCACGGCGGAATCGAACAGCGCGCGATGGCCGACGACACCACCGACCTCGGTGTAGAGCACGGCCTGGCCGGTCGGCCCGTTGCGCATGACGCAGGCGAGGCGGCCGCCGGGCGCGAGCTGGGCGAGGATCGCTTCCGGCACTTCTTCGACGCCACCGTCGATCAGGATCGCGTTGAACGGTCCCTGGTCGGCGCGTCCGGCGCGCAGATCGCCGTCGACGACCGCGACGTTGTCGGCACCGATGCGGGTCAGATTGGCGCCCGCCTTTTCGGCCATCTCGGCATCGCTTTCGACCGCGACCACGGTGCCGGCGAGACGGGCCAGCACGGCCGCCGAATAGCCGGTGCCGCAGCCCACGTCGAGCACGAGTTCGCCGTCCTGGATGGCAAGCGCGTGGATCAGCCGCGCCAGCACCATCGGCTCCATCAGGTAGCGGCCGCGGGCGATCGGCAGGTCCTCGTCGAGATAGGCGACGCCGGCGAGCGACTTGGGCACGAAGATCTCGCGTGGCACGCTGCCCATGGCGTCGAGAATGCGGCGGTCGTTGACCCGGTTCGGCTCGATCTGGCTCAGCACCATGTTGCGCCGGGCGGCAGCGTAATCGGTCATGAACGGCGTCCAAAAAACCCTAAGTTACTGCGGGTTTATACGGGCCCGGGGGGACAAAGACAACCGCGCGGCCTACCCTGCATGCCTAGCCCCGAGTGACCCAATGACCCATCCTATCCTGATCGCGTTCATTTCCCACGACGGCCAGACGGCGCGGATCGCGCACCGGCTCGGCGAGCGGCTGGCGGCGCGGCAGTTGCCGGTCGATGTCGTCGATCTCGGGGTCAGCGCGTGCACGCCCGAGGGGGTGCGCGGCGTCGTTTTCGGCGCGCCGGTGCGCTACGGCCGCTTTCCCCGCGCCGCGCGGCACTGGGTCGGGGCAAACCGCGCGGCGCTGAACGCGCTGCCGGGGGCGTTCTATGGCGTGAGCCTCGTCGCGGGTTCGGCGCGGCCGCAGGACGCGGGCGTCGCCGACCGGCTGCGCGACGACTTCCTGCGCCAGACCGGCTGGACCCCGGCCCTCAAGACGAGCTTCGCCGGGGCCCTGCGCTATCCCGCCTACAACCCGCTGATCCGCTGGATGATGCGGCGGATCGCGGGCGCCAGTGGCGGCAGCACCGATACCAGCCGCGGCCACGACTACACCGACTGGGCCGCGGTCGACGCGTTCGCCGGGGAAATTGCCGAGCAAATGGCCGCGCCGCCCGCCGGCCAGCCTTGACCCGCCCGAGGCCCAAACCTATACACGCGGGCGATGGCCGGGTGGCGGAGTGGCTACGCAGAGGACTGCAAATCCTTGTACACCGGTTCGATTCCGGTCCCGGCCTCCATCGCCCCCCCTGCCCCGCAATCCGAACGTCCCTCCCCGGCGTTGCTTAGGCGTCAGTGGGCGTGTTCGAGTTCGCGGACGATGTAGTCGCCGAGGCGGGCTGCCGCCGGGCCTAGCTGCGGCGCTTCGAGCAGCGCCATCTCCGTGTCCTTGAGATCGGGCAGGCCGCCGGCACTATCGTCCAGAATCAACAGGTCGGACGGCACCATTTCCTTGGGCAGCACCGTGA
>JAYQVF010000254.1:0-3264 GCA_038148335.1 Alphaproteobacteria bacterium | reverse complement strand
GAACTACATCATCCCGATCTACGACTCGATGTCGGGCTTCGTGGTTCCGGGCGTGCGGATCGCGGGCAAGACCAACTCGGTCAAGATCGCGACCTTCAATGGCACACCGTTCGTCATCGACATGATCCAGCAGGGTCAGGTCGAGATGGATGTGGGTGAAAGCCTCGGCTGGATCGGCCGCGCCATCCTGGACTCGCACATGCGCACCCTGTGCGGCCTCGAAGAGCCGAAGGAACTTAACGTTCCGTTCTATCTGTTCGATGCCAGCAACGCGAAGGACGCCGGCACCCCGGCAGACTTCGATCGCGGTTACGGCGACGTCCACGTTGCCGGCTTCCGCAAGTTGTGGGGCCTTGAGTAATCCTGCCCATAGCGACAGCAAGGGGGCGCCGGACACCGGCGCCCCCGCGCTGTTAGCGGAGCACCTTTCCAAGACATTCGGCGGCGAGCGCGCGCTCGAGGACGTCACCTTCAGCGTGGCGCCGGGCGAAGTGCACGGCCTGCTGGGCCAGAACGGCTCGGGCAAGTCGACGCTGATCAAGATTCTCTCCGGATTCCACCATCCGGATTCGGGCGGCCGGCTGCAGATCTACGGCAAGGACGTGGGCCTGCCGCTTTCGCCCGGACAGTTCCGCAACTACGGCCTCGCCTTCGTCCACCAGCATCTCGGTCTGGTGCCAAGCCTGACGGTGCTGGAAAACTTCGTCGTCGGCGATCTGGCGACGCAGCAGACGGCGTTTCTCAACTGGCCCGAACTGCGCCGCAAGGCGCGCGAGACCTTTGCCAGGTTCAATCTTGCCCTCGATCCCCAGACGCCGGTGGCCGAGCTGCCGCAGGTCGAACGCGCGCTTCTTGCGATCGTCCGCGCGTTCGAGGACATACGCGCCGAGCACGAAGCGCACGGTACGCCGGGCATCCTGTTCCTCGACGAACCCACGCCCTTCCTGCCGAAGGAGGGCGTCGACCAGCTTTTCGCCCTCGTGCGCGGCATCGTCCGCGAAGGCGCCAGCGTCATATTCGTGTCGCACGACGTCGACGAGGTCATGGAGATCACCAACCGCGCCACCGTTCTGCGCGACGGGCGCGTCGCCGGCACGCTGGTTACAGAGGGCGCGACCAAGGACGAGTTCATTTCGATGATCATCGGCCGGCGGGTCGAGCCATTCCAGGCCGTGCCGCAGGACTTCACCACGAAGGCCCCCGACATCTCGATCCAGAACCTCGCGGGCGGCGTGCTGCAGGATACGACCATCGGCCTGCATAAGGGTGAAGTCGTCGGTCTGACGGGTCTGATCGGTTCCGGCTTCGACGAAATCCCCTATCTCCTGTTCGGCGCGCGCCGCGCCGCGACCGGCACGCTGGCGCTCGGCAACGAGAACATCGACCTTACCGAAATGACGCCGGGCGCCGCGATCGAGAAGAACATTGCGTTGCTTCCATCGGATCGACTCGGCGCCGCCGGCGTTGGCGAACTGACGATCACCGACAACATGACGCTGCCGGTGCTGCCGCAATTGCGCAGCGCCCTCGGCCTGAACCGTGCCGCCATGCGCGCCCGCGCCCAGCAACTCGGCAAGGAATACGACGTCAGGCCTAATGCGCCGCTGATGAAGCTCGCCTCGCTCAGCGGCGGCAATCAGCAGAAGGTCCTGCTCGCGAAATGGCTGCAGACGGACCCTGCCCTGCTCATGCTCGACGAACCGACGCAAGGCGTCGACGTCGGCGCGCGCCAGCAGGTGTTCGCCGCCATCGAACAGGCCACCGAGAAGGGTTCCGCCGTTCTTTGCGCCAGCACCGACTACGAGCAGCTGTCGCAGATCTGCGACCGCGTCTTCATTTTCGCCCGCGGCAAGATCGTTCAGGAACTCCGCGGCAGCGACGTCACCAAGGACCGCATCGCGGAACAGACCCTGCTCAGCCTGAGCCTCGGGCGGGCGAACGACACCACATTAGAAGAAGCCGGAGCCCACGCATGACCGAGAACGCAGCGGAAAACAGCAAGAAGAACGCGCGCCGCTGGACGCGCGAGCTCGAGCGCTATGCCTTACTCATCGCCTGGGCTCTGCTGATCCTGTTCTTTTCGCAGGTGGCGCCCGATTCATTCCTGACCTGGTCGACGTTCTCGTCGATCATCTTCGGCTCGCAGGCCGTCCTGCTGGTGCTCACCCTCGCCCTCATCATTCCGCTGACCGCCGGAGACTTCGACCTGTCCGTCGCGGCGGTCCTGACCTTTTCCGCGATGCTGCTCGCCATCCTCAACGCCAAACTGGGCTGGCCGCTGTGGGGCGCGTTCCTCGTCTGTATCGGCATGGGCCTTGCCGTCGGCATCGTGAACGCCTTCTTCATCCTCTATTTCCGCATTCATTCGCTGATCGTGACGCTGGGCGTCGCCTCGTTCATCCAGGGCCTCATCCTGTGGGTGTCGGGATCGCAGACGCTGAGCGGCGTGTCCAACACGCTGATCGAATGGGTCATCGTCAAGCGGCTGTTCCAGATCCCGCTGGCGTTCTACTACGCGATCATCCTGGCGGCGATCATCTGGTACGTCTTCGAATACACCTCGATGGGCCGCCGCCTGCTGTTCGTCGGTCGCGGCCGCGAGGTCGCCCGGCTCAGCGGCATCAGCGTGACCCGGGTCCGGGCCGGCTCGCTGCTCGCGTCCGCTGTCCTGGCCTCGCTCGCCGGCATCATCAACGGCGGCACCACCGGCGGCGCCGATCCGCTTTCCGGTCTGACCTTCCTGTTGCCGGCCTTCGCTGCCGCGTTCCTCGGCGCGACGTCGATCATTCCCGGGCGGTTCAATCCGATCGGCTCGGTGATTGCCGTGTTCTTCCTGGTGACGGGCATCACCGGCCTCAACTTCCTCGGCGTCGACACGTTCGTCCAGAACATGTTCAACGGTGCCGCGCTGGTCGTCGCCGTATCGGCGTCGCAGCTGGTCCGCGGCCGCGAGGAACAAGGCATCACCTGAGGCCGGCGCGATGGGCGACTGGCGCGACGCGCTCTCGGACGCCGACCGCGCGATCATCGACAAGGGGCGCTTCGCGCAACGGGCCGGCTACGGTCTGCGGCCGGCGCTCATCGTCATCGACGCGCAGAATTACATGGTCGGTCGGCCCGGCAATCACGACGACTATCCGCTGAGCTGCGGCGACGTCGGCTGGGCGGCGGTCGGTCACATCAAGCGCCTCGCCGAAACCTGCCGCGCGCACGACGCGCCCGTGATCTATGCCCAGTTCGTGCTGGCCCGCGACGGGTCCGACG
>JAYQVF010000253.1:0-3269 GCA_038148335.1 Alphaproteobacteria bacterium | reverse complement strand
GGCGGCGACCCCGGCAACACGGCCACGCTCGGCGAGGTCATGGGCAAGGGTTTCTCGGCCGCTGGAATCGTCGACGCCGTCGAAACCGTGACGCGGGTCTATCGCGGCCTGCGGGCTGCCGGCGAACCTTTCATCGATACCTACCGGCGTGTCGGCGCCGCGCCCTTCAAGGAGGCCCTCTATGACGCTCGTTAGGAACGGCGCCGTCGTTGCCGACGCCTGGTCGGACGCGACCTACTTCACCCCTGAAAGCTGGACGGCGGCCCGCGAGTCCGGGCGAGCCGCGAAAGGATCGCATGCGCTGACACTCGGACCGGACGACGGCGTCGAGGCCTTGGGCCCGGACGCAGCGTGCTTCGGCCTGATCGCCATTGCGTTCCCGTCGTTCACCGACGGGCGCCCCTACACAGCGGCGCGCCTGCTGCGCGAGCGCTATGGCTACACCGGCGAGCTGCGCGCGACCGGCCAGGTCCTGCGCGATCAGCTCTTCTTCATGGTGCGCTGTGGCTTCGACACCTTCGAGGTGACCGACGCCGAGGCCTTCGCCCAGGCCATGCGCGAGATCAGCGTCGTCTACCAGCCGGCGGCCGACGGTCGAACCGGCGCGCTGTGGCGCCGCCGCGCCGCCTGACGCCTAGGCGCCGGCGCGCGGTTCCTCGACCGGGGTCAGCATGGCGGGGGCGGAAGCTTTATCGCCGCGGCTCAGCGTCCCGGTGATGCAGCCGCCCTTCTCGATCTCGAGCGCGTCGTAGACCACGGTCCCGGAGACGCGGCCCGACTTGCGCACGGTCAGACAGCCGCTCACCACGAGATCGCCGTCGAAGTGGCCGTCGATCGCCGCCGTCTCGACCTCGGCCTTGCCCCGCACCTGCCCGCTCGAGGTGATTTCCAGCGCGCGCGCCGCGATCGTCGCCTCGACGTCGCCCTCGACGGTCAACCGGTCGCACGAACTGACCTCGCCCTTCAGCCGCAGCCCGCGGCCGACGTGCAGGTTGGCCTCGGCGCCCGGTTCCGCCGGAGCGGGATCGTCGGGCCACCAGCCGGGCTTGGGCCGCTCCGGCATGCCGGTGGTGTGCCGGGTCACGGCGGGTTCGTTCTTGGCGGCCTCCTCGCCGTCGTGGCCCCGTCGCAGTGATTTGAAGCCGAGTGTCGCCTTGTCCGCCATGCATATCTCCTGATTGTCGCGGTAAGTGAGGGCCGCGACCGTCGCCCATGAATGGGGCGCGAGTTGGATGCGAACGTGGCGAAAGAGTGATCGCCGCGGCCGCGGCGCATTGGCCCCTGCGCCATCGGCCCTATATAACCGGGACCAGCCCGCGCAACAGGGAAGCCGCCGATGACCGATACTCGCGACGCCGAGACCCGTACGCTCGATTTCCTCAGCGATCTCGTTGGCCGCGCGATCAAGGCCGGCGCCGACGCCGCCGACGGGATCGCGGCCGAGAGTACGTCGCTGTCGGTGTCGCAGCGCCTCGGCAAGCGCGAGGACCTCGAGCGCTCCGAATCCGTCGACCTCGGGTTGCGCGTCTTCGTCGGCAGGCGCTCGGCCATCGTCTCGACCACCGACCGCGCGCCCGCGACCGTCGCTGAAGTCGTCGAACGCGCCGTCGCCATGGCCCGGATCGCGCCCGAGGACCCGCATGCCGGCCTCGCCGACCCCGAGCGCCTCGCGAAGACATGGCCCGACCTCGACCTGCTCGATTCCCACGAACCGACCCCGGAAGAGCTCTACGAACTCACCGCCAAGGCCGAAGACGCGGCCCGCGCCGTACCGGGCGTCACCAATTCCGAGGGCGCCGACGCCGGCTGGGGCCGCAGCACCGTGGCGCTCGCCACCTCCGGCGGTTTTGCCGGCGCCTATTCAGGGAGTTCGTTCTCGGTCTCGGCCTCTGTCATCGCCGGCGAAGGCACGGCGATGGAGCGCGACTACGACTATTCGTCGGTCCGCTTCGCCGAGAACCTCGAAGACCCTGCCGTCGTCGGCCGCAGCGCCGGCGAGCGCGCCGTCAAGCGGCTCAATCCGCGCAAGGTCGGTTCGGCACAGGTGCCGGTCGTGTTCGACCCGCGCATCTCGAACGGCATCCTGCGCCACGTCGCCGGCGCGATCAGCGGCAGCGCCGTGGCGCGCGGCACCAGCTTCCTGCGCGACAAGCTGAACCAGAAGATCTTCGCCGACGGCATCGTCATCGTCGACGACCCGCATCGCCGCAAGGGCCTGGCGTCGCGTCCCTTCGACGGCGAGGGCGTCGCCAATGCGCGCATCAACATCGTCGAGGACGGCGTGCTGACGACCTGGCTGCTCGACACCGCGAGCGCCCACCAGCTCGGGCTCAAGACGACCGGACATGCGAGCCGCGGCGCTTCCTCGCCGCCCTCGCCCGGCACCTCGAACCTCTACATGGAAGCCGGCACACCGACGCCGGCCGAACTGATCGCCGACATCAAGTCGGGCTTCTACGTCAATGAGCTGATCGGCTACGGCGTCAACGCGGTCACCGGCGACTACAGCCGCGGCGCCGCCGGCTTCTGGATCGAAAACGGCGAGATCGCCTACCCGGTCAGCGAACTCACCATCGCCGGCAATCTCAAGGCGATGTTCCTCAATCTCACCCCGGCCAACGACCTTGTCTTCCGCTACGGCGCCAACGCGCCGACGGTGCGGATCGAAGGCATGACCGTGGCCGGCGCGTGACAGGCGCCGTCGACCTGCGGAAGGAACTCGGGCCCGAGCACCTGCTGCTGCTCGAGGCCGTGCGCGAGGCGGGCGCGCTGGCGCTCCGCTACTTCAGGGAAGGTGTGAAGTCCTGGGAGAAGTCGCCCGACAATCCGGTCAGCGAGGCCGATCTTGCCGTCGACCGGTTGCTCCGCGAGCAGCTCACGGCGGCGCGGCCTGAATTCGGCTGGCTGTCGGAAGAAACCGAGGACGACCCCGTCCGGCTCGAGCGCAGCCACGTCTGGATCGTCGATCCGATCGACGGCACCCGCGCCTTCCTGCGCGGCGATCCCCAGTTCGCGGTGTCGGCGGCGCTCGTCGTCGACGGCCATCCGGTCCTCGGCGCCGTCTACAACCCGGCGCAGGACGAGTTGTTCGAGGCCATGCACGGCGCCGGCGCGCGGCTCAACGGCAAGCCCATCGCCGTGTCGGCCTGCACCCGCGCCGAGAACGCCCGCCTGCTCGCCTCCAAGCGCACCTTTCGCAACCACGACTGGACCGCCGTCGCCGTCGGCGCCGAGTTCCATTTCGTCAATTCGATGGCCTACCGCATGGC
>JAYQVF010000252.1:0-3278 GCA_038148335.1 Alphaproteobacteria bacterium | reverse complement strand
CGGCATCGAAAAGAAGACCGCCACGAAAAAGCCGGCGAAGAAGACCAAGAAGGCCGCGGCGAGCGGCAAGAAGAAAGCTTCGGCCAAGCCGAAGGTGGCCAAGGGCGGGCGCAAGAAGCGCGCCGCCGCGGCGCGGCAGCGGCCTATCGTGCGCCAGGGGCGCCGCCCCGCCCCGTGAGCGTGTCGCCCGCCAGTCTGCCGCCGCCGGCCCTGCGTTGCCGGAACTGACGCCATGCCGCGCATCCTCACCACGAAGCAGCGCATCGCGAAGCCGCCGCTGATCGTCTGGGGGCAACTTGCCGACACCCGGGCGATGGCGAAGTGGATGCCGGGGGTCCGTGCGATCGACACCGCCTACGAGTCCGGACATTTGCGCGAAGGCAGCATCGTCCTGTTCCGCGCCCGCGGCGCCGAACGCCAGTCCGAGGTTCTCAACTGCGAGGCGCCGAGCCTTCTGACCCTGCGGGCCTCGCAGGGTGACTTTACCGCCACCTACCGCTACAGCCTCGAACCGGCGGAAAACGGCACGCTGGCGACGCTGCAGGTGGATTGCAGCGCCACCGGGATGGTGCGGCTCATGCTGCCCCTGATCATGATGGCGATCTGGATGGCCGACGGGCGCCAGTTGCGGCGCCTGCGGCGGGCGGCGGAATCCGCCTGAACCGGGGTCCGCCCGCCTTTCCCCGACGGCAACTCGAACTGATCCTCTCGCATTCAACCGCGTATCCCTCCTGATTGCCGCGCGGGTCCCTTTTCCCCCACATTGGGACGATGCGGAACCATGACCACGCGGCGGACCAGGGCCTCGCCGTGCCCGTTACCCGTCCGCAGCACGACGGTTTGCGCCGCGCCATGTCGATGCGCTCGACGGTGGTCGTCGCCTTGCTCACGCTTGCGCTTGCCGCGGGCGTGTTCGTCGCCGGCTGGCAGATCGTCAAGCACGTCGACAAGCGCCAGATTGCCGCCCTCTCCTCGACCCTGCCACAAGGCGAACGCCCGGACCAGGCGACGCTCGACACGATCGCCGGCGTCCTGACCGAGGGCTCGGTGTGGATCGGCAGCACCGAAGTCGCGTTCGAAGGCGCCGGTATCGCCACCGGCCCCTATGGCAGACCCGCGGGTCCGATCGCCATTCGTTACACCCTGCCGCTTAGCGACTCGGGCCTCACCGTGCGCATCGGCCATTCGGCATGGGAGTGGCTTCTGTTCAACGTCGCGACGATCCTGCTCGTGGCCTGGATCTACCAGACGGCGATCTGGTTCACGGTCCGGCCGCAACTGGCCGAGATCGAGGCCCGGCGCGAGAACGCGGTCGAGGCACAGCGCGCGCTGGAAGTCAGCGAAGAGCGCTACCGCGGAATCGCGTCGATCACCGCCGACATGTTCTGGGAGACCGACGCCGAGGGCAACGTCACGTTCATCATGACCGCGGGCGACGGCCGCCTCGAACCGGTGGCGCGCGTCGCCAAGGACATCAAGGGCCAGCCTGTGAGCGCGCTGCTCGACCAGTTCGCCCCGGGCGCCGCGGCGCAACTGGAGCGGCGCTTCGCGCGGCGCCGCGCCTTTTCCGGCTTTCAGATCGACGGGACTACGCCGGAAGGACCGCTGTATCTGGTCAGCAGCGGGCGCCCGTTGTTCGACGACACCGGAACGTTTCTCGGGTTCCAGGGCGCGACACGGGACGTCACCGAACTGGTGATCGCGCAACGCGAAGCCGATACCGCGACGCGCCAGATCGAGAGCCTGTTCTCCAACGCGCCGGCGGCGATCCTGATCACCGACATGGACCGCCGTCTGGTGCAGGTCAACCGCACCTATTGCGAGTGGACGGGCACGACGCCGGGCCAACTCATCGGCAAGTATCACGCGGGGACCGCCAACGCCCACGTGTCGGCCTGGGCCGATGCGCTGGAAACGCGCGTCGTACAGACCGGCGAAATGGTCGAGGCCGAACGGACCATTACCTGGCAGGACGGCAAGACGCGCCGCGTATCGGTGATCAAGTATCCGATCCGCGACGGCGACGGCGCGCTGAGCCTCGTCGGCACGATCATCACCGACATCACACGGCTGCACGAGGCGGAAGAGCGACTCAACCGCGCCCAGCGCCTCGAAGCCATCAGTCAGCTGACCGGCGGCGTCGCCCACGACTTCAACAATCTGCTGACGGTGGCGCGCGGCAATCTCGAATTACTGCAGTTCCGCCTCGGCGAGGCCGAGCCTACGGTCAAGAAGCACATCGACGCGACGTTGCGTGCGATCGACCACGGCGCGTCGCTGACGCAGCAGCTGCTTTCCTATGCGCGCAAGCAGGCGCTGTCGCCGACGGCGATCGACGTGCGCGAGACGCTGGAACGGTTCGGCGACATGGTGCGCCGCCTGCTGCGCGAGA
This sequence comes from Alphaproteobacteria bacterium, assembly GCA_038148335.1. GTDB lineage: Bacteria > Pseudomonadota > Alphaproteobacteria > SHVP01 > SHVP01 > CALJDF01. The sequence goes on along the minus strand of JAYQVF010000252.1, from coordinate 886 downwards.
ACATCACGGTAACCGTGGTGGTCAAGGGCGAACTCAGCGAGATCCAGGCGGACCCGTCGCAGCTCGAAGCCGCGTTGCTCAACCTGGCGCTCAACGCGCAGGATGCGTTGCCGCAGGGCGGCACGCTGACGATCGCCGCAGCGCCTAGCGGCGCGCAGCATGTAGCGATTTCGGTCACGGACACCGGCACCGGCATCGACGAATCGATCCGCGAGAAGGTGCTCGAGCCGTTCTTTACCACCAAGGATGTCGGCGAAAGGTATGGACTCGGCCTCAGCATGGTGTACGGCTTCGTCAAGCAGAGCGGCGGCGACTTCGAACTCAAGAGCACCGTGGGTCGCGGCACCACGGTGTCGCTCGCCATGCCGGTCGTCGGCACCGCCATCGAACCGGACGATGCGCCGGTCGAGGAAATCGAGATCCTGCCCAGCGAAGGAATCAAGGGCAGCGCGCTCCTGGTCGAGGACAATCCGGACCTGCGCGAGGTCGCCGAAATGATGCTGCGCTCGCTCGGCTACCGCGTCGATTCCGCGGCCGATGCCGAGACGGCGCTACGTCATCTGGAAGCGCATCAGGACTACGACGTGCTGCTGACCGACCTCGTCCTGCCCGGCGCCATGAGCGGCCGGCAACTCGCGGAACGCGCGCACCGGAGCCATCCCGACATGCGGATCGTCATCACGTCCGGCTATGCCGATTCGGTCCTGAAGGCCGAGGGCGCCCTGCCCGAGGACTTCGCCTTCCTGCCGAAGCCCTATCGGCTTGCGTCGGTGTCGCAGGCGGTTGGCGCCGGAATCGGCAAGCCGCACTAGACCCTAGTTGCGCGTCTCGACGCGGCCGTCGGCGTGGCGGGCGAAGCGGTCCTGCTCGCGCGGGTGCACCGGAT
>JAYQVF010000251.1:0-3344 GCA_038148335.1 Alphaproteobacteria bacterium | reverse complement strand
GGCATGAGTATGGCACCCGTGCCATCGGCATTGAGGGCGAACGAGTTGCCGTCGAATACGAGCTCGTCCTGGCCGCCCACTTGATTCACATAAATGAGCGGAAGCCCCGTCTCGCCGATTCGCTTCCTGGCCAAACCTTCGCGCTCTTCCCATTTGTCGAGTTCAAAGGGCGAGCCATTGAGGACGACAAGGATTTCGGCTCCCGTCTCGGAAAGGCATTCGGCCACATCGGAGGTCCACATGTCTTCGCAGACCATCACGCCGAGGCGTATCCCCCGGAAATCAACCGGCCCCGGAAGATCGCCCGCGTCGAAGACACGCTTCTCGTCGAAAACGCCATAGTTGGGAAGATCGTATTTGTAGCGACGTGCGGCGATCATTCCGTCGTCGAGCAGCAGGGCCGCGTTGTATGTCTTTTCGGCGTCGCGCCAGGGCGTCCCGAGCAACAACGCCGGCCCTCCTCGCGTGAGCTTGGCAAGCTCGGCAATCGTTCTCTCGACTTGGTCGAGAAACGCCGGGCGACGAACGAGATCCTCCGGCGGATATCCGGAAAGGAACAGCTCGCTGGTAACAACGATATCGGCCTTTTGCCGCGCCGCCTCCGCCATGACTTGCCGCAGCCTGGCCGCGTTTCCGTCGAGGTCGCCGACCGTCGGATTTAGCTGGGCGAGGTAGAAAGAGAGTCGATCGGTCATGAGACAGGAATCCGAAGCGCGCGGCCGCTGCGGCTATGACCTATAGTGCAACCCACCACAGGGGACAACGGCACAATGGCACTGCAAGCTTCTGGCAACCGGAATATCCAAATCCTGCTGGCGCGGCGACCGCAAGGCAGGCCGCAGATCGAGGACTTCAGCGTCGTCGAATCCCCGATCCCCGAACCCGGCGATGAGCAAGTCCTCGTCCAGGCGCTCTACCTCTCGCTCGACCCTTACATGCGAGGTCGCATGAACGACACCAAGTCCTACGTGCCACCGGTCCAGATCGGTGAAGTCATGGGCGGTGGCGTCGTCGGACGCGTCATCAAGTCCGCGGACCCGAAGGTTCCCGCAGGAACGATGGTCGAGGGCTTGCTGGGATGGCAATCCCATGCCGTCGAGAAGGCTAGCCGCCTGCGCATCGTCGACCCGCGCCTGGCACCGGTGTCGACGGCACTCGGCGTCCTGGGCATGCCGGGCATCACCGCCTATTTCGGCCTGCTGGACATATGCCAGCCCAAGGCCGGGGAAACCGTCGTCGTGTCAGCGGCGTCAGGAGCCGTCGGCGGGGTCGTCGGACAGATTGCCAAGATTCGGGGCTGTCGCACCGTCGGAATCGTCGGCTCGGATGCCAAGGCAGAGTATATCGTCGATGACCTGGGCTACGACGCCGCGATCAATCATCGCACCACGCCGAACATTAAGGGCGCCATTGCCGCCGCATGCCCGGACGGCGTCGACGTCTATTTCGACAACGTCGGCGGGCCGATTACAGATGCTGTCGTCGAATGCCTCGCACTACACGCACGGGTTTCGTTGTGCGGGCAGATTTCCCAGTACAACAACGAAAAGGTAGAGCTCGGACCGCGGAATCTCTGGCGTCTGATTACGACACGCAGCCGCATGGAAGGGTTCATCGTCTTCGACTTTCGGGACCGCTACCCGGAGGCGCTCAAGGCGCTCGCGGGCTGGGTTTCCGCAGGCAGGATCAGGTACCGCGAGGACATCGTCCGCGGCATCGAGAATGCGCCGCGTGCCTTTCTCGGCCTGCTCGAGGGGGAAAACTTCGGCAAGCGCCTGATCCAGATCGCCGACGACAGCCAGCTACCCGGAGCGCCTTCCTAGGCGGGTGGCCGCACCAGGAATTCACGCCCGACCTTCACCGATGTCTCGCCGTCGTAGGCGATGACATCGGAAGTCGCATAGGTCTCGTCCCAACGCTCCGGCAGGAAGGACCCCGTGCCAATGACGTCGACGGGTGCGTCAACGCTGGCCATGACCTTGCACTTGGCAGGTCCGAACCCCGAACTGGCGACGATCTTGACCTTGGCGAAACCGGCCTCGTCGAGCGCTTCGCGTAAGCGATAGATCGCCGCAGCCGTAACGCCGGTCCCGACGAGCCAGCGCAATTCGGGCTCTGAACGGTACTGCCTCGTACTCCTGGGGACATGCCGTTCGAGAACAGCATAGGAGGCCTGCGGATCGAGCCCCTCGACGAACCGGCCACCGTGTGTGTCCATCCGAACGGACAGCTGACCGGCCGCCGCCATGTCCGGGAATCGCCGGCAGACTTCCAGCGCATCGCTGATCTCGCGGCCATAGTAGTCGACGAGAATGGTCATGGGTTCTTCGGGAAAGGTCTCCCGGAACATCTCGGCGGCGCGAACCGTCGAGCCAGCGTAGCCGATCAAAGCATGCGGCATGGTGCCCATGCCCCCCGAATTGCCGAAGAAATGCGCCGTCGCATCGGTCGCATTGCCGATGAAGCCAACCGCGCCGACTTCGGCCTTGGCGGCCTGCGAGCCGACGCTCGCGGCGTAGGCCATCATCTCGGCCATCTCGGCGCCGGCGCAGTGACGCGCATCCATCGCGAGAAATGCGACCTTGGGGAGATCACGGCACATCGAATAGGCATTGTAGGCAGCGACGCACGCCGGCCCAAGTCGCTGAAGATAGAGGGTCTCAAGATCAACGAGTTCGGCGAGTGACCCGGTGATGTACAGCAGTGGATCCCCGGCACCGACCCAGTCGCCCTCCTTGTACCGAAGGTCTATGTCGAAGCTGACGCCGCGCCGCGATGCCGCCGTCTCGAGCGCCTCAAGCATCAGCCGCGGCGTGAACAGGACCGGACGGCGCATGAAAACAGCGTAGGTCGCCTGCTTGTCGCCGAACCTACGCACGACGGCCTTGGTACGATTGAAATAGTGATCGGTGTAGCGCGCGATCGCGTCGTCCGATTGAAGAGCAGACAACGACATTGGTGTCCTCCGTGGGAACGGCTATTCCGCCGCGATCTTGGTACCGGCACCCATCTTGCGCTGCTTCAGCATGTCGGCAAGGAGAAAAGCGAGTTCCAGCGACTGGGACGCATTGAGACGGGGATCGCAATGGGTGTGGTATCGATCGGCGAGGCCTTCCTCCGTGATTTCCTGGGCGCCCCCAAGGCACTCCGTGACGTCGCGCCCGGTCATTTCGAAATGAACGCCCCCGGCGTACGTCCCTTCGGCGTCGTGGACCGCAAAGAAATCCCGTACCTCGCTCAGAATCATGTCGAAGCGGCGCGTCTTGTAGCCGGTGCTCGACTTGATGGTGTTGGCATGCATGGGATCGCACGACCAGACGACATTCATGCCGGCGGATTCAACC
>JAYQVF010000250.1:2193-3453 GCA_038148335.1 Alphaproteobacteria bacterium | reverse complement strand
GCCGCCGCATCGAGGAGGTCGCCGCGACCCTCGAACGGCTCGGCACCGATCCCAACCCCGGCATCGCCACCGGCCTCAAGGCGATGGACGGCACCGAACACCGCCCGGCGCTGTTCCGCACCGCCATCGCCGACTGGGACGACTTTCTCATGTTCCGCTATCTGCGCGACCGCGCGCAGGCGTCCTGGGCGCTGGGTTTCCTCGGCACCGACTACGTGCCCTTCGCCGTCACCGTCGCGCGCCTTTACATGCACGCCGCACTCGGCGGCCAGCGTCCGACCGAATACTGCGACTGGACCGCGCACCAGATCCGCCGCCTCGAGGAACGCATCGCCGCCGGCCTGACGGACAAGTTGCAGGCCTCGCTCGACAAGTGGTACCCGCTCGCGCTCGCTCTCGTCGCCGACGACAGCCATGAGCGCGAAGAGATGGACGCCGGCGTGCGCGGCCGCAGCGCCGTGGTCGGCGAAAAGGTCTTCGTCGAAAAGGTCGCGGCCGAACTCGGCGCGCTCGGCCTCACGGTGCCCGACGACCCGGCGCGCTTCGCGGGCCGCGACATGGAGACGATCTATCTCGACGGCAGCGCCGACCTGCCCGACGACTACCGCCGGAAGCTCGTCAAGCTGCTCAAGATGCACCTCAGTTCGGAATACACGACGACCTATCTCGAGGCGCTCGACCCGCCGACCGCCGAAGACATCGCCGAGTGGTCGCACACCATCCAGGAAGAGGGCGAACACGGCGAGGGCATGGTCGACCTGCTGCGCAACCTCGGCGAGGACGCGCAGGCCGTGATCGACGACATGCGCTACGGCAACGGCGACTATCTGCTCGACTTCTTCAAGATCGAGATCGAGTCGTGGGACGAGATCGGCATCATGCGCTGGCTGTCCGAGCGCGCCGCCGGCTACCAGTCGCTCGCCTCGCTGGGCTCGAACTACATTCCCTACGCCATCTGGTCGGCGCGCAACTATATGGACGAAGGCATGGCGCATGCCGGCGTCGGCAAGGAAATCACCCGCCGCGCCATCGAAGAGGGGCGCATGGCCGAGATCCAGCGCCTGTTCGACAAGCGCTACCCGACGGTGATCGACTACTTCGGTTCGGAAAAGCCGAAGAACGAATTCATCGATCTCGGCATCAAGGTGCGCAGCAACGCCGAACTCCGCCGCCGCTGGCTCAAGGACCAGATCCGCGACTGCCAGGAACTGGGCGTGCACATGCCCGCCGACCCGCTGCAGGGAGCGCGGATGCACTACT
>JAYQVF010000250.1:0-2093 GCA_038148335.1 Alphaproteobacteria bacterium | reverse complement strand
CAATGATCCCCTCGGCCCACAACGCCATCGACGTTGCGGCGCTCGTCCGCCGGGCCGGGAAAGCCTATCCGCACAAGACCGCGATCGTCTGGGAGGACGGCCGTCGGACCTATGCCGAACTGCTGCGCCGCATCGACGCGCTCGCCGCCCAGTTGCGCGAGTTCGGGGTGCGCGACGGCGACCGCGTCGGCCTCGCGCTCGGCAACGGGCCGGTGTTCGTCGAGGGCTACATGGCCGCGGCGCAGCTCGGTGCCATCGCCGTGCCGCTCAACCCGCGCCAGTCCGACCGCGAACACGACAACGTCCTGGGCGACGCCGAACCCCGCGTCCTGATCGCCGACGCGGTGGCCGCGCCGACCCTGCGCCGCGCCAAGCTGCTCACCGCCTCGCGGCTGCTGACCGACGGCGTCGAGCTGCCCAACGGCACCGCCTACGAACGCGTCATCGAACAAGGCTACGACCTGCGGCCGCCGCGCCCGGCGATCGATCTCGAGGCGCCGGTGGCGATCCTCTACACCTCCGGTACCACCGGCAAACCGAAGGGCGTGGTGCGCAGCCAGTTCGCCGGCGCGATGATCGTCGCCCTGCGCCAGTCGGCGATGTTCATCGGCCCCGATACCGTGCTGCTCGCCTCGACGCCGATGTTCCACGCCGCCGGGCACGAGTTCATGCTGTTCCAGACGCTCGCCGCCGGCGGCACCGTGATCTCGGCGCGCAGCTTCGACCCGGCCCGCACCGTCGCGCTGGTCGACGAACACAAGGCGACGCACGTCTTCTTTGTCCCCACCATGTCGGCCGCCATCGCCGCCGCCCTGAAGGACGCGAAGACGTCGTGGCCCAGCGTCCGGCTGTGGATGTCGGCGGCGGCGCCGCTGCCCGACTGGGTGCGCGACGCCGTGCTCGCCGCGGCGCCGGCGGCGCGGTTGTGGAACTGCTACGGCCTGACCGAGGGCGGCACGCTCACCTACCTGCGCGATGCCGACGTCGCCGCGCGGCCCGGCAACTGCGTCGGCCGCGCAGGACCGGGGATGGAAGTGCGCATCGTCGATGCCGACGGCAACGACGCCGCCACCGGCGCGGTCGGCGAGATCGTCTGCCGTTCGCCCGAATCGATGTCGGGCTACTGGCACGACTCGAACCTCACCGCGCAGACCATCCGCAACGGCTGGGTCCATTCCGGCGATCTCGGCTTCGTCGACGGCGACGGCTTCCTCACCCTGTCGGGCCGGCTCAAGGACATGATCATCTCCGGCGGCGAGAACGTGTATGCCGCCGAGGTCGAATCCTTCCTGCTCGAGGACCGCGCCATCCGCGAGGCCGCCGTCGTCGGCGTGCCGCATCCCCACTGGGGCGAGGCGGTGATCGCCGTCGTCGTGCCCAGCGAGCCCGGCGCCGACCCGGGCGACGCTCTCGACGCCCACGCGCGCAACGGCCTCGCCCCGGCCAAGCGGCCCAAGCGCTATCTCGTCAAGGCGGAACTGCCGCGCAACGGCATGGGCAAGGTGATCAAGGACGACCTGCGCCGCGAATACGCAGGACTGTTCGCGTAAGGCGCGGGTTACCCCGTCGCGTGCACCGTGTTGCGGCCCATCTGCTTGGCCGAATACATCAGGCTGTCGGCGCGGGCCAGCGCCGCGTCGATCGACCGGTCGGTCGACACCACGCCGGAGATGCCGCCCGACAGGGTGATGCCGTCGACGATGGCGTCGCCGATGCGGATCGCCGAATCGCCCAGTTCGTCGCGGATGCGCGCGCAGGCGCGTTCGGCGATTTTGGCATCGGCGCCGTCGAACAGGATGACGAACTCGTCGCCGCCCATGCGGCCCGCCGCGTCGCTGCCGCGGATGTTCTTCTTGATCACCCGCGCGATGCGCTGGATGACGGCATCGCCGACCTGGTGGCCGTGCGTGTCGTTGATCTTCTTCAGATGGTCGAGGTCGAGGATGGCGACCGACATCGGCTGGTCGCGGCCGCGGGCGCGCTCGATCTTTTCCGCCGCCACCCGGAGGAAGCCGCGCCGGTTCAGCAGGCCGGTCAGCGGCTCGGTTTCCGCCAGTTCCATCAACCGCTGGCGCGCCAGCGTGTCGACCAGC
>JAYQVF010000249.1:0-3480 GCA_038148335.1 Alphaproteobacteria bacterium | reverse complement strand
GTGCCCTCCAGCGCAGCGTCAGTCCGGTTCCACGCGCGCTCGCGAAACCAGTGGGTGCGCACACCGCGGTGCTGCACCGAGAACATGCATGTTCCGACAATTGCGGCAAAGGCCAAGCCGGAAAGCTGCACCGCGGCCACCTGCTGATACCCTAGCATCCAGAACAACCCGGCCAGGACGACGACCAGGCCGACGGTCGTGACGTGAACGGCCCGGCGTTCCCGGCTCCACGACTTGGGGATGTCAAAGGGAAAGCGGTAGAGCAGTGTGAAGATGAAGGGCGGTAGCAACAGGTTCGCAAACAGCGGGTGGCGCGATGCACGGTAGAGTGCGCGGTCCAGCGGACCTTTGGCTCGATACTCGGCGACGGTCAGACAGGAGGAGTAGATGTCGATCCCGCTCTCGCGGCGGTCGATGTTGTTCCAGGTATTGTGGTGGCCCGCGTGCTGGCGCCGCCACGACGCAAACGGCGTCATCGTCAACAGGCTGCAAAACAACCCGACGGTGCCGTTCGCCAGTCGGTGACGAAAGAACGAGCGATGCCCGCAGTCGTGCTGAATCACGAAGATTCGCATGAGAAAACCGCCGGCGAGCGGCGCCAACAAGAGACTTAGCCAGATTGATATATGCGCCAGGGCGTACATCGCGCCGCAAGTCGCAAAGTAGCCCCCGAACGATGTCGCCATCTGGATCAGGCTCTTGTGCACGATCGGGTACCGATGGAGCGCGACACGGTACCCCAAATTTGCGGCGGTGCCCGGCCCCTTCGCCGTGTTGTCGGTCTCGCTAGCCGAGGCGTTGGCCTTTGGATTCAGCGCCCCCCCTGCGCCCGATCGACCGCGAGCGGGACGGCTTTCACGCGCTCCTGCCCCGGGCTTCTCAGAAGTCCTGCACAGTCAGGAGGTGGACCTGCTGGTCTCGGCTGCTTACGTAGGCCCGCCGGGCGACGTCGTGAATCCTGTCGAGTAGCCTGTCGAAGGCCTCGAGCCAGTCGTCTTCGCTCGCTTTTGCCGGCGGATCCATTTTTGCAATCGCCGCAACATCGATAAAGAATGAGACTTCACGCATGCGGTCGTGGCCCCAGAACAGAATTCGCCTGTTTCGTGTTTCGTAGCTGCGGCTAGCGTTGGGAAAAGTCAGGGTCACTGCTCGAATCTCACTTCTCGCTGTCGTACGGCTGCCCTTCTTGTGGGCGACTTCGTCTTGTTGGCGGTAGCGCCCTTCAAGAACGGGCATGGCCGAGAGGAACGGACGTGATCGAGCTTCCAAGGATTTGATGAATTACTTCAACTCGCCCTTCCCGGACGGCTCTGTCTTGGCGCCAGACGCATCCTTATCTTTAGCCAAAGCGAAGGTTAGATCCTCCGGATCGATTGTCAGTGTCTGGAGCACCGCACCACGTCGCGGCAAATGAAGCAGGGTCTGGGTCCGCCGATAGGCGATGAAGGACAAGTCCGGCAGCGGCTCGCTTTCCGTTTCGACCACATAGGTTCCAGCGGGAAGCGGGTCCTCAAACCCTGTGAGCACAAAGGGCTTCGTGAAGGTGACGGTCTCCTTGGTCGTGCGCGTCACAGCGTTCGTTGGACACCTGCGCCGGGTTGCGACTTTGGGTCGGGCGCCGGTGGCTGATCGACGATCGGCTTGGACTTGGAGTTATCCGCAGACGGCTTCGCCGCGGCCGCGGTCTGTGCCGCCGACCAATCCTTGAATGACATTGAAGATCGCTTTCATAGGGTAACTATTTGAATTCTGTAAGAATTCGCCGGGATTTATTCCCGGTTTTCTGTTCCCTTGAAATGATATGGGGTACGCCGCAAGTATTTTCAAGTCGTTTTATTCTTGGATACGTCTTGCTTCTCTTGCTTGCGGCGCACCGGGCGCTACTTGCCTGTATCGCCGTGGAGCAGGATCACAATAAAAGTCCGGCCTCGATTGTTCCCCACAGCGAGGCTGCTGTCATTGCGAGAGAGGTCAGGGCGCCCAATAGAGCGAGGTTGAGCGACAGACCATCCCTTTCCGGGAAGGCAAAAGCCAACAGCACTACGACCAAGATCGGCATCAGATTGCCGAACGGAAGCGGCGTGAGCATCGTTACGCTCAACAGAAGAATAACGATGCCGAGCAAGCGCTTGGTCGCTTGGAACGGGGTCGTCCAACGCGGTCGAACTCCACGCTCCAGCCAACGCAGTACTGGTACGAGACGCGCGATCAGGCGCTCAAGGCGGGCTGTCGGCATCCCGAGGTTACTGACAAAGCGCGGCAGGACTGGTCCTGATTGCTTCATGCTCATCTGGACCGCAACTAGGGCAAGCAGCGCCGCAGAAATGATCCCGACCCCAGGAACAATCCCAATCAGCGCAATAAGCAGCATAACAATGCCGAACGAGCGGTCCCGCAGCCTTGCAACAATCCAAGCAAGCGTTACCCGATTGCCCGGCACATCGCGCAGCAGACTTGTGACGATTTCTGATGTTGGGATGTATGCAACCGAATCTCCGCTTGGATTGGTTTCTGTGGGCGGAGGTTGCGGATCTTGCAGCATGACCTGGATACTGCACGGAGCTGGTTCGCTTGAGCAAACGCTGGAGCCTTGGAGGGGCTAGCGGCCGGTACGGGAGAGCGCGCTTGCGCTCTCCCGTGCGGCGCCAGGCTCAAGTGGGGTCCGGGGAGACACCGGCGCGTCCGCTGTACGACACTGTCGCGCGCAGGGATGAAAGCGCGGCGACACGCCCATGACTCTTCCGTGACCGGGCAAAAAAGTGGGCGGGACTATCGTCCCGCCCGCAGGTGAGGTGACGAGGGAGGGTGCCGGTTAGCCGATGCGCCGGCCGTCGTCTCGGGTGATCGCCACGACCGCCGAACGCGGCACCGTATTGCCGCCGTCCGGGAAGTGGCTGTCGCCCCGTTCGCCGGGATGCTGGATGCCGACGAACAGCGTCGTACGGTCGGGGCTCCAGGTAATCCCGGTGATCTCGCATTCCTTGGGACCGACCATGAAGCGCCGGATCTCGCCGGTCGCCGGATCGCCGACCAGCATCTGGTTGTTGCCCTGGCCGGCAAAGTCCTTCTCGTTGCTGTAGTTGCCGTCGGTCTGGATCCACAGCAGGCCGTTCTCGTCGAACGCAAGGCCATCCGGCGAGTTGAACATGTTGTCCTTGTTGACGTTGCTCGAACCGGCGTTGGCGTCGGTGTGAACCGCAGGGTTGCCGGCGACGACGAACAGGTCCCAGGCAAAGCCGTCGGCGGCATGGTCGCCGCCTTCCGGCATCCAGCGGAGGATCTGGCCGTAGTTGTTCTTGGCGCGCGGGTTGGGACCGCCCGGCACCATCGCATCGCCGCCGGCGTTCTTGCCGTCGGCCGCTCGGCTGCTGTTGTTGGTGAGACAGCAATAGATCTCGGTCTTGCGTGGGTTCGACGAAATCCACTCCGGCCGGTCCATCGTCGTCGCGCCGACCGCCGAGGCGGCCTGGCGGGTGTGGA
>JAYQVF010000248.1:0-3550 GCA_038148335.1 Alphaproteobacteria bacterium | reverse complement strand
CCTGCCGGCGCCAGGCGACGGGCGGGTAACGACGAACGTCCCGGACAGCGTCAGGACGATCCCCTGAACGATGAGCACGGTCGCGCCGGCACCCGCGACGATGCTGACGACGAAAACGGCCGCCATCGCAATGACGGCCATGAACTTCGCGCGCCGCGCGATGGCGCCTTCGCGCTGCCAGTCGGCGATGAGCGAGCCGAAGTGACGATGCTCGACAAGCCAGCGATGCACGCGTTCGGACGACTGGGCGAACGCGAATGCCGCGACCAGCAGGAACGGCGTGGTCGGCAGCAGCGGCAGGACGACGCCGAGAAAGGCGAGAACGAGCGCGAGGCCGCCGAGCCCCAGCCAGAACAGCCGCATCGCCCGGCCGATCGGCGCAGGCGGCGGCCTGGGCGGGGCGCCAGGGTCGGCAGCGGGGCTCATCGGTCGGGCGCGCGTAGCGTCGCAACGGACGGCAGCGGATTGGGTCTCACGGGCGGCGCTGCCACTATTGACCCGGCACCTTGATCTTCGCCATGCGCTCGACCAGCAAGTCCGGGTTCTCGCGTTTCAGCTTGAGGTTTTCCAGGGCCTGGCCGAACGCGATATCGATCTCGTACTTTCCCTGGGCCAGGCCGTCGACGATGATCTCGCCGCCCTCGATCGCGGAGATGCCCTCGTTCGGCCCCCAGTCTTCCTTGCCCCAGGTACTGCCGTCGCCGGTCAGGGCGTGCAGCGAGACCTCGCTTCGGATCCCGGCGATCACCAGCAGGCAGACGCGAATGTTGTAGGGCGTCAACTCGATCCGCAACGTGTCGAAGTAGCCGTGCAACGCGTGCTTGGCGGCGCAGTAGGCGGTGCGCAGCGGAACCCCGTATTTGCCGGCGACCGACGACGTGACGACCAGTTGTCCGCTCTTGCGCGCGATCATGCCGGGCAACACCAGCTTGGTCAGCGCGATCGGCGCGAAGTAGTCCACTTCCATGATCCGGCGGTCCACGGCCATGTCCGTGTCCTTGCCGAGCGAGCGTTGCGAGATGCCGGCGTTGTTGACGAGCACGTCGATGCGCCCGGCAATGTCGTGGGCGTGCCGCGCGGCGGCCTCGCGTGCCGGTTCGTCGACGACGTCGAACGGCAGCACATGAACCTTCCCGGGGCCATCGCTGCACAGGCCCTTCACGCGTTCGAGTTCGCCCTTCCGCCGCGCTGACAGAATGAGCTCCGCCCCTTCGCGGTGGAACACCCGCGCCAGCCCCTCGCCGATGCCCGACGACGCGCCGGTAATCCAGACGATCTGATCCTTGAACCGCATCATGCCGCCACGCTAACCCGGCCCAACGAAACACGCGACCCCATCTTCACCTGGCCGTGGACGGGCGGCGCCACGTTCATTTCGCGCGCCACCTACAGGACGCCCCACGACGCGACCCACCATCCCACGACAACCGCTGCCGCCAGCCACAGGGCGACGATCGCGACGGCCGCCGCGCGGCTGACCGGGCGCGCGGTGCGGCGGTCGGCCTCGGCACGGAACTCGGCCATCAGGTCGGGCGGGATCAGGCGCAGCACCAGCCAGATGCCGAACGGCACGAGGACCAAGTCGTCGAGATAACCGAGCACCGGAATCTGGTCGGGGATGAGGTCGATCGGCGACAGCGCGTAGGCGGCGACGACGAGCGCCAGCGCCTTGGCGTGCCACGGCGTGCGCGGATCGCGGGCGGCGAGCCACAGCGCCACGACGTCGCGCCGCAGCCGGCCGGCCCAGGCGCGCAATCCTGACGCCCGGTTCATGGCAGGTTCATGGCAGGCCTCAGGCCGCGATCTTGACCGACATTTCGAGGCCGGAACCGACGGACAGGAAGCTCGAGCGCACGTTGGGCCTGCTGCGCACGCGGTCCTGGTATTGCTGCATCGTCTCGCGGACGCTTTCGGGGAAGGTGATGTTGTCGGCGACGATGCAGCCGCCGACCGACATCTTGGGCAGCAGCGCGTCGAAATAGGCGATGTAGTCGCTCTTCCAGGCGTCGATGAAGGCGACGTCGATGGGGCCGTCGAGGGTGGCGAGGATTTCCTTCGCGTCGCCCTTGCGCACGTCGACGATGTCGTCGAGCCCGGCGCGCCGGATGTGATCGAGCGCCTGGTCGTGTTTCTTGTCGAGGTACTCGATGCCGACGACGCGGCCGCCGGTGGCGCGCGCGGCTTCGCCGAGGAACAGCGCGGTGTAGCCGATGGAGGTGCCGACCTCGACCACGCGCTGCGCGTTCTTGGTGCGGATCAGGAGATTGAGCAGGCCGGCGGAATGCGGCCCGGCGGCGAGCGCCATGTCGTCGGTGGAGAACGCGCGCGTCTTGTCGGCGATGATCTCGCGTTCCTTTTCGATGCGCGCGGCGAGCGCGTCGACGACGGATTGTACCTGTGCGTCCATGAAGAACCCCTACCCTGTCTTGCCCCGCGAGCAGTTGACCACAAAGGGCGGCGCGCCGTCACCGGCGGTCGTTCAGTCGCCGCTAAGCGCCTTGATGTCGTCGGCGGCGCGGCGGAGGATCTCGCGCACCTTGTCGGCGCGCTCCGGATCGCGCGAGCGGATCGCCGAGCGCACCGCGGTGCGCATCAGGCGGAAGGCGGGCTTGAGCACCTCGATCGCGTCCGGGTGCATGGCATCGCCCCAGTCGCCCCATTCGTCGTCCTGGGCGCGCTGCCAGATGTCCTTGATGCGGTCGGCCTGTTCGGCGAGCCGGGCGCGACCGGATGCGGTGAGTTCGTAGATGCGCTTGCCCTCCTCCTCCGTCGAGGTGACGAGGCCCTCGTCCTGCAACTGCTGCAGGGTCGGATAGATGGTGCCGGCCGACGGGCGGTAGAGGCCGCCCGAGCGTTCCTCGATGGCGGTCATCAGGTCGTAGCCGTGCCGCGGGCCGTCCTCGAGCAGCGACAGGAGCGCGAGCGGGATATCGCCCGAATCGAAGAAGCGGCCGGCCATGGCCCAGGGGCCGAAGCGGTGCAGGTGGCGGCGGAAATGATGCGCGCGGTGGCGGCGGTGCCAGTTCATGGGCAGGGCCTCAGGATCGGTGTCTAGGTTCATAAATATATCGGACGATATATTTGTCAAGGGTTGGTCCGCGCCCCGCCCTTCCCCATCTTCCCTGAGATCGGCGGCCCCGCGCGCACCGATCCATGATAAGCGGGGGCGCCAACAAGGAGACGACATGACCGACCAGGGGCAGTTCTGGGATTCGATCGCCGACAAATACGCCAAACAGCCAGTCGCCGACCAAGCGGCCTACGAGAAGAAGCTCGCGGTGACGCGCGGCTACATGCGGCCGGACATGGAAGTCCTCGAGATCGGCTGCGGCACCGGAACGACGGCGCTCCACCACGCGCCGGCGGTGAAGCACATCCGCGCGGTCGACATCGCACCACGGATGATCGCCATCGCGCGCGACAAGGCGCGCGCCGCCGGCGTCACCAACGTCGATTTCGAGGTGTCGACCATCGACGACCTGCAGGTGCCCGACGGCAGCCTCGACATGGTCATGGCGCATTCGATCCTGCATCTCGTGGAGGACAAGGA
>JAYQVF010000247.1:0-3628 GCA_038148335.1 Alphaproteobacteria bacterium | reverse complement strand
CAGCGACCCTCTGCTCCCAAAGCAGATGCGCTACCAGGCTGCGCTACTCCCCGACGCCCGTATTCCTAAGGTCTTCGCCCGCGCGGGGCAACGCGAAACGAGAGATTCGTCCGCCTCTGCCGGCATCTTGCTGGCAGACTGCCGCGTACCGGCCGCGCTACCCTCGCGCCATGGAAAAGCCCGAGCCCGCGCGCCTGTCCTTCCTGGTCGAGGAGAAGATCAGGCTGTTCGTCTACTGCGTCGACTGCCACCACAACGCCATGCTCGACGCCGGGCCGATCGCCGAACGCCTCGGCGCCGACTTTCCCATTCCCCAGGTCGCGAAGCACGTGCGCTGCGCCGCCTGCGGCAGCCGCCACGCCACCGTCAATCCCTACTGGAACGACGAGGACGTGCCGGGCCGCCCGATCCTCTATTCCTATCCCGACTTCGGTTAGCGACGCTGAAACCGCGCGAGCCGCGCCGCCGCCTGCTAGGATGGCGCCATGGCCCGCCCGCACACCGAATTCCTCCAGGCGCAATGGCTGCCATGGGACGCCACGCCGCTGCTGGCGCATCTCAAGGGCGTCAGCCATCGCGTGCTGAGCCGCGATGCGCAGACCGGCGCCCTGACCGCCCTGCTGCGCTTTCCCGCCGGCTGGGTCGCCAATGACGCGCCGCCCTGCGCCCTCGATGAAGAGCTCTACACGCTGTCGGGCGCGGTCAGCGTCAACGGCGTGTTCCTGCCCGACGATTTCTACGCGCGCCTGCCGGCCGGCTTTCCGCGCCGCCGCATGACCGCGCCGCAGGAAACCGTCGCACTCGCCTTCTACACCCCGGGCAAGGCGGTGCCGGGCGACTTCGATCACGACCGCTGGGTGCCGCGCACCGATGTCTATCTGTCGATCTGGCCGGCGGCCGAACCGCAGCACGGGCTCGACCTAGCGGCGCATCACGCCCGCGCCCGCGTGCTCGCGACCGAACCGGACAGCGGCGCCCAGACCATGGCCGTCGGCTGGCCGCCGGTGTGGTACGCCGCAACCGCCGAGACCCAGACGGTCGATGCCGAATACTATCTGCTGGCCGGCGAATGCATGCTGGACGGCCGCGGCACGATGAAGCCCGGCGCCTACATCTGGCGTCCCGCCGGCACGACGCGACCGCCGATGGCGGCGCGCACCGCCAGCGTGTTCCTCGTGCGCAGCCACGGCGGCCCCCTCGCCTTCGCCCCGGGCACGCGCGGCACGGTCGACCTCGCCGGCACGCCGGACTGCGTCCTGCCCGCCGACGTCGCGGCGCGCCTGACCGCCGGTCCCTACGCCAAGGAGCCTGCCTGATGGGCCGCCCGCACATCGAGTTCATCCATACGCCCGACATGACATGGGACGCCACGCCACTGTCGCCGGCGCGCGCCGACGTCGCCCACAAACTGCTCAGCCGCGATGCCGGCAGCGGTGCGACCAGCCTGCTCGTCCGGTATCCCGCAGGCTGGAAACGCGCGAACGAAACCCTCGCCGCCGAGGAAGAAATCTTCGTGCTCGACGGTTCGCTGACGATCAACGGCGAAAACTTCGGGCCCGGCGACTACACCTGCCTGCCGCGCGGCTATCCGCGCGACGGCGCGTCCTCGCCCGACGGCGCCGTCGTGCTGACGTTCTTCTCGGCGGTGCCCGAAACGCTCGACGGCACGCCCGGGTACGATGCGCGGGCCTACGTGCCGCGGCAGTCGCTCTACGGCGACGGCTGGGACGTCGACTATGCCGGGGTCAACAGCCCGGCGATCGCCGCCTCGGGGTCGCGCAAGAAACTGCTGCGCACCGATCCCGTCACCGGCGACCAGACCTGGATCATGGGCGTGATCCCGTCCTACCGCGAAACGCTGGTCGAAAGTCACCCCGTCGTGCAGGAGTGCTACATCATCTGGGGCGAGATGTCGGGCAACTACGGCTTCATGACCACCGGCTCGTACTTCTGGCGCCCGGAGGAAATCCTCCACGGGCCCTACGGCACCAAGACCGGCGCCATCATTCTCAGCCGCACCGAAGGCGGCAGCCTGACGGTCGACTACTACGACCTCGACGAGCCGTTCTCCTACGACCGGCCGCACCGCATCGTCGTGCCCGAGGATCTCGCGGTCTACGCCCAGCCGAAAAAGCCCGACCCGCGCTACTGACGCCGCCGACATTGACCGGACATTAAGGCCGGCGGTCGCGCATTCGTTTTGCGCCGCAGCGTCCGGTTTGCTTGCCCGGAAATTTGACCGGCCCTAACGTGACCGGTGCAGGATGACCCTGCATCAATAATGGGGAGGTCGGGTATGAGACGTGTTTTGTACGCTTCCGTTGCGGCCCTTGCCGGCGCCGCGTTGTTCGCCGGCGCCAGCGCACTGACAACGACCGCCGAAGCGGCGGACAACAACACCTTGCGCGTCGGCATCTATGCCAAGGCGCCGTCGCGCGGTAATCCTTATGGCGGCGGCGGGGTGCCCAGCATCTACTGGTGGGATCCGCTGTTCGACGGCTTCACGCGGGTCAACGGTCAGGGGCAGACCGTGCCGTGGCTCGCGCAAAGCTGGGAACTGGTGAACCCCACCACGTGGCGGTTCAAACTGCGCCAGGACGTCGTCTACACCAACGGCGAAAAGATGAATGCCGACGCGGCCGTCGCGACGATCATGTGGATGATCTCGGACGTCGGCCGCGCCACGCCCGGCGGCCGCGAATCGCGCGGCATCACCGGCGCCAGCAAGGTCGACGAATACACCGTCGACATCACGACGGAAAAACCGATGCCGCTGCTGCCGGGCACGGTGTCGCGCGCCTACATCGTCGCGCCGAAGGCGTGGGCCGACATGGGCGTCCAGGGCTATGCGGCGAACCCGGCGACCTCGGGCGCCTACAAGGTGAAGTCGTGGGACGACTCGGGCGCGGAATTCGTCGCCTACGAAAACACCTGGCGGCCGCCGAAGATCCCGACGCTGAAATATGTCGAACTGCCGGAGTCCGCGGCGCGGGTCCAGGCGCTGGTCTCCGAACAGATCGACCTTGCCGTGCTGATCGCGCCGGACGACGTGCCGACGGTCCGCTCGGCCGGACAGACGTCGCACACCTTCTCCTCGCCCAACATCATGAACATGGTGCTGATGACCGAGGACTATAAGAAGGCGTACGGCGACAAGGGGTCGCCGTTCAAGGACAAGCGGGTGCGCTTGGCGATGAACATGGCGATTGACCGCCAGGCCATCGTCGACAACCTGCTCGCCGGTCAAAGCAAGCCCGCGAACCAGCCGTCCAATCCCAACACCTTCGGCTACAACCCGAACCTGCCGCTCTACGAATACAATCCGGAGAAGGCCAAGGCGCTGCTCGCCGAGGCGGGTTACCCGAACGGTTTCGAGATGATCGCCGAGATCATCCCGGGCGCCATTCCGCGCGACGTCGAGATCTACAGCTACCTCGCCGACTCGTTCGGCAAGATCGGCGTCAAGGTCGACATGCGGCAGATTCCGTTCGCTGACTGGCTGAAGAAGTTCATCAGCGGCGGCTGGGAAGGCATCGCGACGGGATTCTCCGCCTTCGTCGATCCGCACATGGACGCGTCGCGGCCGTTCACCAACTTCTCCTGCTACAAGCAGCCGAACCCGTTGATC
>JAYQVF010000246.1:0-3665 GCA_038148335.1 Alphaproteobacteria bacterium | reverse complement strand
GTCGACCGGCAGAAAGGACGAGAACACGACGGCCGTGACGATGGCGAGGGCGATCATCGACGTCGCCGTGAAGAAGGCGATGGCGATGGTGCGGACGAGGTCGCGGGGCGACAGCCGCTCGACGAAGCGTGTCCCGACCCCGGTGCCGATCACGACCAGCGCGGCGGACACCAGCCACGACGGGACCGTGACGGCGCTGATTCCCGTCACGTGGAGAGCCGCTGACAGAACCATCGGCCCGAGCAAGGGCGCCGCGGGCAGGCGAAGGCGCGTCGCGACCGCATGGCCGATGACCGCGCAGGCGACGAGCAAGGCGATTTCCAGCGGCGTCTCGGCGACCCGCGACAGGTTGGGCGGCGTCGTCGGGACGGCGAGGCCTTCGATGTAGCGGAAGTAGAACGGGATCACCGTGACGACGAGAACGATGCGCACCGCGTGGTTCAACGGCACGATCCGGGCGTCGCCGCCCATCGCTTCGCTGACCAGCGTCATTTCGGACAGGCCGCCGGGCGTCGAAGAGAAATAGGCGGTGGTGCGGTCGTAGCCGCCGATCTTGCGGTAGATGAAGAAGCCGAGCGTCGTCGCCAGCGCCATGAACAGGACCTGGACGAGCAAGGCCGAGCCGAACTGCACGGCTTGCGCGACAATTTCCGGCGTAAAGGCGCTGCCCAGCAGGACGCCGATGACCGTCACGAAGATTCCGCGAAACCGCCCCGGCATCGCCACCGGCCCGCCGGACAGCGCAACCGCCATGACGGCGAACATGGCGCCCAGCATCCAGGCCAGCGGCAGCGACAGCAGATAGAAGACCGTCCCGCCGGCCGCGCCGATGGCGAGGGCGATTGCCGTGCGAACCCAAACGTTGCGGATCACAGCACGTAGCGTCCGAATCGAACGGCCGTCTGTCCGGCCTTGATGTTCCGCGTCGGCATGATCAGAACGCAATCGTCGTACGGCGTCGTGATGGTGCGGGCGCCGTCGCGCGCGACCGGTGTGCCGGCGGCCGGCACGACCTCCAGTCCCCGATAGTCGTCGAGGAACTGGAAATCGGGATTCTGGATTGCCACGGCATCGGTCACTTCGATGATGTGCTGGGCTGGCGGCGCCGGGGCGAGATGCGGGGCGAGCCAGCCCGCGTCGACCGCGTCGAAGGCGGCGAGAAACCGCAACGCCGATTCGATGGCGACATCGCGGCTCGATCTTTCCCAGTGCTGGCCGCATTCGACCAGGACCGATGTATGGGGCGCATTCTCGTCCTCGAAAGGCCCGTAATCGCGCAGGCGCCTGCCCTCGGCATGGCCGGCATCGACCACGATATGCGCGGGAACCCCGATGCGGCGCGCGAGATCGCGGCATTTCGTCGTCAGCCCCGCGAGGGCCAGCGGCGGGCTCGGACTCTGCATGGAATGAATGTCCAGCAGGTGATCGACGCGATCGACCAGCGGGCGCATCGCCTTGGCGCGTTTCAGGTCGCGCGAGCGTTCCGGTCCGTCGAGAGCGGCCGCCGACCACAGCCGGTTGAAATCTTCGTCGAGGAATCGCGAGGTGCCCGGATGTGCCTGATCGAACTTCGCATAGGCGCCGACGTTGGCGAAGGAAAGCGTCAACGTGCCGCGGATCGGGCGGACATCGTGGCGGAACAGGAAATCGAGCGCATGGGCGCCGCATACCTCATTGCCGTGGGTCAGGGCGTTGATCATGAGGTGCGGCCCGGGCACGCCGCTTTCCAGCGTCGTGACATAGGGAATGTCGGTATTGCCGCGATAGGCGGAGATGTCGATGGGCAGCAGCTCGAGCGGCCGCGGAGGTGTCATCGTGGCCGGCTCATGGGACGAATTGTTCGCTCAGGATGCGTTCTTCGAGGTTGTGTTCGGGGTCGAACAGCATGCGCATGCGATGCTTGTGGTCTTCGCGGACCTCGACCCAGGAAACGTCGCGCACTTCGGTATGGTCGGCGACCGCGCTCACCGGGCGCTTTTCGGCCTCCAGAATATCGAAGCGGACCAACGCATGTCGCGGCAGCAGCGCGCCGCGCCAGCGTCTTGGCCGGAAGGGGCTGATCGGCGTCAGGGCCAGGATATCGGCCCCGATGGGAATGATCGGCCCGTGCGCCGACAGGTTGTAGGCTGTGCTGCCGGCGGGCGTAGACAAAAGGATCCCGTCGCAGATCAGTTCGGGTATCCGCACGATGCCGTCGACGGAGATCCGTATCTTGGCGGCCTGGCGCGTCTCGCGCAGCAGCGATACTTCGTTGATCGCGAGGGCGATCTTCCGGCGTCCCTTGCGCATCGCGATCATCTCGAGGGGACGCAGCGTAACTTCCTGCGCCACCGAGATTCTCTCCAGCAGCTTCTCCTCGCGGAACTCGTTCATCAGGAAGCCGATGGTGCCGCGGTTCATCCCGAAGATAGGGACGTCGCGGTTCATGTATTTGTGCAGGGTTTCGAGCACGAAGCCGTCGCCGCCCAGTGCCACGATGACATCGCCCTGGTTCGGCGGCACGTTCTTGTAGCGCTTTTTCAGCAGGGCCAGGCCTTCCTGGGCCTCCTTGGCGCGGCTGGCGACGAAACTCACCGTGGGCTTGTCGGGCATTCTGGGGAATCCGGGTTCGGCGGGCCGCCAGTATAGCGAATGGCGGCCCACCCGCCACCGCTGCGCCGGCGTTGCCACGGGCGGTGAGGTCCCCCATCATGGCGTGCCCGCCGCCGGAGTTTTCGATGCGCCTAGTCGTTGTCGCGCTTGCCTGCCTGCTCGTTGTCCTGTTCGCCGGCAATGCGTATGCCCAGGACGAAAGCGACCGCCACGTCGGCTATTACTACCCCGAGCCCAAGAGCGAAGAGACCTATGTCGCGCGCGCCGTCACTTTGCCCCAGGCGAGCCGCGAGGCGCGCATCGATTTCGTCACCGGACTGACGGCGCAGCAGGCCCGCGCGCCCTATCCGCCGCAATACGCGATCTTCGCCAAGGGCGATCAGGCACAGAAGCTGATCATCGTCGCGCTCAACGGATCGAGCATCAGCACGATCTATCGCGCCCGGGCGCTTTTGGCGCAGCTCACCTCGATGGTGCGCGCGACTCAGCTGTTCCGCGAGATGGGTGTGTCGGACTTCTTCACCTTCTTCGACATGGCCAAGATGATGGGCTTCGAGCAGATCACCATCTCGGACGGCGAGACCTTCTCGCATCAGGTCTATATCAGGTAGAGAAGCTGCCCCGCACGCCTCGGCGTGATACGGAGACCTAACCGCCGGTCACGCTCATGTGCCGCGGCACTGCGGGTGCGGTGTGGCGGCGGTCGATGAAGAAGTCGTGGCCCTTCGGCTTGCGCGCGATCGCTTCGTCGATGGCGGAATCAAGCTCGGCTTCGTTCGACGAGGCGCGCAGCGGCGCACGCAGGTCGGCCGAATCGTTCTGGCCCAGACACATGTACAGCGTGCCCGTGCAGGTCAGCCGCACGCGGTTGCACGATTCGCAGAAGTTATGGGTCAGCGGCGTGATGAACCCGAGCCGTCCCCCGGTTTCCCTGACCGTCACGTAGCGCGCCGGTCCGCCGGTCGCATAGTCGCTGTCCTCGAGCGTCCAACGTTTGGCAAGATCGGCGCGCACCTGCGACAGCGGCAGGTAGTCGGCCGAACGGTCGCCGTCGATGTCGCCCATCGGCATCG
>JAYQVF010000245.1:0-3674 GCA_038148335.1 Alphaproteobacteria bacterium | reverse complement strand
TGCCGAGATCGAGCGACGAGGTGGCGACGACGGCGCGCAGGTCGCCGCGCGCCATCGCGGCCTCGACCTTGCGGCGCTGTTCGCGCTCGAGGCTGCCGTGATGCACGGCGATGGGCAGGGTTTCGTCGTTGAGCTGCCACAGGCCCTGGAAGACGAGTTCCGCCTGGGCCCGGGTGTTGACGAAGACCAGTGTGGTGCCGTGCCGTTTGATCAGGTCGTAGACTTCGGGCAGGGCGTGTAGCGCCATGTGGCCGCGCCACGGCAGGCGACCGGCGGTATCGAGAATGCCAATTTCCGGTTTCGGGCCCGGCGGCCCCCGAACGATGCGCACGTCGTCGGCGGTGCCGAAGCGCGACAGGTAGGCGGCGACGGCGGCGGGATCGGCGACGGTGGCCGACAGGCCGGCGCGCACGACCTGCGGCGCGAGCGCGCTGAGCCGCGCGAGGTTGAGCGACAGCAGGTCGCCGCGCTTGGTGCCGATCAGCGCATGCAGTTCGTCGATCACGACGCGCTTGAGGTTGCCAAAGATCTCCGGCGCATCGTGATAGGACAGCAGAAGCGCGAGCGACTCGGGCGTGGTCAGCAGCATGTTGGGCGGGGCGATGCGCTGCCGCGTACGCTTGCCCTGCGGCGTGTCGCCGGTGCGGGTCTCGACGGTGATGTCGAGCCCGAGTTCCTCGATCGGTTGCAGCAGGTTGCGATGGACGTCGACGGTCAGCGCCTTCAGCGGTGAGATA
This sequence comes from Alphaproteobacteria bacterium, assembly GCA_038148335.1. GTDB lineage: Bacteria > Pseudomonadota > Alphaproteobacteria > SHVP01 > SHVP01 > CALJDF01. Next base: position 2,937 of record JAYQVF010000245.1, on the reverse strand, counting down.
TAGAGAGTATGCAGGCCGTCATGCGCGGCGCGCAGCAGGCCGTCGATCGACGGCAGGAACCCGGCAAGCGTCTTGCCGGCGCCGGTCGGCGCCACGAGCAGCGCCGGGTGGCCGTGGCGCGCAACCTCGATCATTTCGAGCTGATGCACGTGCGGCGCCCAGCCGCGCTTGTCGAACCACGGCCGGAACGCGTGCGGTAGTGGATCGCCGTCGAGGTCGAGCATGGTCTGGGCGGCGGTCATGGTTGTCATTCTAGAACGCTTGCTGGCTATTGCGTGTTACCTGCGGCCCTCAGCCCGCCTCCGCCTCGCGGGCAGGGGGAGGATACCAGTCTGCGGCCTGGCACAACTGCCAGCACTTTGCGGGCGCGGCTTCGCAAGCGTGGCGGCGCTGCCTATCTTGCCGACAGAATGACGGCAGATCCCACGACCTGGCTTTCGGTGACGTCCTCGGGGCTCTATTGCGTGCCCGGCGACTTCTTCATCGACCCGACCGTCAAGAAGGACCGGGCGGTGATCACCCACGGCCACGGCGACCATGCGCGACCGGGGCACCGCAACGTGCTGGCGACCGCCGAGACTGCGGCGATCATGGCCGAACGCTACGGCGCCGAGGCGATCGGCAGCGTGCAGACCATGGCCTACGGCGAAACGGTGGAAATCGGCGGGGTGCGCGTGACGCTGCTGCCGGCGGGGCACATCCTGGGCAGCGCCCAGGTGGTGATGGAATATGGCGGCGCGCGGGTGATCGCCTCGGGCGACTACAAGCGCCGTGCCGATCCGACCTGTGCGGGGTTCGAGGTGATGCCTGCCGACGTGTTCATCACCGAGGCGACGTTCGCCTTGCCGGTGTTTCGCCATCCGCCCGATTCGCAAGAGATCGATAAGCTGACCCGTTCGTTGCGCACGTTTCCGGAGCGCACGCATCTGGTCGGCGCCTACGGCCTCGGCAAGTGCCAGCGCGTCATTGCGTTGCTGCGCGCGGCGGGGGTCGACGAGACGATCTATCTGCACGGCGCCATGCAGGGGTTGTGCGATCTCTACCGCTCGCTGGGCGTCGACCTCGGGCGGCTGGCGCCGGCGGCCGATCTCGACAAGAAGGACTCGGGCGGGCGGATCGTGCTGTGCCCGCCCTCGGCGCTGAACGACCGCTGGTCGCGGCGCTTCGCCGATCCGGTGACGGCGATGGCGTCGGGCTGGATGCGGGTGCGCCAGCGCGCCAAGCAGGGCGGGGTCGAGATTCCGCTGGTGATCTCCGATCACGCCGACTGGGACGAGCTCACCGCGACGCTGCACGAGGTGGCGCCGCGCGAGCTGTGGGTGACTCACGGGCGCGAGGATGCGCTGGTGCATTACGCGACGACCCAAGGTTTCGCCGCGCGCGCGTTGCGCCTCGTCGGCTTCGACGAGGACAGCGCGTGAAGGTCCTGGCGTGAAGGTGCGGGCATGAAGGACTACGCGCGACTTCTCGACGCGTTGCTCTATACAACGTCGCGCAATGCCAAGGTGCGTCTGCTGACCGACTATTTCCGGCATGCGCCCGATCCCGACCGCGGCTGGGGGCTGGCGGCGATCACGCACGAACTCGACATTCCTTCGGTCAAGCCGGGCCTGATTCGCGACCTGATCGCGGCGCGGACCGATCCGGTGCTGTTCGATTATTCCTACGACTATGTCGGTGACCTGGCGGAGACGGTGTCGCTGCTGTGGCCGGGCGACGGGCAGGGCGGGGCGACGCCGACGCTGGACGAGATCGTCAACACGCTGCGCCTGGTGGGGCGCGAGGAAGCGGCGGTGCTCGTGGCCGGCTGGCTCGACCGCTTCGACACCACGGAGCGCTGGGCGTTCCTCAAGCTGGTGACGGGCGCGCCGCGCGTCGGCGTGTCGAGCCGCATGGCCAAGATGGCGGTGGCGGCGCTGGGCGACGTGCCGGTCGACGACGTCGAAGAAGTGTGGCACGGGCTGAAGCCGCCCTATGCGGGCCTGTTCGCCTGGGCGTGCGGCGCGGGGGAACGGCCGTCGACCGGCGACCGGCTGGTGTTCCGCCCGCTGATGCTGGCGACGCCGCTCGACGAGGGCGATCTGGAAAAGCTCGCCGCCGCCGATTATGTCGCCGAATGGAAGTGGGACGGCATCCGCGTGCAGTTGGCGGCGCGTGGCGGCGAGGCGCGGCTGTTCTCGCGCACCGGCGACGACATTTCCGATGCGTTTCCCGACGTCGTCGAAGCCGCAAACTTCGACGCGGTGATCGATGGCGAGTTGCTCGTCGGGCGCGACGGCGATCCCTTTGACCCGGCACCGTTCAACGACCTGCAACAGCGCCTGAACCGAAAGGCCGTCAGCAAAGCGATGCTGCGCAAACATCCGGCCTTCGTGCGCGCCTACGACCTGTTGATGGTCGACGGCGAGGACCTGCGAGCGCTGCCCTTTGCCGAACGGCGCGAACGGCTTGAAAGGTGGTTGGCTGCGCGCAAGCCGCCGCGGCTCGACCTGTCGCCGGTGCTCGACTTCGACTCGTGGGATGCTGCGCGCACGCTACGCGCGGATGCGCCGCCGGTGGTCGAGGGCCTGATGCTGAAGCGCGCGGATTCGGTCTATGTCCCGGGGCGGCCCAAGGGCCCGTGGTTCAAGTGGAAACGCGATCCCTTCACGATCGACTGCGTGGTGATGTACGCCCAGCGTGGCCACGGCAAGCGCTCGTCGTTCTTTTCCGACTACACCTTCGGGCTGTGGCGGGCGGCCGACGAGGGCGCGGACGAACTCGTGCCGGTCGGCAAGGCCTATTTCGGCTTCACCGACGAGGAACTGAAACAGCTCGATGCCTGGGTGCGCGCGCATTCGGAAGCCCGCTTCGGCCCGGTGACGCAGGTCGAACCGTCATTGGTCGTCGAGGTCGCCTTCGACGCCGTGCAGCGCTCGACGCGCCACAAGTCGGGGG
>JAYQVF010000244.1:0-3705 GCA_038148335.1 Alphaproteobacteria bacterium | reverse complement strand
GCAGATTCGACCGCAAGAAGTGTTTCGCCAAGGTGCAGCCGAGCGCCATCGGCGAGGCCTACGCCAAGGGCCGCACCAGCCTGTTCCAGGCGGGCGACTTTGGTGGCGCCGGCGCATGGGCGATATTCGGTGCCGAAAAGTAGCTTGGAACGCCGCGCTCACCCTCTGTCAGACGGCCGCTGTCCCCGGGCAGCGGCCGTTTTCTTTGGCGCGACCTTGACGCACCTTGCGGGCGGGGCGAGAGTCGCCGCAAGACTAATGAACGGACATTGGGGAGGGCTCGTCATGAAGTCGCCTGTTCGTGTGCTCGCAGTGCTTGGTTTGGCGTTTGGTCTAGCGCTTCCGGCCCAGGCGGCCGATCTGCTGGTGCTGACGGACGATGTCCCGGCGGGCCTCGACTTCGATGGCCCGACCTCGTCGACGATCCAGTCCTATACCGGCATCGTCAATCTGCTCGAACCGCTGGTCTATTTCGCCGACGGGCAGGTGAACGAAGAGGGCATCCAGCTTCTCGACTTCCAGAATTTCGCTGGCCGTCTCGCCGAGTCGTGGTCGTTCGATGCGGGTTCGCTGACCTGGACGCTGAAGTTGCGCAACGGCGTGAAGGGGTGCAACGGAGCGACGTTCACGGCCGATGACGTCGTCTATACCTATGCCCGGGCCAAGACGGTTTCCGGCGCTGCGCCGATCGGCTGGTTCCTCGCCAGCGTGTCGTCGATCGACGGCTTTACGCCGGCGGTCTTCGGCGGCGGCGATGCGCAGACGCTCGGCGACGAGGTGCGCAAGATCGACGACCATACGGTCGCGATCCGCCAGTCAGCGCCCAACCAGCTATTCCTCACCGTGCTGTCGATCTTCGCGGCCAACATCCTCGACAAGGAAACGATGGAGGAGCATGCGACGGCCGAGGACAAGTGGAGCCACACCTACAACAACAACGTCAACGCGCCCGGCTTCGGCGCCTGGTGCCTGACGGAATGGAAGAAGGGCGAGGAGTTCCGCGCCCGCGCCAACCCGGACTACTACCGGGGCAAGGCCGCCTACGACAACGTCATCCTGCGCAAGGTGCCGCAGAGTTCGAACCGCGCCGTCATCCTGCGTTCGGGCCAGGCCCAGATCGCCGAACGCCTGACGCCGAAGGAATACAACAATCTGGAGGGCGTTCGCGGCGTGAAGGTCGTCGGCACCTACGGCAACGAAAACCTTTTCATGCAGTTGAACTACAGCGTGCCGCCGTTCGATGACGTCCGCATCCGCCGCGCGATCGCGCATGCCATTCCCTACGACCGCGTCATCCAGACCGGCTACTTCGGCAACGCCAAGAAATGGACCGGCGTCATTCCGTCGAGTTATCCGGGCTTCCACGCCTCGCCGACGCAGTACGACTACAACCCGGCCAAGGCGAAGGCGCTGCTCGCCGAAGCCGGCTTTCCGAACGGCCAGGGGCTTGACAAGTTCGCCGACGCCTTCAAGCTGACCTACCAGTCCGAGCGCGAATCGGTGCTGGGACCGGTGGCGACGGAAATCCAGTCCGCCTTCAAAGAGGTCGGTCTGCCCGTCGTGCTTGACCCGATTCCGGCCTCGCAATACGGCGACCGCGAGCTGGTCAAGAAGGATCTGCCGATGGGCCTCAGCGATCACGTGAAGCCGATCGGTATCGACGCCGGCTACGGCGTCCAGCTGTCCTACGTGTCCGCGGAGAAGGGTGGCATCCTGAACTCGATGCACTACGTCAGCGACTTCGTCGACAACAAGTTCTTCGAGATGCTGGTCGAGGGTAACGTCGACCGGCGCAATGCGCTGCTCGCCGAAATCCAGGACCGCCTGATGGAGGATGTCGCCGTAGCGCCGGTGGTGGAGAACAAGATTCACTGGGCGGTGAGCGACAAGATCAAGGGCATCGTCTGGCATCCCGACAACGCACTACACTGGTACGACTATTCACCGGCAAACTAGCCGGACATCAAAGGCCCGCGTCCGATCCAGGCGCGGGCCCGTCTACGACAGGGAGAAACAACGGATGAAAAAAGTAACGACCCTATTGGCCTCGGCCGCATTGTCGGTCGGCCTGGCGGCCGGTTCCGCGACAGCCGCGGACCTGCTGGTCCTCGCCGAAGACGTGCCGGCGGGCCTCGACTACGACGGCGCGTCGATCTCGATCCCGGCGACCCAGACCGGCGTCGACAACCTGCTCGAGCCGCTCGTCTACTACAAGGAGAAGGGCCTCAACGACGAAGGCGTGATGATCCACGACTTCACGCAGTTCGAGGGCCGGCTCGCGGAGTCCTGGACCTATGACCCCGCCACGCTGACCTGGACGTTCAACCTGCGCCAGGGCGTCAAGGGCTGCAACGGCACCACGTTCAACGCCGACGACGTGATCTACACCTTCGCCCGCGCCAAATCGACATCGGGTGCGGCGCCGATCGGCTGGTTCCTGTCGAACGTCGGTTCGATCGCGAACTTCACACCGGCGGTCTTCGGCGATTCGCCCGAGGCGAAGGAAGCCAAGAAGCTCGGTGACGAGGTCACGAAGGTCGACGACTACACCGTCAAGATCCGGCAGTCGGCGCCGAATGCGCTGTTCCTGCATGTGATGACGATCTTCGGAACCTACATCTACGACAAGGAAACCATGGAGGCGAACGCGACTGCGGACGATCCGTGGAGCCACAAGTACAACGACAACGTCAATGCGCCGGGCTTCGGCGCCTGGTGTCTCGACCGTTGGGAGAAAGACAAGGAATTCGCCGTCAGCGCGAATCCCGACTACTACCGCGGCAAGCCGTTCTACGATCGCGTGATCCTGCGCAAGGTGCCGCAGAGCGCCAACCGCGTCGTCATTCTGCGCGCGGGCCAGGCCCAGCTCGTCGAGCGTCTGACGCAGAAGGAGTTCAACTCGCTGCGCAACGTGCGTGGCGTCAAGGTGGCCGGCGTCCTCGGCAACGAGAACCTGTTCGTCCACATGAACTTCAAGACGCCGCCCTTCGACAATCCGAAGCTGCGTCAGGCGATCGCGCATGCGATTCCCTACGACGCCATCATTCGCGATGCCTACTTCGGTGGCGCGCGGAAATGGCACGGCCATATCCCGACGTCCTATACGGACTACCATGAGCCGTCGACCACCTACGACGAGAACCTCGACAAGGCCAAGGCATTGCTGGCAGAGGCCGGCTATGCCGACGGCAAGGGTCTCGACGCCTTCAAGGGCGCCTTCAACCTCGCCTATGTCGCGGAGAAGGAATCGACCATCGGGCCGATCGCCAACCTGATCAAGACGAACCTCGCCAAGATCGGGATCAACGTGCAGCTCGATCCGCTGCCGCAGACCACCTATGGCGACCGTCAGCTGGTGAAGAAGGACCTGCCGTTCGCCCTGAACGACCAGGAAAAGCCGATTGCGCCGGATGCGGCCTACGGTCTGCTCCTGTTCTTCGTTTCGGCGGAGAAGGGCGGTCTCAACACCATGGTCAACTACTCGAACCAGAAGGTCGACGAACTGTTCGCCAGCGCGTTGATCGAGGGCGACCCGGCCAAGCGGACGGCGCAGCTCGCCGAAGCGCAGGAAATCCTGGCCAAGGACGTGACCTGGGTTCCAGTCGTCGAGTGGAAGACCCAATGGGCCTTCAACGACAAGATCAAGGGAATCAAGTGGCACGCCGATAACGTCGTGCGCTGGTTCGACCTGCACGAGTAAGTGGG
>JAYQVF010000243.1:0-3705 GCA_038148335.1 Alphaproteobacteria bacterium | reverse complement strand
TAGTAGACGAGTTCGTCGCCGCCGCCGTCGTCGGCGATCACGATCTCGCCCTTGTCGGCGAGTTCCTTGGTCAGGCCCACGATCTTCGACTGGGACTCGTCGACATCGCGCAGCCGCACCGGCCCCATCGCTTCCATGTCCTCGCGCAGGATCTTGCCCGCGCGTTCCGACATGTTGCTCAGGAACAAGTCCTTCAGCGAATCAGACGCGCCCTTCAGCGCCGTCGCAAGATCGCCCTTGTCCACCGTCCGCAGCAGCACCTGAACGCCGTTCGGGTCCAGACGAACCAGGTCCTCGAACGTGAACATCAGCGACTTGATCTTCTCCGCGCTGTCGCGGTTCCGCTCCTCAAGCGCCGACATGAACCGCCCCTCCGTCGAGCGGTCGAAGTTGTTGAAGATCTCCGCCATCATCTCGTGGCTGTCGCGCTTGCTGGTCCGCGCCAGGTTCGCCATGAACTCCGTCCGCAGCGTGTTCTCGATCTGCGCCAGAACCTCCTTCTTCACAGGTTCCGCCGTCAGCATCCGCATCACCACCTCGGTCGACAGTTCCTCCGGCAACTCGCCCAGAACCCGCGCTGCATGGTCCGGCTTGATCTTGCTCATCACCACCGCGATCGTCTGCGGGTACTCGTTCTTCAGGTAGGTCGCCAGGGTCTGCTCGTTCACGTTGGCGAGCTTCTCCCACATCGTCCGACCCGCCGGGCCCCGGATGTCCTCCATGATGTCGCCGAGGCGGTCGGGATCCATGAACTTGGACAGCAGCCGCTCGGTGCCCTCGAAGGAGCCGACCAGCGAGCCGCCGCCGGAGAAGGCATTGACGAAGTCGCGGAACAACTCCTCGACCACCGGCGCGCCGATCGATCCCAGGGTCGCCATGGCCGAGGAGATTTCCTTGATCTCCTCGTCGTCCATCTTGGCGAACATCTTGCCGGCTCGTTCCTCGCCGATCGCCATCAGGATGACGGCGGCCTTCTGCGGCCCACCCATCGAGCGCAGCTGCAGCCGTGCCTGGGTCCGGTTCTTGGCGTCCTTGTGGGCGCGCGCCTGCTCCTCGGTCGTCCCGTGGGCGATCTGGAGTTCGTCTTGCTCTTCGGTGTCGAGTGCCATGGAGGCTTCCAAAGCGTGGGATTCGTGGAATCTATTCGAATCGAAAGGCTTAGCAAGACCACCTGCGAGCCTGCCGAAACCGGGCCTCAGAGTTGCGCATTCAGCCACTCGAGGCGGGTTGTCGGCGCCGGGCCATCACGCAGCGTCTTTGCCAAAAAGGGCAACAGACCGGACATTTCCTCCCCGAGAACGAAGGGCGGGTTGACGACGACGAGCCCGCACCCGGCGAGCAGGATGCCATCCGGTCGCCGCAGGAGAAGTTCGATGCAAAGCGTCGGGCGGGGCCGACACGACAGCGCCGTCTCCGAAAGGAAGTCGTCAACCTGGCGGCGGTGTTTGATCGGGTACCAGACCAGGAAGGTCCCCGTCGCCCAACGCTTGAGACCCTCACCAAGCGCGGACACCAGACGGGAAAACTCATCCGCGCTTTCGAACGGCGGATCGATCAGGACGAGACCGCGCCGCTCGGAGGGCGGCAGATAGGCCCTGATCGCCTGGTAACCGTCGATCGCCAACGTCCGCACCTGGCGATCGCCGGCAAATTCGGCCTTCAGTGCGGCAGCATCTTCGGGGTGGAGTTCCGCGGCAAACAGGCGATCCTGCGATCGCATGAGCGCACGGACGATCCTGGGCGAGCCCGGATACCACCGTAGGGCTTCGCGCTCGTGCTGCACCGCACCGACCGCATCGAGGTAGGGATGCACCAACTCGGGAACGGCGACACCGAACAAACGGCCAATCCCGACGGCCGCTTCGCCCGTCCTCTCGGCCTCCTCCCCGCGCAGGTCGTAGCGGCCCCGTCCGGCATGGGTGTCAAGAACGAAGAAGCCGGCCTCCTTGCGCTTCAGATACTCGACGATCCGCGTCAGGACGACGTGCTTGAGCACGTCGGCAAAGTTGCCGGCATGAAAGGCGTGTCGGTAATTCATGACTTTGGACGCACGATCATCTGCCTGGGTCGCTCGATCCGGAGCTTGGAGACCGCTGGCCTTCTCGGGATGGCCGGCTCCGGGGCGGCCTTGCCCGGCACGTCGGCATACATGGGCATGCCCCCGCCGCCCCTCGGGTCACGGCTCTCTCACAACAACGTTATGGCCCCATATAGCCGCGTGAGGAATAGGGTCTTCGCAAAACCTACCTTTTTCCACGACCGCGGTTCGCTCCCGACCCGCGGGACGGACACCAAACTTGGAGATTGAGGCCATGACGACTGCAGTTTCGCTCGCCGCCGCCCTCGCCGCCGCCGTGACGCTCGCCGCGACCCATCAAGCGGTCGCCCAGGACAAACAGGAAAAGTGCTATGGCGTTTCGCTCGCCGGCAAGAACGACTGCGCCGCGGGTCCCGGCACCACCTGCGCCGGCACATCGAAAGTCGACTACCAGGGCAACGCCTGGACGCTGGTCCCGGCCGGCACCTGCGAGGCGACGATTGACCTGCCCCCTGAAAACTGGTCCAGGATGAATGAGAGAGTCCGGCTAATCTGACCTTGCAAGGAGGAAGAGATGAGCCGGAAACGCTACACACCAGAAGAGATTATCGGGAAGCTGCGTGAAGCCGAGGTGCGGTTGTCGCAGGGCGAGAAGATCGGCGTGATCTGCAAGGGTCTCGAGATCTCGGAACAGAGCTACTATCGCTGGCGCCGGGAGTACGGCGGCCTGAAGGTCGATCAGGCCAAGCGTCTGAAGGATCTGGAGAAGGAGAACCTTCGCCTGCGCAAGGCGGTCTCCGACCTGACGCTGGACAAGATGATCCTGAACGAGGCGCTCTCGGGAAACTACTGAGCCCCGCACGCCGTCGGGCCGCGGTGCGCCATGTCCGGGGCGTTCTCGATGTCTCAGAGCGACGGGCGTGCCGGGTTCTAGGTCAGCATCGCACAACCCAGCGGTATCGGCCGGTCCTGCGGGATGACGAGGATGCTCTGACCCAGGCCATCATAGGCCATGCAGCGACGTACCGCCGTTATGGCTACCGGCGAGTTGCAGCGCTGGTGCAGGCCGATGGTTGGGCGGTCAACGTCAAGCGGGTATGGCGCATCTGGCGGCGTGAGGGGCTCAAGGTTCCCATCAAACAACCGAAGCGCGGCCGGCTGTGGCTGAAAGACGGCTCCTGCATCCGTCTGCGGCCATGCTGGCCGAACCACGTCTGGTCCTACGACTTCGTGCATGGCCGCACCCATGACGGAAAGGCCTTCAAGATGCTGACGGTGATCGACGAGTACACCCGGGAGTGCCTGGCCATCGAGGTCGGCAGACGTCTGCGATCTGATGACGTCCTCTACCGTCTTGCAGGACTGTTCACTGACCGCCGTCCACCGGACCACATCCGCTCAGACAACGGATCCGAGTTCACCGCCAAGGCCGTTCGCGAATGGCTGGGTCGGATCGGTGTCAGGACGCTCTACATCGAGCCCGGTTCACCCTGGGAGAACGGCTACAACGAGAGCTTCAACGGCAAGCTCAGGGACGAGCTGCTCAACGGCGAGATCTTCTACACGCTGGCAGAAGCCAGGACTCTGATTGAGCGCTGGCGGCGCCACTACAACCGTCAGGCCGCACTCGTCGCTCGGCTACAGACCGCCAGCGCCGCAGACGATCT
>JAYQVF010000242.1:0-3761 GCA_038148335.1 Alphaproteobacteria bacterium | reverse complement strand
TGGTCGGAGACCGATGACGACGGCAAGCATCACGAACTCGAGGCCCAGGCCCAGGCCGATGCGCTCGCCGTCAACGGCGACGCCGCCCGCGGCACCGTGGCCGCGCAGATCATTCCGGCGAGCCTGTGGAACGAGCGAATTCTGCAGGGCGGCACGGTCCTGAACACCCTCGACGGCAAGTCGATGGCGATCCAGGTGCAGGATCTCGGCCAAGAAAACGTCGACGTGCACGGGAAGGCCACACCGGCCCGCCACTACGTCGTCAGCGGGGACCTCAAGCGTGAACTCTGGTTCGACGAGCGCGATGTTCTGGTAAAAGTGCGCTTCAAGGCCGAAGACGACTCCACCGTCGAGTACGTCTTGCGCTGAGGCTCGCCGGCCCCGGCGCCCTGGCCCAAACGCCCGCCGGAGGCGCCCGTGCGATTGTTGCTGGTTGAAGACGAGGAGCGGTTGGCTGATCTGGTCAACCGTGGCCTCACCCGCGCCGGATTTACCGTGGATGCGACGGCGACCGCCGAGGACGCCGAGGCGGCACTGGCAACGTCGCAATACGACGCCATCGTTCTCGACCTCGGGCTGCCGGACGGCGACGGGATGGAAATCCTGATCGGCCTGCGCTCGCGGCGCAACGCAACGCCGGTCCTCATCCTGACCGCGCGCGACGGTGTCGAAGATCGCGTCGACGGACTCAACGCCGGCGCCGACGACTATCTGCTCAAGCCGTTCGCGATGACCGAGCTCGTGGCGCGGGTCAAGGCGTTGCTGCGCCGGCCCTCCGGCGCGCTCGGCACCCAGCTCGAATTCGGCAACATTGCGTTCGACACCGTCCACCGTGAGGTCGCCATTGACGGACAGCCGGTCAGTCTCAGCCGGCGCGAGTTGACCTTGCTCGAAAACCTCATGCGGCGCGCGGGACGGGTCCTGCCCAAGGATTTTCTCGAGGAACGCATCTACGGGTTCGACGACGAGGTCTCGTCCAACTCGCTGGAGGTGATGGTTCACCGTCTGCGCAAGAAGCTGGCCGACCACCGATCGACGGGCAGCATCCACACGGTTCGCGGCGTCGGATACCTGCTGTCGGAGACACCCGAATGAGCGTCCCGTCGCTGCAACGCCGCCTCGCGTGGCGCCTCGGTCTGGTCCTTACGGCAGCGATGCTGGTCCTTTCGAGTGTCGTCACGCACTTCGCGTGGACCGCGCTCGACGACGTCGACGACGCCAGCCTCGAGACCCAGGTCGAACAGCTGATCGCCCAGGTGACGATCGACGACAGCGGCGCAACGCTTGAGCTGCCGCCGGCCCTGCAGCAGGCCTACCTGAATTCCGGCGACGCCTACCTGTACGCGCTTCTCGATGCCGAGGGCCGCGTGCTGGACGCGTCCAGCAACGCTGCAAGACGGCTTGCCTCGATGCTGCCGCGCGACCTTTTCGACCGGGGAGAAACGGTATTCCGCCTCCCCGATCCGAATAGGCCGGAAACGCCCTATCTCGCCTTCATCCGGGGCATCCCCGGGGCTCATGCCCACCGGCTGGTAGTGGCACAGCGGCAGTTCAATACCGACGTGCTGGTCGACACCCTGGTCGCCGAGTTCTTCGAGCACCTTGGGTGGACGCTACCTATCATCATCCTCCTGGCCCTCGCGATATCGTTGTGGACGATCCGCAGCAGCCTGAAACCGGTCGAGGCCTTGTCCCTGCGCGCAGCGCAGATCAATCCGCAAACCGCGGACATGCGGCTGCCCGAAACCGGCGTGCCGCGCGAGATCCGACCCCTGGTCACCGCGATCAACAGCGCGCTCGACCGGCTACAGAAGGGTTTCGAAGTCCAGCGCCAGTTCACCGCCAATGCGGCCCATGAACTGCGCACGCCGCTTGCCGTGCTGACAGCGCGCCTCGAGGAGCTGGGCGGCGATGGGGCCGCCGTCGCCCTCGCCGAAGATGTCGCCCGCATGAACCGTCTGGTCGCGCAGTTGCTCCGCGTCTCGCGGCTCGACGCATCGGGAATTGCCGAGTACGCGCCGGTCGATCTCAATTCCGTCGCCGCGACGGTGGTCGGTTTCCTCGCCCCGCTCGCCATCGAGCGCCAACGAACGATCGCTCTCCTCCCAAGCGACCCGCCCGCCTTGGTCACGGGGTCCGGCCAAGCAATCGAGGACGCGCTGCGCAATCTGGTCGAGAACGCGCTTACGCACGCGCCATTGCACAGCGAGATCACCGTCACGGCGCACAGCGACGGATCGATCACAGTGCGCGATCACGGTCCGGGCGTTCCTGCAGAATGGCGGGAAAAGATATTCGAGCGCTTCTGGCGCGGTAGCGGACAACGGGGCAATGGCGCGGGCCTGGGCCTCGCCATTGTCCGCGAGATTGCGGCCGCCCACGGCGGCTCGGTCTCGGTCGACGATGCGCCCGACGGCGGCGCCATATTCACGCTGCGCCTGCCCCTGCGACGGGCACCGGTTTCGTAAGGTTCGCGTAAGGATCGGGTAAGTGGCCCGTAAGTAGAGCCCGTCAAGCTCCGGCCAGTACAGCGCGGAGTTTCTGATGCGTTTCGAAGTTGTCCAGCCTACCCATGCGCGCCGGCCCGATGTCGAGCACATGGTCGCTACCGTGTTCAAAGGCGAATACGGCGCCACTGTCCGCCACTTTCCCGACATGATGATCGCTGTCTTCGACGCCGCCGGAACGCCGCAATGCGCCGCGGCGCTGCGCGACGCCACCTGCGGGTTCTTTTCCGAGCAGTATCTCGACCAGCCCCTGGAGGCGGCCATCGCCCGTGCGGCTGCGGCCCCTGTCGTGCGCGACCGGATTCTGGAACTCAATTCGCTCGCGGCCCAGCGTCCCGGAGCGCTGCTCGCCTTGCTGCGCGGCTTTGCCGACCTCGGCCTCGGCGCCGGTTACCAGTGGGGTGTCTTCACCGCCACCGCCCGCATCCGTGCGCTCGCCGCACGGATGCGTGTGTCGCTCCTGGATCTCGGGCCCGCCTTGGCCGAGCGCGTCGCGCGGCCCCAGGACTGGGGCGACTACTACGGCCACGACCCGCACATCTGCGCGGTCATCGGGGCACATGCCGCCCCGCAGCTACTTCGCCACCCGGATGCGCCCTCCGCCACGTGCCTGTGCGAGGCCCCCGCGTGCTGAACGACGTCCTCGCGGCGTTGAACCATCACGCCGACACCCGACCCCGAGCAACAGCGTTCGTCCACGACAGTGCCGCGCTCGATTTTGCCGCGCTCCGGCGCCGCGTGCGGGGCGCAGCGGCTGCCTTTGGCGACCTGCCGCCCGTGGTCGGCATCCTCGCGCCCAGCAGCCTCGAATGGGCAATCGCTGACCTCGGCTTCTGGCAGACCGGTCACACCGTCGTCCCCTTGCCTCACTTCTTTTCCGACGCTCAGTTGCAGCACATTGTTGCAAACGCCGGCATCGGCACGATCCTCGCCAGCGAAGACCAGCGGCAACGCGCCGCGCGGTTCGGGCCACCGGTCCGCTCCCTCATTGCGGCCGATGCCGCGGGCGACCTCACGCCGATGCAGGGCCGCCGGATCGTCTATACGTCCGGCTCGACCGGTACCCCGAAAGGCGTGGTAATCGAGTCCTCCCAGGTACTCGCGACCTGCACCGCACTGCGCCACGCCGTCGCCATCGGCCCGGACGATCGCCATCTTTCCGTGCTGCCCTATTCGCTGCTGCTCGAGGCGGTTTGCGGCATCTACCTGCCAGTGCTGGCCGGCGGAACCTGCCTTCTCGCGCCGGAGGTGACC
>JAYQVF010000241.1:0-3770 GCA_038148335.1 Alphaproteobacteria bacterium | reverse complement strand
GAAGGAGACCGTGCTGTTCGCCGACAGGCTGATGACGCTCGGCTTCTCGCATGCCGCGCGTGCCGGCATTTCCTTCGGCAAGGACGACATGGTCATCCCGGAGGCCAAGGTGAAGCTGGTCGACGAGACCCGCGAGCTCGTCAAGGAATACGAGATGCAGTACCTCGACGGTCTCATCACCCAGGGCGAGAAGTACAACAAGGTTGTCGACGCCTGGGCGCAGTGCACCGAAAAGGTCGCCGACGAGATGATGAAGGGCATGTCCGGCGAGAAGGACGGCGTCGAAGGCGGCGGCACCAACGTCAACTCGATCTTCATGATGGCGCAGTCCGGCGCGCGCGGCTCGGTCGCGCAGATGAAGCAGCTTGCCGGCATGCGCGGCCTGATGGCCAAGCCGTCGGGCGAGATCATCGAGACGCCGATCATCTCGAACTTCAAGGAAGGCCTTTCCGTGCTCGAGTACTTCAACTCGACCCACGGCGCCCGTAAGGGTCTGGCCGATACGGCGCTCAAGACGGCGAACTCGGGTTACCTGACCCGCCGTCTGGTCGACGTTTCGCAGGACTGCATCATCGTCGAGCACGACTGCGGTTCGCAGAACGGTCTGACCATCAAGGAAGTGCTCGAAGGCGGCGAGGTCATCGTCTCGCTGGGCGAGCGCATCCTCGGCCGTACCGCTGCGATCGACGTCGTCGATCCGCTGTCGGGCGAGGTCATCGTGCCGGCTGGCGAGATGATGCAGGAATCCGACGTCAAGGAGGTCGAGCGGGCCGGTGTCGAGTCGGTTCTGATCCGTTCGGTGCTGACCTGCCAGAGCAAGGGCGGGGTGTGCGGCAAGTGCTACGGCCGCGATCTCGCGCGCGGTACGCCGGTCAACGTCGGCGAGGCGGTCGGCGTCATTGCCGCCCAGTCGATCGGCGAGCCGGGCACCCAGCTGACCATGCGGACCTTCCATATCGGCGGTACCGCCCAGCTGGCGGAGCAGACCGGTGCCGAGGCCGCCTATGCCGGCACGGTGCGGATCGACAACCGCAACGTGGTCAAGGACTCCAAGGGCCAGCTCATCGTCATGGGCCGCAACACCGAGGTCATCGTCGTGGATCCGGACGGGCGCGAGCGCGGCCGGCACAAGATCCCCTACGGCTCGCGACTGCTGGTCGACGACGACGGCGCGGTCAAGAAGGGCCAGAAGCTGGCCGAATGGGACCCGTACACGATCCCGATCATCACCGAGCGCGAGGGTGTCGCAACCTACCGCGACCTCGTGGATGGCGTATCGATGCGCGACGTGGTCGACGAAGCGACCGGCATCGCCAGCAAGGTCGTCATCGACTGGCGGCAGCAGCCGCGCGGTTTGGACCTGAGGCCGCGGATCACGCTGCGTGACGACAAGGGCGAGGTCATCACCCTCGCCAACGGCATCGAGGCGCGCTACTTCCTCTCCGTCGACGCCATTCTCTCGATCGAGGACGGGCATGAGGTGCATGCCGGCGACGTGCTGGCGCGTATCCCGCGCGAGTCCACCAAGACCCGCGACATCACGGGCGGTCTGCCGCGCGTGGCCGAGCTGTTCGAAGCCCGCATGCCCAAGGACCACGCCGTCATGGCCGAATCCGACGGCACCGTGGAATATGGCAAGGACTACAAGAACAAGCGCCGGATCATCGTCAACCCGGCCGACGGCGGCGATCCGGTCGAGTACCTGATCCCCAAGGGCAAGCACATCGCCGTCCAGGAGGGCGATTTCGTCTCCCGCGGCGACCTGCTGCTCGATGGCAACCCGGTGCCGCACGATATTCTGCGCGTGCTCGGCGTCGAGGCACTGGCCGCCTACCTGGTCAACGAGATCCAGGAGGTCTACCGGCTCCAGGGCGTCGGCATCAACGACAAGCACATCGAGGTGATCTGCCGCCAGATGCTGCAGAAGGTCGAGATCACCGAATCCGGCGACACGACCTTCCTGGCGGGCGAACATGTCGACCGCGAGGAGTTCGACGAGGCCAACGCCGAGGCGGTGGCAGCCGGCATGAAGCCGGCGGTGGCGCAGCCGGTGCTGCTCGGCATCACCAAGGCGTCGCTCCAGACCAAGTCGTTCTTCTCGGCCGCCTCCTTCCAGGAGACCACCCGCGTCCTCACCGAGGCGGCGGTTTCCGGCAAGGTCGACCCGCTGGTCGGGCTCAAGGAGAACGTCATCGTCGGGCGCCTCATTCCGGCCGGCACGGGCGGGGTCATCAACAAGAAGCGGGCGATTGCCGCCCAGCGCGACCAGGAGATCCTGGAGCGGACCCAGGCCAAGCTGGTCACCACCGAGGAGGCCCCGGCCGCCGCGGAAGAAGGCGCTCCGGTCTAAGCTACTGAAATCATTGGATAGTCGGTCCCTGGTGGGGCCGGCTATCCGGATTTCGCCGGCGCCCCGGCGACCCATGATGTTGCGGCGCAGCATCACAATCGCGCCGCCCGGGCGGTCCGCGCAAAAGGCCCCGGAAACCCTAGATTTTTTTGCACGCAGGGTGCTTGACGCTCCATAGGCGCGTCCATAGTATGCGCGCCTTCTGAGAGGCCGGTAGTAGGCAAGGTGCCTAGACGCGGCGTTTCAGGAAACCGGTGACCATATTTTGCCCTTTTGGGCTCACACCCCGGCGGCGCTCTGGGAGCGGCTGCATCGGGGCGTTTTTGTACGCGGATAGGCGCGAGGCGACGAAGGTAGAGATGCCAACGATCAATCAATTGGTTCGCAAATCACGCGAACGGCCGGTCAAGAAGAACAAGGTGCCGGCCATGGAAGCGTGCCCGCAGAAACGCGGCGTGTGCACGCGCGTCTACACGACGACGCCGAAAAAGCCGAACTCGGCGCTGCGTAAAGTCGCGCGCGTTCGTCTGACCAACGGCTTCGAAGTCACCAGCTACATTCCCGGCGAGGGGCACAACCTCCAGGAACATTCCGTGGTCATGATCCGCGGCGGCCGCGTCAAGGATCTTCCCGGCGTCCGCTATCACGTGATCCGCGGCATTCTCGACACCCAGGGCGTTTCCGACCGCCGTCAGCGCCGGTCGAAGTACGGCGCCAAACGTCCTAAGTAGCGGAGCGAACGATGTCACGACGCCACGCTGCAGAGCGACGCGAAGTCCTTCCGGACGCCAAGTTTGGTGACAAGGTCGTCACCAAGTTCATGAATTCGTTGATGTATGACGGCAAGAAGTCGACCGCCGAGCGGATCGTCTACGGCGCGTTCGACCGCATTGCCAACAAGAGCAAGCAGGATCCCGTGCGTCTGTTCCACGATGCGCTGGGCAACGTCAAACCGGATCTCGAAGTGCGTTCGCGCCGCGTCGGCGGCGCCACCTACCAGGTGCCGGTCGAGGTCCGCACCGAGCGGGCGCAGGCGCTGGCCATTCGCTGGGTGATCACGGCCGCGCGCGCGCGTAGCGAAAGAACAATGACGGAGCGTCTCGCGGGCGAGCTGCTTGACGCCTCCGAGAACCGCGGGACAGCGGTCAAGAAGCGGGAGGATACCCATCGCATGGCAGAGGCCAACAAGGCCTTCTCCCACTACCGCTGGTAACAGGACCGTCCATCATGGCGCGCAAGACCCCCATTCCCCGCTATCGCAACATCGGCATCATGGCCCACATCGATGCCGGCAAGACGACCACGACCGAGCGCATCCTGTTCTACACGGGCATGTCGCACCGGATCGGCGAGGTCCACGACGGCAACGCCACGATGGACTGGATGGAGCAGGAACAGGAGCGCGGCATCACCATCACGT
>JAYQVF010000240.1:0-3849 GCA_038148335.1 Alphaproteobacteria bacterium | reverse complement strand
CAGCGACACGCGGATTTTCAGTCCGCTGCTCTACCAACTGAGCTACCTGGGCCCATGGCCGGGCGCCCGTGCTAGGCGGGGCGCCGCGGAAAACCGCGCCAGACGGCGCGGGGCAAAGCGTCCGCCTTATAAAAGAACCCCCGGGACCTGTCCAGCCGCCGCCCCGGTCTGCCGCCACGCCGCCCCCAGGCTCGCCCCCTGTGCGATGGCACGGGCCGGCCCTGAGCCTCGCTGCCGGCAAGCGGTGGTAGGGAACGGGTGCGCCGGCGTGACACGCCGCCGCGTAGGTGCGCACGCGGCCGTCCTGAACCCGCTCACCAAAGGCGGACGTGTCGAAGGAGGCGTGTGAAGGTGGCGCGTCGACGGGCCTAGCAGCCCGAGTCGAACGGCGCGTTGTCGTTGGAGATCATCGCCTCGAGGTCGGATTCGCTCGGCGGCTCCTCGGCCGGAATGGCGTAGCCGCCGCCGAGCCAGCGCCCCAGGTCGACGTCGGCGCAGCGCTTGGAGCAGAACGGGGCGTAGTCCGGCGTCGCCGCCTTGCTGCAGATCGGGCAACCGCCCTTGGTAGTTCGTCGCGCCATCGTCGCGCTCCGTCGCAGAATGAGTCTCGCGCGCCAGCCTAACGCGGCCGGGCGCGCCGCGGCAAACGCGACTAGCTGACCTCAGAACCCGGCGCGCGGGTGACCCAGATCAGGCCGACGAACAGCTGCTTCGCGCGCGGCAGGAACAGCATCGACAGCGCGAAGGCGGCCAGCGGCCACACCGTCATCGCCAGCCACGTCGGCCACGCCGTGTTCTGCTCGACCACCAGCAGCAGCGGCACGATGATGTGCCCGACCACGAGGATCGTCAGCCACGGCGCCGCGTCGTCGGAGCGGATGTGGCCATAGGCCTCGTCGCACACCGCGCAGCGCTCGACCGACTTGAGGTAGGAACGCATCAGCTTGCCCTCGCCGCAATTCGGACAGCGCCCGCCGACCGCGCGGCGCACCGCGCGCCACAGGCTCGGCCGGGAAGACGTTTGATCGAGGATCGGCATGACGACACTCCTTGCGGACTTGGACCACACGCGGAAACGCGGCAGGGACCACACGCGGATACACGGCAGGCCCCGGCGGTGCGACGGGGCGCACCTCAAATCTGGCGCGCGCGGCGGGGCCGTGCAATGCGGGCCAGCCCCGATGCGCCCAATTGCCGCAACCGTGCCGCGGCGTCAGACCCGCAGCACCTCGAAGTCGCGACGCGCGAAGTCGTCGGCCGCCACCAGCTCGACGGTGCAGCCGGTGCGCTTTTCCAGCGCCACCAGCAGCGGCTCGGCGCCTTCGAGGAAGTCGATCACTTCCTCGGCGGCGTGCAGTTCCAGGCGCTTGCCCGCGCCGTCGCGCGGGCTGCGACCCTCGCGCTCGGCGCGCCACAGGATCGCGTGCGCCACCGTCTCGACCGTCGGCACCCGGGCCGCGCCGTCGCACACCAGGCAGGTCTCCGTAAAGCGCTTGTGCACGGCGTCGCGCGTGCGTTTGCGCGTCATTTCCAGCAGGCCGAATTCCGAGATCCGCCCGACCCGCGTCGGCGCCTTGTCGCGCGCCATCGCCGCCTCCAGTTCGGCCGCCACCTGCGCCTCGTGCGCGGGATCGTCCATGTGGATGAAGTCGACCACGATCAGCCCGCCGATGTCGCGCACCCGCAGCTGCCGGGCGATCTCGCGCGCCGCCTCCATGTTGGTCTCGAACGCGGTCTCGGCGTGGCTGCCGGCCTGGGTGTAGCGGCCGGAATTGACGTCGATCGCGGTCAGCGCCTCGGTGCCCTCGATCACGATGTGCCCGCCCGAGGGCAGGTCGACCCTGGGGTCGAGCAGCATGTCGAGCTGCTCGGCGATGCCGTGCGCCTCGAAGATGTCGTCCGCCCCGTCATAGGCCTCGACCGTGCCGCCGAAGTCCGGCAGGTGGTCGGCGACGAACGCGCGCGCCGCGGCGCCGGCGGCCTTGTCGTCGATCAGCACCTTTCGCGTCGCCGCGTTCACGTGGTCGCGCAGGAAACGCTCGATGGGTCCGATGTCGCTGTACAGGCACAGCGGCGGCTCGGCCGCCGCCGCCTCCTCGGCGATCTCGTCCCACATCTCGGCCAGCCCCTCGATGTCGGCGTCGAGGTCCTCGGGCGCGGCGCCGCGCGCCGCGGTGCGCACGATGAAGCTCGCCTCGATACCGCGCGTCTCGGCGATCTTGCTCACCGCCGCGGTCAGCCGCGCGCGCTCGTCCTCGTCCTCGATGCGGCGCGAGATGAACACGCCCTCGCCGCCCGGCACGAACACGAGATAGCGCCCCGGCAGCGAGACCCGCGTCGACAGCCGCGCGCCCTTGTCGCCCAGCGGCTCCTTCGTCGCCTGCACCAGAATCGCCTGGCCTTCATGCACCAGTTCGCCGATCGGCGGCGCCCGGCGCTGGCCCGAATCGTCGCTCCAGTCGTGCGGCCGCGCGTCCCACGCCGACAGGAAGCCCGAACGTTCGGTGCCGATATCGACGAAGGCCGCCTCCATCGCCTGTACCACCGAGGTGACGCGGCCGAGATAGATGGCGCCGACGCCGGTTTCGCCGGCGTCGCGCGGGCGGTCGATGACCAGGTGCGACAGGCCGTTTTCGTCGGCCACCGCGATACGCACTTCGCCGATGCCCACGTTGACCAGGATCGTTTCTGCCATGCGTCAGTCTTTTCCGGTTGCGGGAGAAGGATGATAGCCGAGCCCGTCGAGCAGGCTCGCAGTCTCATAGAGCGGCAGGCCGACCACTGCAGAATAGCTGCCGTGGATCGCCATGACGAAACGCCCGGCCAGCCCCTGCACGGCATAGCCGCCGGCCTTGCCGTGCCACTCGCCCGAGGCGAGATAGCCGCGCACGTCCTCGTCGCTGAGGCGTTTGAACTGGACCCGCGTCTCGACCAGGCGTTCGGCGCGGCGGCCGTCGGGCGCGATTACCACGACCGCCGTCAGCACCCGGTGCGCGGTGCCGGACAGCAGGGCGAGGCAGGCGCGCGCCTGGTCCTCGCTTTCGGCCTTGGGCAGGATGCGCCGCCCGCGCGCAACCACGGTATCGGCCGCGAGAACGAAGTCGCCCGCCGCCATCGCCGCAACGGCGTCGGCCTTGGCCCGCGCCAGGCGCTTGGCATAGTCGCGCGGCAGCTCGCGCGGGCGCGGCGTCTCGTCGACGTCGGCCGCGCGCACGGCATCGGGCGCCAGAGCGATCTGGCGCAGCAGGTCGAGCCGGCGCGGCGACGCTGACGCTAGGACCAGCAGCGCTGCTTCCTGCCGCCTCGCCACTGCCGCGGTCACGGCGTGAATCCTATTTGTAGCGGAACGTGATGCGGCCCTTGGTGAGATCGTAGGGCGTCATCTCGACCAGGACCTTGTCGCCGGCAAGGACGCGGATCCGGTTCTTCCGCATCTTGCCCGACGTGTGCGCGAGAACTTCGTGTTCGTTCTCCAGCTTCACACGGAACATGGCGTTGGGAAGGATCTCCTCCACCGTGCCATTCATCTCGAGCATTTCTTCCTTGGCCATCAAGTCTCCATTGCTTGAAAGGTGCCCCATAAAGTCGCGCCGGCCTTGCGAAATCAAGCATTTTTCCTTGTCGGAAGCCGATTCGGGCGGGCGGCAGCGGCGAATCGCCGTGATAGGATGCAATTCATCCACAACCAAGAGCCAATCGGTGCTGCGTTTCGGTTTTCTCGCCGTCCTCGGCGCCCTGTGCGGGGTCGCGCTGCCGGCGCACGCCCAGGTCCCCTACCAGCCGCCGACGATCGGCCAGACCTACCTATATAAGGACTGGCAGTGCGCGGTGACCGCCGTCGACGGCATG
>JAYQVF010000239.1:0-3865 GCA_038148335.1 Alphaproteobacteria bacterium | reverse complement strand
GCTTGACGTTGGCCGCCAGCGTGCAGTCGTCGATCAGCGCGGCCTTCATCGCGTCGAAGTCGCCGGCGCGGCGCAGTGCGGCGCGGCGGACCAGCACGCAGCCGCCGGCGGCGGCGGCGGTGCGCGCCTTCGGGTCGTTGACCCAGGCGAACGGATAGAGCTTGGCGAAGAACAGCACGAAGGCCGGGATCAGCAGCGTCTCCCAGAAGCCTCGTGCCGCCAGCTTGACCATCTGCGACGTCAGGTCGAGATCGTGGTCCCGGGCCGCGCCGACGAGGCGCGCCAGGTTGCGCGAATCATGGCGAACGTCGGCGTCGGTCAACCAGACATACGTCGCCGCGGGGCACTGCCGATCGGCCTCTGCCAGCCCTTGCGCCATCGCCCACACCTTGCCGGCCCAGCCCGCGGGCCGGTCGGCGGCGCGGATCACCGTCAGCCGCGCCGTCTGTCCGGCAGCCTGCGCCGCGGCCCGGGCGGCGGCGGCCGTCCCGTCGTCGCTGTGGTCGTCGACCAGGATGACGTGGAGGTTGGCGTAGTCCTGTGCCAGCACCGACGCCAGCGTGTCGCCGATGACGTCGGCCTCGTTGCGCGCCGGGATCACGGCCACGACCGGCGGCCTGTCCGTCAGCCCTTCCGCGGGCGCTTCGGGCGCGCCGTCGAGCCGGATGCCGGTGCCGTAGAAACGGCCGCGGAAGGCGAGCAGGAACGACCATGCCGCCACACCGATGCCGCCGATGAGGGTCAGGGCGAGATCCATGCCCGCACTATGCACCGCTCAGGCGCGGCTGCCGACCGGTTGTCCTCAGTGGTGGTGATGGTGGCTGTGCGGATGGGCGTGGCCGTGCGGCGGATCAAGGTGCGCTGGTTTGCGCAGCACGCGGTGCCAGATCACCCCGGCGAGCGGCAGCGACGCCGCGAACAGCGCGGTCGCCGCCGTCACGATCGACGGACCGGCCGGTGTATCCCAGGCGAGCGACGCCTCGATGCCGCCGAACACCGACAGCACGCCGACCAGCGCCGCGACCGCGGCCATGATCTCGGGCGTGGTCGCGAAACGCCGCGCCACGGCGGGCGGGATCAGCAGCATCGAAATGATCAGCAGCAGCCCGACGATCTTCATTGCGATCGCCACCACAACGGCCATGATCAAAACGAACGCGGCCTGCACCAGGCGCACGCGCACGCCCTCGACCTGCGCCAGTTCCTCGTGCACCGTCGCCGACAGCAGCGGCCGCCAGATCAGCGCCAGCGCCGCCAGCGCTGCGGCGCCGCCGCCGAGGATCCAGCCGAGATCGCCGCGCGATACCGAAAGAATGTCGCCGAACAGCAGGCTCAGCAGGTCGATCCGCAGGGTCTCCTGAAACGAGATCGCGACCAGGCCCAGTGCCAGCGAGGCATGTGCCAGAAGCCCGAGCAGCGTGTCGATCGGCACCACCTTGAGCCGCGTCAGCGACAGCAGCACCCCTGCCGTCACGACGCAGGCCACGGCGATCCCGAGCGTGACGTT
Organism: Alphaproteobacteria bacterium; assembly: GCA_038148335.1. Classification (GTDB taxonomy): domain Bacteria; phylum Pseudomonadota; class Alphaproteobacteria; order SHVP01; family SHVP01; genus CALJDF01. Next base: position 2,358 of record JAYQVF010000239.1, on the reverse strand, counting down.
GATGTTGAGCAGAAAGGCGAGGGACACGCCGAGCAACGCCGCATGCGACATCGTCGCCCCGAAGAACGCCATCCGCCGCCAAACGATGAAACAGCCCAAGGGCCCGGCGACCAGCGCCACGCCGATTCCCGCAATCAGGGCGCGGGTCACGAAATCGTCGAGCATCACGAACCGTCCTTCGCCAGCGGCACCACTTCGCCGGACACATCGTGCGCGTGGTCGTGGGTGTGCGTGTAGACCGCATGCGTTTGCGCCGCCTTGACGCCGAACAGCGCGATGTATTCCGGATGTTCGGTCACCAGGTCCGGCGTGCCCGAACAGCAGACGTGATGGTTGAGGCACACGACATGGTCGGTCGCCGCCATGACGACGTGCAGGTCGTGGGACACCATCAGCACGCCGCAGTGCCGGGCATGCCGCATCGTGTCGATCAGTTCGTAAAGTTCCGCCTGGCCGTTGAGATCGACGCCGGCCGTCGGCTCGTCGAGGACCAGCAGGTCGGGCTGTCGCAACAGCGCGCGCGCCAGCAGCACCCGGCGCATCTCGCCCCCGGAAATCGATTGCAGCGGTGCGTTGAGAACGTGCGAGGCGCCGACGTCGCGCAGCGTCTCGGCGATGGCGTCACGCGATGCGCCGCCGAGCGACAGAAAGCGCCGCACGGTGATCGGCAGCGACTCGTCGACATGCATGGGCTGCGGCACGTAGCCGATGCGCAGGCCCGTTGCGGCGCTGATCGCTCCGGCGCTGGGCTTTTCGAGGCCGAGCAGCAGGCGCAGCAGCGTCGTCTTGCCGGCGCCGTTCGGGCCGATCAGTGTCGTCAGTTCGCCGCGCTTCAACGTCAGGTCGACACCGTCGAGCACCGCCTGGCCGCCATAGTGTTTGGTCAACCCGTGCGCCTTGACGAGGACTTCGTGCCGTTCGGCGCGGTGGTGCAGGGCCACGTTCATGACGGCGCCGCGCAGTCTTCGCAGGTGCCGATCACTTCGAGGGTCTGGCGCTCGGGTACGAATCCGGCGCCGGCCGCGCGCGAGGTGATGCGCCGCGCAAGGCCGTCGTCGCTCAGTTCCGCCACGCGCCGGCACTTGGAGCAGATCAGGAACTGCGCCGCATGCGGCGCGTCCGGATGGTTGCAGCCGACAAAGGCGTTGAGCGATTCGATCCGGTGGATCAGGCCGTTCTCGAGCAGGAAGTCGAGCGCGCGGTAGACCGTCGGCGGCGCCGCGCCGCCGCGCTCGGCCTTGATCCGGTCGAGCAGCTCGTAGGCGCCCACCGGCTTGTGGCTCTGCCACACCAGTTCGAGTACCCGCCGCCGCAGGTCGGTGAAGCGCAGGCCGCGCGCCGCGCACAGATCCTCAGCCGCCTGTACCGCGTCGCGGATGCAGTGCTTGTGATCGTGGCGTTCGAATCCCAGCGTTGACATTTGATATACTATAACATTACATCCTGACTTTACCTTATAACACAGGCGGGGGACGTGGTGTCATCCAGGCATGCGATCGCGCGGCGGCTCGGTATCGGCGTTCTGGGCTGGCTGGCGCTCGCCGGGGCTTCGGCGGCCGCCGACGCGCCGCGCATCGTGACGACGGTGCCGCCGGTTCACAGCCTGGTGGCCGCCGTCGCGGAAGGGGCGGCGACGCCCTACCTGATGCTGCGCGGCGGCGCCTCGCCCCACGCCTATGCCATGGCGCCCTCCTATGCGCGGGCGCTGCAGGAGGCCCGGTTGGTCGTCTGGGTCGGACCGATGCTCGAGACCTTCATGGTGCGCGCCTTGCGCGAACCGCGGACCGGACGCCGCCTCATGGCGCTGATGGACCAGCCGGGCATGGTGATTCACCAGGCGCGTGCCGGTGGCATCTTTGACGCCCACGCCCACGAAGAAGACGGCGAACACCACAGCCACGCCTCCGAACACGCGCACGGGGACGACGATCACGACGGGCATGAGGACCATGATCGCGACGCGCACGACGATCACGACGGCGAGGCCGCCGGCGGGCACGACGATGGTGCCGCGCACACGGACGCCCATCTATGGCTCGATCCACGGAATGCGCTGCAGATCGTGGCCCTGGTCGCCGACGCCCTGGCCGACCTCGATCCCGAACGCGCCGCGCTCTATCGCGCCAATGCTCAAAGGACCGCCGCGCGCCTGACGCAGCTGGACGCCGACCTTGCCGCAATCCTCGATCCGGTGAAGGACCGTCCGTTCATCGTGTTTCACGATGCCTATCAGTATCTCGAAAAGCGCTACGGCCTGACGACGGCCGGCGCCATCACCGTGGCGCCCGACCGCAAGCCGGGCGCGCGGCGGCTGCAGGAGATTCGCGACCGGCTGCAGGCCGACGGCGTGGCCTGCGT
>JAYQVF010000238.1:0-3900 GCA_038148335.1 Alphaproteobacteria bacterium | reverse complement strand
CGCCGGCAAACGCCAGGCCTTCATGTTCTACCGCTTCGTGCGCGCGGCCTGATCAGAGCTGCTGTTCGACCCAGGCGCGGAGTTGCGGCTCGCTCATGGCGCCGCTGACGCGCGCCACCTCCTTGCCGCCACGGAACAGGATCATCGTCGGAATGCTGCGGATGTTGTAGCGCGCCGCCAGGTCCTGATTCGCCTCGGTGTCGACCTTGCCGAGCCGCACCCTGGGTTCCAGCGTCTTCGCGGCGGCCGCGAAGTGCGGCGCCATCATCTTGCACGGCCCGCACCACTCGGCCCAGAAGTCGACCAGCAGCGGCAGGTCGTTCGATCCCGCGTGCCTGGCGAAGCTGGCGCTGGTCAGCGTCAGCGGCGCGCCCTGGAACAGCTTGGTGCCGCACTTGCCGCACTTCGCCTGGTCGTGCGGCTTGGCGCTCGGCACGCGGTTGGCCGCGCCGCACGCCGGGCAGGGCAGGATGCGGCTGGTGCTGTCGTCGCGGGTCTGGGGCTGGGCCTGTGCGGTCATGTCGAAATGTCCCGGGCTGTTTCCTGTCAGATGGGGTGCGCGCGGCGGCGCGCCAAGGTCAGACGCATTTCAGGTCGACCATCGCCTGGTGGTTGCTGAGGTAGACCTTGCCCGGCGCCAGGTGGTCGAGGAACGCCGTGCGCTGCAGACGGTCCATCACCGGGCCCTTGACCTCGGCCAGATGCAGCGTCGTGCCGGCGTCGCGCAGTTCGGCGGTCAGCGTCTCCAGCGTCTCCAGCGCGCTCGCATCGATGAAGTTGACCGCGCTGCAAATCAGCACCACGTGCTTGATCTGTTTGTCGTCGGCGACGGCCTGCAGCAGATAGGTTTCGAGATAGCCGGCGTTGGCGAAGTACAGGCTCTCGTCGACCCGCGCGGCGAAGACGTGCGGGCAGGTCTTCACCTGGTGGCGCTTGATGTTGCGAAAGTGCTCGCTGGTGCCGACGCGTCCGACCACCGCGATGTGCGGCCGGCTGGTGCGCCACAGATAGAGCGCCAGCGACAGCGCAATGCCGAACACGATGCCGAGTTCGATTCCGGCCGCGAGCACGGCCGCGAACGTCGGCGCCAGCGACACCGCGTCCGCCTTGTTGTAGCGCCAGGCGTTGGTGAAGGTCTTCACGTCGATCAGGTTGAACACCGCGACGATGATGATCGCCGCCAGCGTCGTGCGCGGCAGGTAGTGAAAGACCGGCGTCAGCAGCGCGACGGTCAGCGCCATGAGGAGGGCGGTGATGATCGAGGCCAGCGGGGTGTTGGCGCCGGACGTGAAGTTCACGACCGACCGGCCGAAGCCGCCGGCCACCGGATAGGCGCCGGTCACGCTGGCCGCCAGGTTGGCGGCGCCCAGTCCGACCAGTTCCTGGTTGGCGTCGATCTTCTGGCGCCGCTTGCTCGCCAGCGCCTTGGCGACCGACACGCTTTCGAGGAAGCCGACCAGCGAGATCAGCACCGCCGCCGGCAGCAGTTCGGCCCAGATCGCGGCATCGAACGTCGGCAGGCCGATCGGCGGCAGGCCGGCGGGAATGATCCCGACGATGGCGACCCCGGCGTCGCCGTCGAGGCCGAGTCCCCACACCGCGAGGATGGTCAGGACGACGACCAGCAGCGGCCCGGTCTTGGTTGCCGGATCGACGATCGCCTTGGGGACGCCGAATACGGTCATGAGCCGCGCCAGCGGCTGGCGCGAGGCCAGCAGCAGGGCGATGGCGCCAAGACCGACCAGCGTCGTCGTCAGGTTGGCCTGCCCGAGCTGTTCGACCGCGCGGATCAGGGTCTCGAAGAACGACGCGTCGCGCGGCAGGTCGATGCCGAGCAGATGCTTGAGCTGGCTCAGCGCGATGACGATCGCCGCCGCGCTGGTGAATCCGGAGATGACGGGGTGGCTGAGGAAATTGACCAGCACGCCGAGGCGCGCCACGCCCATCGCCAGCAGGATCGCGCCGTTGGCCGCGGCGAGGACGAGCGCGGCGGTGAGATAGTCGGCGCTGCCGTTGGCCGCGACGCTGCCCAGCGCGCTCGCCGTCATGATCGAGGCGATGGCCACCGGGCCGACGGCCAGCGCCCGGCTCGAGCCGAGCAGGGCGTAGACGAGGATGGGAACGATGCTGGCGTAGAGGCCGATCTGCGGCGGCAGCCCGGCCAGCATGGCGTAGGCCATGCCCTGGGGCACCAGCATCACCGCGACGATGCCGCCGGCGATCGCGTCGCCCGGCAGGTCGGCCGCCTTGTAGCGCGGCAGCCAGTCGAGGGCCGGAACGTATCTGTGGAGCAATCCCCGCTGTGCCATTGGGCCGCCCGGCCTCCGCGCTTCTTATATTAGATTATTCATATATAAGAAGCGGCGGGGCCGATGCAAGCGGCGATTGCGTGAAAGGCGGGCAGGGCCGCCTTTGGGTCAGTCGTGCGACAGCGACTTGGTGGTGAACAGGTAGTCCTTCAGCTCCTTGTCGAAGCTCGGGTCCTGGCGGCGGATCCACTCCAGCACCATCGCCGCATGCTCTTTTTCCTCGTCGCGGTTGTGCGCCAGGATCGCCTTCAGTTCCGCGTCCTTGCAGGCATCGACGCGCTGATTGTACCAGTCGACGGCTTCGAGCTCCTCCATCAGCGAGGTGATCGCGCGATGCATGTCGCGCGTCTTGTCCGACAGTTCGTCGATCGGTTCGTGATAGCCCTCGTTCGCCATTGTTGTCGTCTCCTGTTGTGCGATTGCCGGATTGATGTCGTGCCACAAAAGGCCGGTCGACGCTACCTCGGCGCGAGTTGAATCGCCGACGGCGTCCGTGGATTGATTCCCGTCATTGCCGAAGAACGGCGTCTGCCTCAGGTAGGTCGGGACGTATTGGGACAGGAGTGAGTCATGACGATGATCCGTGAGGCTGTGGCCGTCTTCCACACGGCGGGCGATCTGGAAGACGCGATCGACGAACTGGGAACCGCCGGCTTCGATCGGGCGGCGATCAGCCTGTTGGCCTCGGAGAAGGCCGTGGCCGAAAAACTCGGGCGCCACTACACCAGCACCGAAAGCCTCGAGGACGACCCGGCCGCGCCGCGTGTCGCTTTCGTGTCGACGGCGAGCGTCGGCGATGCCGAAGGCGCGTTGATCGGCGGCCTGATCTATGTCGGCGCGCTCGCGGCGGCGGGGGCGGTGGTCGCCACCGGTGGCGCCATGGCGGCCGCGATCGGGGCGGCAACGGCGGCGGGCGGCGCCAGCGGCATCATCGGCACCGCGCTAGCGGCCTACGTCGCCGATCACCATGCGCGTTTCCTCCAGGAACAGCTCGAGCGCGGCGGCATTCTGCTCTGGGTGGGCGTGCGCGATGCCACGATGGAAAAGAAGGCGCTCGAGATCCTGTCGCGCCATTCGACCCACGACGTGCACGTCCACGAAATTCAGGCCGACGCATGACGGCCTTCCGAAACCGAGGAGGGACATGACTCCGGATCACGCGACTCTCGCGGCGATGCGCGAGGCCCTGGACGACGAATACAAGGCGCGGGCAACCTACCGGAAGATCATCGAGACCTTTGGCCCGGTCCGTCCGTTCGTCAACATCGTCGAGGCGGAGGATCGCCACGTCCGCGCGCTCCTCGACCTGTTCGCCGCGTTCGGCATCGCGCCGCCGGCCGATCCCTGGCCGGCGCGGGTCGTGGCCCCGGCATCGCTGCGCGAGGCCTGCGCCGCGGGCGTCCAGGCCGAAATCGACAATGCCGCGATGTATGATCGTCTGCTCGCCGCGGTCGGCGATCCGGCGGTGGCCGCGGTCCTGCGCAACCTGCAGCGCGCCTCCCAGGAGAACCATCTTCCCGCCTTCCGCCGCTGCCTCGAACGCGAGCAGGACGGCGGCTGGGGCGGCGGCCCGGGGCGCGGCCGCCGGCAT
>JAYQVF010000237.1:0-4026 GCA_038148335.1 Alphaproteobacteria bacterium | reverse complement strand
GAATGCGGCTTCGAGAAGGACAAGCAGATGCTGATCCGCATTCCCAATTTCATGTCGACGCCGAAGGAGGAATTCGAGGCGGTCGCCAAGGGAACCGAGACCCTGCGCCGCGACCACGGCAACGGCGCGGTGTGGTTCACGTTCGGTGGCTGGAAATAAGCCGTTAGGCGGTGATCTAGATCAACGGTAGGTAATCAGGGGCCGGGCATCATTGCCCGGCCCTTTGCTTGAAGACGGAGAACGAGGAAATGCCCGACAAACAGGTACATCTGCCCCTACGGTCGAAGGGCAAGCGCGCCAACTTCTACAAGGATCCGGCGGTCGATCAGCTCTTTGCGATCATCACCATGCTGACCCAGGAACTGTCGGTTGCCTTCGACCGGATCGAGACGGTCGAGCGCCTGCTCGACAAGAACGGCGTCATCAAGCGTAGCGACATCGAGAAGTACAAGCCGGACGCCGCTGAAGAAGACGAGCGCACCAGGCGCCGCGACGAATACATCGGCCGCGTGTTCAACATCCTGCACCAGGAAGCCGAAGCGCTGCTGGACAGCTAGAAGCCATCGGGGAGATCAATCATGTCGAATATCCGCAACGTCGGCGAACTCGTCGAATCCAGCCATGACGAACGGCAGCGCCGGGGGTTCGTGTCCTCGTTCCGCAAGCAGATTCTGATGGGCCTCGCGGACGACATGAAGACGATCTACGAGAAAAAGGTCGAGCCGAAGTTCGTCAAGAAGCACGGCCGCAAGCCCAAGGACGCGCGCGAAATCCGCAAGGCCATGCGCCACGAGAAGATCTTCGAGGGCTGGAGCGCGATGCGCTACAACGCCCAGATCATGACCTGGTGGTCGGTGCAGCCCGGGATCGAGCGCCAGCTCGACGAACTGATCCAGGCGGCGGACGATGCGCACAAGGCAAATCCCGCGGGCGGTTCGCTGGAACTCGACCCGGACGTGGTGATCCCGCGCGAGGTGACCGATCTCGACGTCCACCACATGCCGGGCTGTTTCCATACCGAATATACCGACAAGGACGTGGCCCAGGGCGCGGTCTATCACTACGGCGTCCAGGTCTTCTACGGCGGCTTCGGCAAGGACGTAAAGCCCAAGGGCGACGTCGCCGCCTCGATCGCCAACTACCTCAAGCTCGCGCATCCCGAACTGAAGCCGAAGCGCATCCTCGATCTCGGTTGCACGACCGGCGCCAACACGTTTCCCTATAAGCAGGTCTATCCCGACGCCGAGGTACACGGCATCGACGTCGGCGCGCCGGTGCTGCGCTTCGGTCATGCCTGGGCCGAGGCCGAGGGCATCGAGATGCACTTCCACCAGCGCAATGCTGAGACCCCGGGCTTTCCCGACGAGCACTTCGACATCATCACCTCGAGCTTCTTCTTCCACGAGCTCTCGGTGCCGGCGACCAAGCGGGTCATCAAGGAGTGCTACCGGATGCTGAAGCCGGGCGGGATCATGCTCCACATGGAACTGCCGCCGACCAACGTGACCGACACCTACTACAACTTCCTGCTCGACTGGGACGGCTTCTACAACAACGAGCCGCACTACGAGAAGTTCCGCAACCTCGACTTCCCCAAGATGCTCGCCTCGTGCGGCTTCGAGAAGGACAAGATCGAGCTGATCCGGATTCCGAAGATCGGCTCAACGCCCCGGAAGGAATTCGAGGCGGTGGCGCGCGGGAAAGAGACGCTCAAGCGCGACCACGGCCTGGGCCGTGTGTGGTTCACGTTCGGTGGCTGGAAGTAGGGACGAGCTAGAGGTCCAGCGACCGGCCGCCGACCACCAGGCTGCCGGTCTGGGATTCTTGCGGGCGCGCCGAGGCGCCAATGGCGTGCTGGTTCGCCCACGAGCGCATGGTTGCGATCTCCTCCTGGCGCAACTTGGCCAGCGGCACGATCCGGTTGACCACCTTGCGCAGGTCTTCCATGGCAAGGTCCGTCGTGCGGTCGTCATCGCCCTTGCGGCGATAGAACGAGTGGATGAGCGATTCGTTGATCCAGGATTCGATCTCGGCGCCCGAGAGGACGACGTCGCCGCCGAACTGGACCGCGCCCGACAGGCCGACCAGTTCGTCGATGTCGAAACGTGCAGGATCGCGGCCGACCCGCCGGAGGTGGATGTCGATGATCTGCCGGCGCTCCTCGTCGGTCGGCAGGTCGACGAAGAAGACCTCGTCGAACCGGCCCTTGCGCAGGATTTCAGGCGGCAGCAGATCGATCTCGTTGGCCGTCGCGAAGACGAAGACCGGACTCGTCTTTTCCTGCAGCCAGGTCAGGAAGGTGCCGAACACACGCAGCGACACGCCGCTGTCGCCGACATAACGGCCGGGGCGGGGCAGGCCTTTCTCTATTTCGTCGATCCACAGGACGCAGGGAGCGATCGCCTCGCAGGCGTGGATCGCCTCGCGCATGTGCTCCTCGGACGAGCCGACGAGCGACGAATAGACCTTGCCCATGTCGAGGCGGACGAGGGGCAGGTTCCAGGCCGCCGAAACGCAGCGCGCCGTCAGCGACTTGCCGCAGCCCGGCACGCCGGTGACCAGGGCGCCCTTGGGATTCTGGATGCCGTAGGCGCGGCCGGCTTCCGAGAAGGCCGCCTCGCGCAGCTGCAGCCATTTCTTGAGAACGTCGAGCCCGCCGATCGACTCGAGCGTCATGTCTCGCGTGTCACAGAACTCGAGGATGCCGGACTTGCGGATGATCTGCTGCTTTTGCCCGAACACCCGCCCGATGTCGTTGTGGTCGAGCGCCAGGTCGTCGACGACCGCGCTGGCAAGGGCGCCCTCGATCTCGATCATCGTCAGGCCGAGCGCGGCATTGACCAGGGCATCCTTGAGATTGTGGTTACCGATCTTGAGGCCAGGCGCATTCTTCAGTTTGGCGATGAACTCGGTGACGAACCGTTCGATCTCCTCGCGGTCGGGCAGCGGGAAGTCGACGATGGTCGTTTCCTTTTCCAGCTCGAGCGGCAGCTCGATGCTCGGCGACAAAAGGATGCAGTTGGAATGGTAGCCCTTGGTACGGATGTTGATCGCGAAGTCGCGCAGCCGCCGGCGATAGATCGGGTCGGTCGACCGTCCGGTCAGGTAGGGCGCCGGATCGAGCAGGATGAACAGGTGCGGCTGCCGCGACTGGGCTTTCTTCTCGAACTGCTCGAGAGCGGCGACCATGTCGGTCGGCACGAAATGTTCTTTCTGTTGGGCTTTGTCCAGTCCGAACAGGCCCCGGCTGGCGCTCCAGAACAGCACCGACTTCCCCAGCGAGCGGGCCACGTGCACGATCTCGCGCAGGGCGCGGTCCTCCTCGAAGGTCGCGATCTGGATCAGCGGGTGGCGCGCGCGAATGAGCTGGCTGAGCTTCTCGCCGAAGCGCTGGGCGGCGCTCGGTTCCTTGGCTGGCGCTGTCTCTGTCACATTCACAAGCCAATCCTAGGCTGTAATGCCCCGTCTGGGCTTGAGCGGCGTCAATCGGCGGGCGATCCTTGCTGCGGCGGAAGCGGGGTCAACGACGGCAAGGGGGCTCGCAAACTGCGCTCGTACTCGAGTTGGTCGCGCCGGCGCCGGACCGTATTGAGGGCGGCTATGAGGCGCCGCGCCGTCGGGTCGGCCAGCATGTGGGCGACTGCCTCGCGGGCCCGGGCGATCTCCTCGGGGGTCATTGCAGAAAGGATCCGGGGCAGCGTCGTCTCGACGAAGTCCCGACCGCGGGTGCGATCCTCGGGGTCGATCCGGCCCTCGGCTTCGACGAGGTTGTACAGCGCGATGGTGCTGCCGAATGCAGCCGCCAGTTCGAACCAGGCATAGGCGGCAGCGAGGTCGATCTCGCCCCCCATGCCATGGTAGTGCGCCACACCGAGATTGATCATGGCGCCGACGTGCCCGCGATCGGCAGCGTCTTCGAACCACCGCCGCGCCTTGTCCATGGATTGGGACACCCCGCGACCGAACGCATAGGCCTGCCCCAGGCTGTAGGCCGCTTCGGCGTCGCCCGCCTCGGCAGCTTTGGTC
>JAYQVF010000236.1:0-4032 GCA_038148335.1 Alphaproteobacteria bacterium | reverse complement strand
GTTCGGTATACGGCGCGCTGAAGCAGATATTCGACGCCGTCATCCAGCAGTCGAACAACTTCCGTGAGGTGGTGCTGGTCGAGTACCCCCGTCGCGGCATCTGGGCGATCGGTTTCGTGACCAGCACGACCAGGGGCGAGATCCAGAACCTGACCGAGGACGATGTCGTCAACGTCTTCCTGCCGACGACGCCCAACCCGACCTCGGGATTCCTGCTTTTCGTGCCGCGGCGCGATCTGGTTACGCTGCACATGAGCGTGGAGGAGGGCATCAAGCTGGTGATTTCTGGCGGCCTGGTAACCCCTGAGGACCCGCGCGCCAAAGCGGCGCGCAACAAGCCCGTCATCAACTCCCGTCTCGACGAGCCCGAACATCTCGAGCCGCAGGGCAAGCTCGTGGCTCAGCCCGACCGCAAGTAGCGCACCGCCGCGTCGCGTTCGAACAGATAGAGCAGGATGCGCAGCGCCGCGCCGCGTTCGCTCTTCAGGTCCGGATCGGTTTCAAGTATCAGCCGCGCATCGCCCGCCGCCATGGGCAGCAAGACTTCGTGCGCCTCGATATCGGCGAGACGGAAGTCGGGCAGGCCGCTCTGTCTTGTGCCGAGTACCTCGCCGGCGCCGCGCAGCTTCAGGTCTTCCTCGGCGATGCGGAAGCCATCGTCGGTTTCGCGCATGATCGCAAGCCGCGCTTTGGCGGTCTCGCCCAGCGGCTGCGCGTAGAGCAGGAGACAGGTCGACTTGCCGCTGCCGCGGCCGACCCGCCCGCGGAGCTGGTGCAGTTGGGCGAGCCCGAAACGCTCGGCATGCTCGATCACCATCACCGTCGCCTCGGGGACGTCGACGCCGACCTCGATGACCGTCGTGGCGACCAGAATGTCGGCTTCGCCGCCGGCGAATGCTGCCATGACCTTGTCCCGTTCAGCGCCTTTCATCTGGCCGTGTGCCAGGGCGACACGCGCGCCGAAGCGGCTTCGCAGGTCCGCCGCGCGATCCTCCGCGGCGGCGACGTCGAGCAATTCCGATTCAGCGACCAGGGGGCAGACCCAATAGACCCGCGCGCCACGGTCGATGGCCCGGTGCAGGGAGTCGATCACCTCGGGCAGGCGGTCGAGCGGAATGGTGCGGGTGTCGACAGGCTGTCGTCCCGGGGGTTTCCCGGTCAGCCGCGAAACGTCCATGTCGCCGTAGGCGGTAAGGGCAAGGGTGCGCGGGATCGGCGTCGCCGTCATAAGCAGTGTGTTGGTATCGCCCGGCGCCGCCGTCTTTGACGCCAGCGCCAGGCGCTGATGCACGCCAAAGCGGTGTTGTTCGTCGATGACGGCTAGGCCGAGCTGCTTGAAAGCGACCCCCTCCTGGAACAGGGCATGGGTGCCGACGGCGATCTGGATGGTGCCGTCGGCGAGCTGGGCCAGCAGCTCGTCGCGCACCTTGCCCTTTTCCCGTCCCGTCAGCAGGGCAATGTTCAGGCCGCTGCCGCCGGCGAGCTCTTGCAGGACACGAAAGTGCTGGCGGGCAAGCAGTTCGGTCGGCGCCATCAGCGCAGCCTGGCGCCCGCTTTCGACCGCCACCAGCATGGCGAGCAGGGCGACAACTGTCTTGCCGCTGCCCACGTCGCCCTGCAGCAGGCGAAGCATTCGGAAGGGGGAGCCGAGATCCTGCTCGATTTCGGCGATGGCCTGTTCCTGCGCTGCGGTCAGCGTGAAGGGCAGCCCGGCGATCACCTGTTGCCGCAATCTGCCGTCACCCTGCAGGGGTTCTCCCTTGGTGCGTCGTGTCCGCTGGCGGACGAGCGCCAGCGCCAACTGGTTCGACAGCAATTCGTCGTAGGCAAGCCGCTGGCGAGCCGGCGCGTTTGGGTCCAGATCTTCCAGTTCCTGGGGCGCATGGGCGGCGAGGACGGCTTCGCGCCAGGCGGGCCAGCGCTCGCGTGCGACCATGGCGTCGTCCAGCCACTCAGGCAGCGCCGGCATCTGTTTCAGTGCGCCCTGGATCGCCTTGAGCAAGGGCTTCGACGTCAGGCCCGCGGTAAGCGGGTAGGTCGGTTCGACGCCGATGACGGCTTCGGCCTCGTCGGGCACGGCGATCCAGTCGGGGTGCGCCATCTGGCGTTCGCCGCCGTAGCGCTCGACCCGGCCGCTGATCACCCGGATTTCGCCCTCGGGAAGCTGCTTCTGCAGATAGTCGGGCCGCGCATTGAAGAACGTGAGCGTGATGAAGCCGGTCTCGTCGGAGCAGCGCACCTTGTAGGGAAGCTTGCGGCTGGGCGCCGGCGCGTGCGCATCCACGCGAACCGTCAACGTGGCGATGGTGCCTTCCGGCGCTTCGGCGACCTTGGGTGCGAACCGCCGGTCGATCAGGCCCGACGGCAGGTGCCAGCACAGATCGACCAGACGTTCGCCGGCCACCTTGGCAATCAGCGCGCCGATCTTCGGGCCGACTCCGGCGAGACTTGTGACCGGCTTGAAGAGCGGGAAGAGGATTTCCGGGCGCTGCGCCACCGCGTCGGGGCTCTTGTTTGGGGAGTGGCGCGACCTTAGCTTAGCGCTCTGACCTTTGCCACACCCGGTGCGCCCGCGCCCCGGGTCGTGGCTGTTTGTGCTGAGGCGATGGAAAACGACCAGATCAACCGGCGAAAGCGGATCCAGTTCCGCAGCTGGCACCGTGGGACCCGCGAGGCCGACCTCCTGTTGGGCCGGTTTGCAGACCGCCATCTCGAGACCATGACACCCGCCGAGCTCGACCAGTTCGAGGCGGTTCTGGAACTCCCCGAACCGGACTTGATGGCGTGGTACGTGGGGCGCGCAACGGTCCCCGCTGAGGTCAGGACGCCCGTCCTCGATGCGATACTTGACTTTAAGATTTATGAATAACTATCTGGAAAATAAGTATTTTCAGAAGAAATCGGCGACGACATTTGGCGGTGCGCCGCCGGGGCTCGATGGCCGCGTGCTGGCGGACCTCGTGCATTCCGGAAAGACGCCCCAGATCCTGTTCGTCGCGCGCGACGGCGACCGACAGGCGGCGCTGGTCGATGCCCTGGCGTTCTTCGCGCCGGAACTCGCGGTCGTCTCGTTCCCGGCCTGGGACTGCCTGCCCTACGATCGTGTATCGCCGAACCAGGGCGTGGTCGCGGCGCGCATGCGGGCGTTGAGCCAGCTCGCGGCGCTGCCAGAGGACGCGCCGGTCGTCGTCGTCGCCACGATCAACGGCGTCCTGCAGCGTGTGCCGCCGCGCGCGCACGTCCGCGAATCGTCGTTCGTCGTTCGGCCGGGCGAGCGACTCGACGTTCAGGAATTCACCGAATACCTGGTCCGTCACGGCTACACGCGGGCTGGGACCGTCCGCGAACCCGGCGAGTACGCGGTGCGGGGCGGGATCATCGACGTCTATCCGCCCGGCGCGGAAGAACCGCTGCGTCTCGACCTCTTCGGCGACGAACTCGAGGCCGTGCGCCTGTTCGACCCGCTGACCCAGGTCTCGCGCGCGAAGCAGAAAGAACTGCGGCTCGAAGCCGTTGGCGAGTTTCCGTTCGACCGGGACGCCATTGCGCGGTTCCGTAATGGCTATCGTCAACGTTTCGGCAACGCGGTCGATTCAGACCTGCTCTACCAGTCGGTGTCGGAGGGGCGGCGGCACGTCGGGATGGAGCATTGGCTGCCGCTGTTCCACGACGAGATGGCGTGCCTCCCGGACTATTTGCCCGCGGCCGCGCTCGCCCTCGATCATCTGGTTGCCGAGGCGGCTACGGCCCGTTTCGAGACAATCGCCGACGCCTATCGCGCGCGGCAGGAGGCGCTGGCCGATCGCCGCGACGCTGCCGGGGTCTATCGCGCGCTGCCGCCGGAATCGCTTTACCTGAAGGCGCAGGAATGGAGCGCCGCGCAGTCCGGGCGCGCATGCCTGGCGTTCGACCAGTTTCGCAAGCCCGACGGCGCCGGCACCACGATCGAGGTCGGCGGCAGCGTCGGTCGCGACTTTGCCGCTGAACGGGCGCAACCGGAAGTCGACCTGTTCGACGCCGTCCTCACCCATG
>JAYQVF010000235.1:0-4068 GCA_038148335.1 Alphaproteobacteria bacterium | reverse complement strand
CGGCAAAAGGTCCTGCGCGAGCTGCACCCAGTAGCGCGCGCCCAGCGTCAGGATCTCGTCGTTGAAGTCGTAGTGCGGGTTGTGGACCATGCAGGCGTCCTCGCCGGCGCCGTTGCCGATCAGGATGTAGCAGCCCGGCTTGGCCTGCAGCATAAACGCAAAATCCTCCGAGCCCATCAGTGGCGGCGTCTCGGGATTGACCTCGCGCGCACCGACCAGCTTCGTCGCCGCCGCGACCGCGAGGCCGGTTTCCTCGGGCGTATTGACGGTCGCGGGATAGCAACGCTCGTAGCGCATTTCGAACCGAGCGCCGAAGCCGCGGCACAGGTTCTCGCCCATTTCCTGCAACTGCCGCTGGATGCGGTCCTGCGTTTCCTTGCGGAAGGTGCGCACCGTGCCGCCGATCTCGACGCTGTCGGGGATGACGTTGTAGGCATCGCCGCCGTGGAACTTGGTGACGCTGACCACCGCCGAATCGATCGGGTCGGTGGCGCGGCTGACGATCGACTGCCAGGCGTTGACCAGTTGCGCGCCGACGACGATCGGGTCGATGCCTGTCTGCGGCAGCGCCGCGTGCGCGCCCTTGCCCTGGATGCGCACGGTAAAGCGGTCGAACGCCGCCATGATGGGCCCCGAGCGCACAGCGAAGCTTCCGGTCGGCAGTCCCGGCATGTTGTGCATGCCGTAGACCGATTCGCAGGGAAATTTCTCGAACAGCCCTTCCTGGACCATCACACCGCCGCCGCCAAAGTTCTCTTCGGCGGGCTGGAAGATGAAATGCACCGTACCGTCGAAGTCGCGCGTCTCGGCAAGGTAGCGCGCCGCGCCCAGCAGCATCGTCGTGTGGCCGTCATGGCCGCAGGCATGCATCTTGCCGTCGTGGGTCGAACGGTGAGCGAAGTCGTTCAGCTCCTCGATCGGCAGGGCGTCCATGTCGGCGCGCAACCCGATCGCACGGTTGGAGGCACCGGCGCGCAGCGTGCCGACGACGCCCGTCTTGGCCAGCCCGCGGTGGACCTCGATACCGTAGGACTCAAGCGCCGCGGCAACCCGGTCGGCGGTCCGATGTTCCTCGAAGGCCGTCTCGGGATGGGCATGAATATCGCGCCGGAACGCAACCAGGTCGTCCTTCCAGGAATCGAGCAGATCGGCCATCAACCACCTCCAGACAAGGGGCGGATGGCATCACCCGGATGCCGCCGCGTCAAGGACGCGGCTCAGGGCTTGGCGATGCGCCACACGTCGGCAAGCCCGTCACCGGTGATGTCGCCCTTTTCCTGATCCTTGCTCCAGCGATAGAGCGGCTTGCCGCCATAGGTCCACTGATAGCCGCCGTCCTTGCGCGCGACCGACAGGAACCGGCCGATCCGCACGTCCTTCCGGCGCGCCTTCACTGGCGGCCAGTTGGCGGCGCAGCGATCGTAGCAGCGCGACTCGAACGGCTCGTCCCGATCGAACTCGTAGAGCGTCATGCCGTCGTCGTCGACCAGCGTTTCGCCCTTTTCGGTCCGACCGATCTCGATTCCGTCAGGCGCTTCGAACGCCCACGCGGCCGGCGTCATGAGGCCGACCGCCAAACATAGCGCGAGCGCGCGTATAAACATGAAACCCCCAGATCACGAGTCGCGTCCGGGGAAAGACTGCCCGGTCTAGGCCGGGCAGTCTGTGACCATCGTCACGTGATCGATTCGGAACGCCGCAGGCTCTCGATCATCGACGTGCGCAGCAGGAATTCGCGGGCCTTGTCCGGATCCTCGGCCGTCCGCTGCGTCTCGCGGAAGCTGGCGAGCCGCACCTCGGGATCGCGCTCGTTCATGAGCCGGCGATTGCGCTCGGCCTGGGCCTGGACGTGTTCGACGGCAATCGGCTGGCGCTGGCGCGTATAGAGATCGAACAGCGACGCGTCGCCCTCGCCCTTCCACACCTTGACCAGCTTGTCGGTCAGGTTGACGGCGTCGTGGATACCGCCGTTCATCCCCATGCCGCCGAGCGGATTGTTGAGGTGCGCCGAATCGCCAGCCAACAGGATGCGCCCCACGTTGTAGGTCGTCGCGACGCGCTGATGAATGCGATAGATCGTGCTGTGGACGATCTCGAAGTCGCCAGCCTTGTCGTAGACCCCATGAAGCCTGCGTTGCAGCGACTCCGGCGCGATCGCCTCTTCCTGGGTTTCGCCTTCGCGCGACGGAAACAGACACCGCCACTTGCCGATCACGCGCAGCAGCACGTACCACTCGGTCGAATCCGATGCGTAGTTGATCAGCGACAGGCCCTCGATGTAGTCGCGGAACTCGAAGGGCGTCGTCGCCTGAACGAACCACTCGGGATAGGTCACGCCATCGAAGCCGAGACCGAGCTTGATCCGCACCGCGCTGCTCGCACCGTCGGCGCCGATCAGGTAGCGCCCCTTGAGCGTGACCTCCTCGCCGTCGCGATGCGCGACGACCCAGGCCGAGTCGGCGTCCTGGCCGACATCGTGGACACGGGTGTTGAACCACACCTCGACGTTGTCCCAGTCCTTGATCTTCTCGAGGATCAGACGGGTCAGCTTGTGCTGTTCCGCCTGCAGCCGATACGGGTGGTTGGTGTGGTCCTTGATAAGGCCAAGATCGAAGACCGCGCGCTCCTCGGACTGACGGTCGCGAAACTGCCAGGTCGGAGCGACGAGACCATCCGCGATCAGCTTGTCGGTCAGGTCGTAGCCGTCCAGCATATCAAGGGTCGGCGGATGAAAGGTCGAGGCCCGCAGGTCGTCGAACAGGTCCCCGTTGGCCTCCAGAACGAGTACCGGAATACCCTCGTTCGCAAGCCGCATCGCGGCGACCATGCCCACCGGGCCGGCGCCTGCAACAATGACGCGATCTTCTGTGGCCATCGACCCTAACTCCCTGTTTCTGTTCGAATTCTTGGCCCAACAGGCGGACGCCCAGGGCGTAGTCGCGGTACCATAGCTGGGGCTGTTATATAATAGCTTTTAGGCAGATCAAATCGGCCCGGGAGGCCCTCCATGACCGTCGTCAACCACATGTTCCTCAAGGCCAATCACGACGAGAACGCGCGCGATGCGTACGTCCTGAACCTGAAGTGGCACATCAATCTCGGCCTCGCCCCGGGGCTCAAGACCGTCTACGAGCGCCGCGCCAAGACAGCTTTCAAGAAGGCGGAGGGCCGCGAGTTCAAGAACCGCCACGAAGTCCGCAAGCAGATGCTGCAGGAAGACTACTTCCAGACCTGGGCGTCGATGTGGCGGACCGCCCAGCACCTGATGTGGGAGTCGGCCGAAACCAAGATCGACCGGCAATACGACGAACTGGTCGACAAGACCACCGTCAAGGGCAAGAAGCTCGGCAGCCTCAAGACCAACCCCAAGCTCGTCGTGCCGCGCTATGTCGATGCGGTCGACATCCACGAGCAGCCGGGCGGCTACGGCTTCGATGCCGGCGACGGCGACATCACCGCAGGCGCCTTCTACGACGCTGCCGGCGGGCTGTATGGCCGCGGCCAAGGACTGGCCATGACGGACAGCCCGGCCAGCGCGCTGATCAACTTCATCAAGACGCGCTATCCGAACCTCAAGCCGAAGCGCATCCTCGACCAGGGCTGTTCGGTCGGCGGCAGCACGGTCGCCTGGGTCGATGCCTTCCCCGATGCCGAGGTTTACGCCATCGACGTCAGCGCGGGGATGCTGCGCATGGCGCACGCCAAACTCGAGAAGCTCGGCAAGAAGGTGCATTTCTCGCAGCAGAACGCCGAGGCCACCGAGTTTCCGGACAACTACTTCGACCTGATCATCTCGAACATCATGCTGCACGAGACGTCGGGCAAGGCGCTGCCGAACATCATGAAGGACAACTATCGCATCCTGAAAAAGGGCGGCGTGGTAGCCCACATGGACGTGCCGCTGCGCAACCGCGAACTCGACCTCTATACCCAGTGGTATCGGGACTGGAGCACCCACTTCAACAACGAGCCATTCTGGGGCGCACTGCACGACCTCGACATCACCAAACCGATCGCCGCAGCGGGCTTCAAGAGGGACGAGATTTTCGACGAGCTGATCCCCAATAC
>JAYQVF010000234.1:0-4069 GCA_038148335.1 Alphaproteobacteria bacterium | reverse complement strand
ACCGACCACACGCCGCAGCAAGGGCTTCTGCCTCTTTATGCGTCCTTTGGCAGCGTGAGCTCATGACAGGCGCCGCGCCATGCTGACCATCGGAAGCCTCGGCATTGCTGCGCCATGGATGCTGCTTGGCCTGATTGCCCTGCCCGTCATCTGGTGGCTGCTGCGCGTCACGCCGCCGGCGCCGCATCGCGTCGTGTTTCCGGCCATTCGCCTGCTGTTCGGCCTGCGACAGACGGAGGAAAGCTCGGCCCGCACGCCCTGGTGGCTCATGGCGCTTCGGCTGCTGATCGCCGCCCTGATCGTCCTGGCCCTGGCAGACCCGATCCTCAACCCGGGCTCGCGACTGCGCGGCGACGGCCCCTTGCTTCTGGTGATCGACGACGACTGGTCCGCCGCGCCCAACTGGCAAGATCGTCTCGTGACCGTCGACGATATTCTCGGTCAGGCGGAACGGCAGCGGCGACCGGTTGCTCTGTTGACGACGGCACCGCATGCCGACGGGACCCTGCCGCGCATCACCGGCCTGATGCCGGCGGACGAGGCGAAGGGCCTTGTCGACGGCCTCGCGCCCAAGCCGTGGCGGGCCGACCATCGCGCCGCCCTCGATGCACTCGTGGAGCTGCCGTTCCCGCTTCCGGCCGAAGTCGTCTGGTTGAGCAACGGAATCGCCGAGGCGGGGAATTCCGTGACCCGCGACATGGGGGAACGCATGTCGATCATCGGCCCACTCACCGTGATCACCGACGAACCCGCGCGACGCGCCGTCGTCCTTGATCCGCCCGCCGGGATCGGGGCGACCCTGCAACTCCAGATTCGGCGGCCGGCCGGCGCCGCATCCACCGCCGCCGTGGACGTTCAGGTCCGCGCTTCGGGCGACCAGGGCCAATTGCTCGACCGCATTCCCGCGCGCTTCGAAGCCGGCGCCAGCGAGGCGACCGCAACCTTCGACCTGCCGCCGGAAACCCGCAACAGGATCGTCCGCCTCGAGATCGAGGGAGAACGCTCGGCGGCGAGCGTCGTCTTGCTGGACGAACGTTGGCGGCGGAGGCCGGTCGGTCTCGTTTCAGGCGGGGCGATCGAAAGCCAACAGCCCCTGCTGTCGGACGTGTTCTATCTCGACCGCGCGCTGGAGCCGTTCAGCGAAGTGAAGCGCGGAACGCTGGGCGAGTTGCTTGAGAACCGCTATGCCGTGATTGCGCTCGCCGATGTCGGCCAGGTGGTCGCCGCCGATCGCCCGGCGCTCGAATCCTGGCTGGAAAACGGTGGCGTGCTGGTGCGCTTCGCCGGTCCGAAACTGGCCGACACGTCCGACGATCTCCTGCCCGTGCGCCTGCGGAGCGGCACGCGCCTGCTCGGCGGCGCGCTCACGTGGTCGACGCCAGCCAAGCTCGGCGCGTTTCCCGAAGGAAGCCCCTTCGCCGGCCTGCCCCTGCCCGACGAAATTCGGGTCCTGCGGCAGGTCCTCGCCGAACCCGACCTGGACCTCTCCGGCAAGACCTGGGCCCGCCTGGAAGACGGAACCCCCCTTGTCACCGCGGCGCGCCGCGGCAACGGCTGGCTGGTCCTGTTTCACGTCACGGCCAACACCGAGTGGTCCGACTTGCCGTTGTCCGGCCTCTTCGTCGAGATGTTGCGCCGCATGGTCGGCCTCAGCCAGGGCGTTGCCGGCACCCAGTCGGCGGCGGCCATCCCGCCGCTTGCGACCCTCGACGGCCTGGGACGGCTGGGCACACCGCCTGCCGGAACCCTCGCCGCAACGTCCGAGGTGTTCGACGAGGGCCGCGTGGGACCGAGCCACCCGCCCGGATACTATGGAACGCAGGATTCGCGACGCGCGCTCAACCTTGCCGCGGCGCTCGGCCGGTACGAGAGCCTCGACGCCCTGCCCGGCAGTCCGACTCGCGCGACCTATGCGGCAAGCGGCGAGCTCAACCTCCTTCCCTGGCTGCTGCTGGTCGCCACGCTCATGATCCTGGTCGACATGGTGGCGAGCTTCATATTGCGTGGCCAACTGCGTCTTCGGCGGATCGGCGCCGCCGGACTGGTCCTTGTCGCCTTGGTATCTCTCGCCACCGTTCCCAGAGACGCCCGCGCCCAGACGGACCAGACGAACGACGCCATCGCTCTGAGCGCCACGCTCGAGACCAGACTTGCCTACGTCATCACCGGCAATGCGCAGGTCGACGGCATGAGCGAGGCCGGCATGCGGGGCCTCTCGGACGTGTTGCGCCGACGAACGGCCATCGAACCGGGAGATCCGATCGGTGTCGACGTCGAAACGGACGAGCTCGTCTTCTATCCCTTGCTCTATTGGCCGATCGATCCATCGCAGCGAGACCTCTCCGACGCCGCTTTGGCAAGGATCGATTCGTTCATGAAAACCGGCGGCACCATCGTGTTCGACACCCGTGACCAACAGAACGTCGAGCTCAATGCCACCACCTTCAGCCGCGGCCCCTCTTCAGACGGCCCCGGCGTGCGCCGACTGCGCGAGTTGCTCGGCAAGCTGGACATGCCGCCGCTGAGCCCGGTGCCGGAAGATCACGTCCTGACCAAGGCCTTCTATCTGATGCGCGATTTTCCCGGTCGCTACGCCGGCGGTGTCGTCTGGGTCGAGAACGAGGCCGGCGCTGCGAATGACGGCGTCTCCTCGATCATCGTCGGCAGCAACGACTGGGCGTCGGCCTGGGCGATCGATGCAGAGGGACGCTACCTCGCCTCGCCGGTGCCCGGAGGCACCCAGCAACGCGAAATGGCGTTCCGTTTCGGCGTCAATCTCGTGATGTACGCCTACACCGGCAACTACAAGGCGGACCAGGTGCACGTGCCGGCGATCCTGGAAAGGCTCGGCCAGTGACCAATTTGGCCGACATCGTTTTCGCGCCCTATTTCCCATGGTGGATTCTTGCTGCCATCGCAGCCCTTGGCGTGGCCCTCGTCGCCTTCGGCGTGTGGCGCCGGGCCACCGGTGTCGCGTGGCGACTCATTGCGCTGGCCATCTCCCTGCTCGCGCTCTCCAACCCGTCGCTCGTCAACGAAGATCGCAATGCGCTCCCCGACGTCGCGTTCGTTGTCATCGACGAGAGCCAGAGCCAGGGCATCGGCGACCGGCAACAGCAGACCGCCGACGCGCTGGCAGCCGTCGAAGCCGAACTTGCCGCCATGGAAGATCTCGAAGTACGCATCGTTCGCGCCGGCCGCTCGGAGGCCAACCGCGACGCCGGGACGCGACTCTTCGAAGCACTGAACAACGCACTGACCGACGTGCCGCCGGATCAGGTCGCCGGTGCCGTCATGATCACCGACGGCCAGGTGCACGACGTCCCGACCTCTATCCAGCAGGCTGCGCTGATGGCACCGCTGCACGTCCTCCTCACCGGGACCCGCGCCGATGGCGACCGGCGACTGGTCGTCGAGGAGGCGCCGAGCTATGGCATCGTCGGTAGCGACCTCGCCGTCAAGGTCCGCGTCGAGGACACCGGGCAGCCGGCTTCGAGCGACGGAACGGCGCGCATTTCGCTGCGCCTCGATGGCGGCGAACCATCGTTTCATCGCGTCCGGATCGGCGAGGCCACGAGCCTTCCGCTGAAGCTGGAGCATGGCGGGCTGACCGTGGTCGAGATCGACGTCGATGCCGCCCCAGAGGAGCTGACGCTGCAAAACAACCGGGCGGCGATCAGCATCTCAGGCGTCCGCGACCGGCTGCGCGTCCTGCTGGTTTCGGGCGAGCCTCACGCGGGAGAAAGAATTTGGCGCAACCTGCTGAAGGCCGATCCGTCGGTCGACCTCGTGCATTTCACGATCCTTCGTCCGCCGGAGAAGCAGGACGGAACGTCGGTCCGTGAGCTGTCGCTGATCGCCTTTCCGACACGCGAGCTTTTCGAGGTCAAGCTCGACGAATTCGACCTGATCATCTTCGATCGCTACCGGCGCCGCGGCGTCTTGCTGCCGATCTACGTCGAGAACATCGCCGAGTACGTCAAGAATGGCGGCGCGCTGCTCGAAGCCGCCGGGCCGGCTTTTGCGACGCCGCTCAGCCTTTTCCGCACGCCCCTGGGCAGCGTCTTGC
>JAYQVF010000233.1:0-4099 GCA_038148335.1 Alphaproteobacteria bacterium | reverse complement strand
GAACACGATCGTGCCGCCCGTTTTCATGAAAGCGTCGATCTTGGCCAGCGCGGTATCGCTCAAGTCCTTTTGCGACGCATCGATCGGCCAGTACAGCAACGGATAGAACACGAGCTCGTCGGTCTCGACGTTGACGCCGATGGGTTCGCCTGGTTCGATCGCCGTGCGCCGTCGCAACACGTCGGACAGACCGCGCATTCCGGCTTCGCTCAAGGTATCGACCTGGGCATTGCCCGTAATCACGTAGGCAAGTCGTGTCTCCAGCGTTGCGCTCAGGGCAATGGCGTCGTTCGTCTGCGCTGCTTGCGCACGAGCGTCGTTGGGCGGCATGGCGAGGGAAAGCAGGCCGGCCAACAGCACGACGGCTGTTCCGATTCGGCGGAACCGCAATTGTCCTCGCAAAATGAAACTCGCCACCATGTCGATCAGGATCAGCAGCGTGGCCGCCAGCAGAAGCCAAGGCAAGAGGCTGAGCTCTCCGCTGGTCGCGTAGGTGCCGCGGGCCGGGTTGCCGGGGAGGGCGTCGAGACTGGCGTAGGCGCCCAATGCCGACGACAGGTTCAAGGCCCGGCGGGCATCCTGGGTGCCGTAATAGCCTGGCGGGTGGCTGGGGCCGATCTGGTTTTCATCGAAGACCTGGGGCGGCGCCGGTAGCGTCCCTGCCGGCGGCGTGCCCAGCCGGCCGAATCCATCGAGCGTGGCCAGGGGGGACAAGGCCGCGGTTGTCTGCGCCCCCGAGACGCCCTGGCTGAGGCTCACCATGCGCCGCAGCATCTCCACGAAGAGCCCGGACAGCGGCAGATCCGACCATTCGGTGTTGGCGGTTACGTGAAACAGGACGAGCCATCCGTTGCCGCGTCGCTCGGCGGTGACGAGCGGCGTGCCGTCCTCGAGGCGCGCCCAGGTCTTGCCCGAGAGATCGAGATCGGGCTCTGCGAGGACCTGTCGGATCACGCGAACTTCGTCGGGCAGCCGAAGGCCGGCGAACGGACTTCCCTCGGGAAATGTGCCGAGCCTGGCCGGGGTCGTCCACGTCAGCGCGCCGCCCAGGAGGCGCGTCCCGCTACGGAGGCGAACCGGAAGCAAATCGTCCGATGCATCTGCTAGCTTCGGTCCGGCAAAGCGGATCAGGACGCCGCCGCTGTCGAGCCAGGCGTCGAGCGCGGGACGATCAGCCGCGACTACCTGACCCACGTCGGCGAGGGCGATCACCGCATAGCGACCCTCGAGCAACTCGCCCAGGGTACCGCGCTTGACCTCGCTGAAGGGTTCCAGGGCGCGGTCGAGGTAGAAGACGTCGGACAACAGCGGCTGCTGACTTTCGATCGCGCCGCCCGAAACGAGGCCGACGGGTCGCCGCCGCCAGCGTTCATCCAGGAGAACGGTTCCTGCGGCCGATCTTTCGCCCTCAATCTCTAGGCGAACGATCTTGTTGCGGGTTTCAGGGGGGAGGTCGAATTCGGCGGTCGTTTCGCTTGCGCCCGTCTCGAACTGCGCAGGGATGCGGTCGAGCAATTGACCCTGATCGCCGGTCGCCCTGATCTGGATGCCGGTTGCGGCGTTGGTCGAGGCGCCTGCGGGGCGGCGGACCTTGAGGCTCAACGTCGCGCCGAGTCCGTCCGGGGGATTCAGAATGAGCGCGCGGCGCGCGGGTTCGTCGGCGATCACCGTTAGCGGCCCGATGACCGACATGCGTTCTGCCATGTCGCGCGTGACCGGCGTGTCGGTCTCGGCGATACCGTTGCTCAGCCAGACGACTTCCGCAGGCAGCCCGAAGGGCAATTCGATCAGCGCATCGAGGGACGCGCGATGATTCGCCTTCCACGGTTTTGGCGTCAGGCCCTCGACCACCGCCCTGGCTTCGTCGGCCGGCATCAGGCTGGTGATGCGTGGCGGCGCGCCATCGGCCCGCGGCGCTGTCGCAAGCAATGCGACCGGCCGGCGCTGCCGCTCAGCCTGGTCGAGAATGTCTTTCATCGTGACGATCCGGTCCTGCCAGTTAGGCGCCGCCGCCCAGTCGTCGTCGACGATCAGCAGGAGGGGGCCGTCGCCGCGCAGGCGCGAGCCGGGATTCAGGATAGGGTCGGCAAGGGCGATGACGACCAGTGCCTCAATCAGCAGCCGCAGCGCCATCAACCACCACGGCGTGCGGGCCGAACTTTCCTCTGTCTGGCGCAGACCGAACAACAGGCGAATGGCCGGAAACACGACGCGGTGCGGTGCAGGCGGGGTGACGCGCAGGAGCCACCAGATGACCGGTAGAGCTACTAGGCCCAGAAGCATCCAGGGCGCGGCGATGCCGAGACTGCCGAGAGTCAGCATCGTGGCATACCCCGTGGCGCCTCTGTCCGATCAGGCATCATCGCTGTCCTCACCAAAGATTGGCGCTGCCAAAGGACGCATAGAGCGGCAGAAGGCCCTGCTGCGGCGTGTGATCTGTGCGATGGAGGGTCAGAGTCCAGCCGGTACGTCGCGTAAGATCCGCCAGCCCCTCGCGCAGGGCGGCAAGACGGTTCTTGTAGTCCCCGCGCAGTGTCTCGGCCTTGCCGACCGTAAGATCTCCTTCGTTCTCCATGCCCTCGAACCGGGTCCGGCCGCTGAAAGGCAGCTCTTCCTCGGCCGGGTCGAGGACCTGGAGCAGGTGCCCCGATACGCCGCCCGCGGCAAAGCGTTTGACCAGCGCTTCGGTTTCTTCGAAGGGCGCGAGGAAGTCGCTGATCAGGATGACCTGCGCATGGCGCGGCAAGCGTTCGGCGCGCGGCAGGCTTGCCGCGCCGACGCTGCTATCTTCACGAGCGAGGTTGATGGTCATCTCGGCGAGCGTCGCGCGTCCCGATCTGGCCACCCGATCATAGCCCAGCAATGCTACGTGCTCGCCGCCCAGCATGAGGAGCGAGGCACCGGCAAGCAGGAGAAGCGCCGCGCGGTCGGCCTTGGTGTCGAGATTGGTGCTGGAGCGGTAGCGCATGGACGGCGACGTGTCGCGCCACAGCCATACGCTCTGCGCCGCTTCCCATTCGGTTTCGCGCACGTAGGTACGGTGCGACTTGGCCGAGCGCCGCCAGTCGATGCGGCTGGCCGGATCGCCCGGGCGGTAGCGCCGAAACTGCCAGAAGGTTTCTCCGAGACCCACGCGCCGGCGTCCGTGGACGCCCTGGGCGACCGTCGAGGCGACGCGTTCCGCCTCGATGAGAAGGGCGGGAAGGGTGGCGGCGAGAACCTCCGCGCGCTGGCGAACCTCGCTGGCGCGGCGGACGATCTCGGTTCCGGCAGGCGGGGACGCGCTCAACGCCGCCTCAGCGGTACGGGTCGCAAAGGCGCCTGATGACGCCTTCCAGCATGACGCCTTCGGCGCGCGCCGCGAAGTTGAGCGCCATGCGGTGGCGCAACGTCGGACCGGCCAGCTCGACCACGTCTTCGACGCTCGGCGACAGGCGCCCCTCGAGCAGTGCCTTGACCCGCACGGTCAGCATCAGCGCTTGACTCGCGCGGGGTCCCGGACCCCAGGCGACGGTCTCACGGACCTCTTTGATTTCCGAGGTTTCCGGGCGCCCGGAATGGACCAGGCCAAGGATCGCTTCAACGACGCTCTCACCCACCGGGATGCGACGGACGAGCCGCTGCGCGGCAAGAAGCTCTTCGGCATTCATGACGGCGGTCGGCTTGCCCTCGGCGGCGCCGGTCGTGGCGAGCAACATGCGCCGTTCAGCCTCGAGATCCGGATAGCCGACGTCGATCTGCATCAGGAATCGGTCAAGCTGGGCTTCGGGGAGCGGGTAGGTGCCTTCCTGTTCGATCGGGTTTTGCGTCGCCAGGACATGAAAGGGGCGGGGCAGCGGATGGCGGGTGCCGGCAACCGAGACCTGTTGTTCCTGCATGGCCTGCAACAGCGCGGACTGCGTGCGCGGGCTGGCGCGGTTGATTTCGTCCGCCATCAGGAGCTGGCAGAACACCGGACCCGGAATGAAGCGGAATGCCCGCTGCCCGGTTTCCGATTCCTCGAGCACCTCCGAGCCGACGATGTCGGCCGGCATGAGGTCCGGTGTGAACTGGACGCGCTTGTCCTCGAGGCCCATGACGGTGCCCAGCGTTTCCACCA
>JAYQVF010000232.1:0-4140 GCA_038148335.1 Alphaproteobacteria bacterium | reverse complement strand
CCGCAGTGCTGGGCGGACATGGCATGTTGTGGCAGCTTGATAGACCGACCGAATTTCTTACCTATGCCGTTGGTCTCCTTACCGCCGCATCTGGCGCACATTATGTTCTTCATTGGGCCAGGACGGCTTTCGTCACAAACCAGGGAGCGGAACGGTGACCCAACTGCCGCTCGATCTCCCGGTGCGCGTCGCCCGTGGCCGGGAAGACTTCTACTTAGCCTCGTCAAATCGAGAAGCCGTGGAGTGGATCGACCGTTGGCCGTCGTGGCCATTTCACGCACTGTCGATCTACGGTCCGCGCGCATGCGGCAAGACCCATTTGGCGCGCGTGTGGCAGACCCGAACTGGCGCCGCGTCTATAGCAGTTGAAGAGCTAAGGCGCATCCGCTTGCCCGAAGGTCTATCGGCGGGAATCGTGGTCGAACATCGAGGTTTGGACTTCGACGAAGTCGCGCTGCTTCATCTCTACAATGCCGTCGGTCAGGCCGGGGGCTTCCTTCTCCTGACGAGCCTTGAGCCGCCGGCAAGGTGGGAGGTGTCGCTTCCTGATCTCCGATCCCGGCTTCGGGCGACCACAGCTATCGGCGTAGGGTTGCCCGACGATACCCTCCTGGCCGTTGTCCTGACCAAGATGTTTGCGGATCGTCAGCTTAGTGTTACGCCGGATGTGATCAGTTTTCTTGTTGCTCGTCTTGAACGGTCATTTGAAGCAGCCCGGCGTTGTGTGGCGAGCCTCGACAAAGCCGCATTGGCCACGAGTCGGGCGATAACGGTTCGCCTAGCATCGGCGGTGCTGAACGACGAATTTGGCGACATCGGCCTAGAAGAGGTCGATAGATAGGGGCGCTCCAATGAGAACGATCGTTATCAGCGTATTTTTGGGACTTGGGTTTCATTTTCTTCTCGTGTCTCCTGCCTTCGCACAAGCCGAAATCTCCGGGCGGTGGCTGCCGCCGGAAAAAGATTCCGTGGTCGAAATCTACGCCTGTGGCGATCTTCTTTGCGGCAGGATCGCCGAACTCGCCGAACCGCTTGATGAGAGCGGCAATCCGAAGGTCGACACAAACAACGAGGATGATGCGCAGAGAGGGCGGCCGCTCCTTGGGATGGAACTGCTCAACGGCTTTTCAAGAAATGGCCCCGGCGATTTCCGAGACGGCAAGATCTACAATCCGCGTGACGGCAAGCTCTACAAGGCCGTTCTTACCCTGCTGGAAGATGGAACGCTCAAGGTGCGCGGATACGTGGGCGTTCCGTTGCTGGGGAAGACGCAGATTTGGACGCGCGAAGCCCGCTAGTCGTTGAGATCGCGCGGTCGAACAAAGACTGTTAGCGCGAGAGAGCGGTATCCTAGGCTGTCCCAGCGGTGCCCGGCGGCATCCAGAACGGCTAGAGCACCCGTCGGATACTTGTCGCGTAGCAATTCGATATGCTTGTTGCCGGGTTTGGCAAGTTCCAGGGCGAAGTCCTGCAGGCCGGGGTTATGGCCAACAACCATGACTTTTGAGAACGCGTTTGCCGCCGCCACGACGCTTCTGATGTCTGCGGGCGAAGCAAGATACAGGCGGTTTTCGTATCGAATCTCGGGGCCGTCATCGACCCACGCTGCCGCTTCACTGAGAATTTCCAAGGTTTGGCGCGTGCGAACGGCGGTGGAACACAAAATCAGCTCCGGGATGATGCCTTGATCCCTCAAGTATCGTCCTAGGCGTGCTGCGGCCGCACGTCCTCTAGAGTTGAGCCCCCGATCCTTGTCCTCAAGGCACGGGGCATCATGAGCGGACTTGGCGTGCCGCAGGAGGTAGAGCGTGGTCATCTTGTTCTCGGTTCCCTTGTCCATTATGACCAAGATCAATCATTCGAGTCACCGGACTGTTACAGTCACGTGTAAGGGTGCGCTCCCGTCTTAGGAGGAGCGTGTGGCAATGGCCGAACGAAGCACAGAAGATTCGCACGACGAGGCCGTGGGCGGAGGTTCCGCAGAGCCACCGATTGCCTCGTCTCCGGACCGGTTCGTCAACCGGGAGCTTTCTTGGCTCGCGTTCAATGAGCGCGTCCTCGGGGAGGCTGAAAACGGCCGTCATCCCTTGCTCGAAAGGGTTCGGTTTCTTTCGATCTCGGCGAACAATCTCGACGAGTTCTTTATGGTACGGGTGGCCGGTCTCTTGGGGCAGGTTTTCGCCGGTGTCGAAGAACTGAGCCAGGACGGCCGCACCCCGGAGAGGCAGTTACGCGAGGTCTGGGAGGCTGCTGCGCGCCTCATGAGCGAGCAGCAGCGGGTGCTGCGCGATCTACTGGGAGCGCTTGCCGGAGAGAAGATTTTCGTTGTCGGTGCGGCAGACCTGACCGCCGAAGAGAGGGAGTGGCTGGAGAGCCGTTTTCTCGAACGGTATTTTCCGCTGCTGACGCCGTTGGCGATCGATCCGGCCCACCCATTTCCTTTCCTGCCCAACTTCGGCTTGGGACTCATGCTGCAGTTGCGACGCCAGTCAGACGGCGGGTTGCTGTCCGCCCTGGTGCCCTTGCCGCGGCATCTCGAGAGGTTTGTGCCGCTGCCGCCCTCCGATGGTCAGGCTCGTTTCATCGCGCTTGAAAGTATTGTCGAACTCTTCCTTGGACAGCTGTTTCCGGGTTACGACCTCGTTTCCCGCGGATGTTTTACGATTCTCCGCGATAGTGACATCGAGGTCGAGGAAGAGGCTGAAGATCTCGTCCGCCTCTACGAAAGCGCCATCAAGCGTCGGCGCCGAGGCAGCGTGATCAGGCTCAAGGTCGAGGAACGGCTACCTGCCGACCTCGTTCAGTTTCTCACCCGAGAGTTGCATCTAGACGAGCGCTATGTCGTGGTCGTCGACGGGTTTGTCGGGTTGGTGGACATCCAGCAGATCATACTCTCCGAACGGCGCGACCTGCTGTTCCCTACTTTCCACGCGCGTTTTCCGGAGCGGATTCGCGAATTCGGCGGCGATTGCTTTGCGGCGATTCGCCAGAAGGACATCGTCGTCCATCACCCGTACGAGAGCTTCGATGTGGTCGTTCAGTTCGTACGCCAGGCTGCGCAGGATCCTGAGGTCGTCGCGATCAAGCAGACCTTGTACCGAACCAGCGACGATTCGCCGATCGTCCAGGCTCTGATTGCTGCGGCCGATTCTGGAAAGTCGGTAACCGCACTGGTCGAACTCAAGGCCCGTTTCGACGAAGAAGCCAATATCAAATGGGCGCGCGACATGGAGCGCGCCGGGGTGCAGGTCGTCTACGGATTTATCCAACTGAAGACCCATGCCAAGGTTTCCCTTGTGGTTCGCAGGGAAGGGACCGTACTGCGTTCGTATGTGCATTTCGGTACCGGCAACTACCATCCGCAAACGGCCCGCATCTATACAGATCTCTCTTTCTTTACGACGGATCCGGCGCTTTGCCGGGATGCCTCGCTGCTTTTCAACTATTTGACCGGTTACGCGGCCCCGGTTGCATTGGAGAAGCTCAAGATCTCGCCGATCAATCTGCGCCGCACGGTTCTCGATCTCATCGCCGAAGAAACGGCGCATGCCAAGGCCGGGCGTCCGGCAGCCATCTGGGCGAAGCTCAATTCGCTTGTAGACGGCCAGACAATCGACGCTCTCTACGAAGCATCCCGCGCCGGTGTCGAAATCATGCTTCTGGTCCGTGGCATTTGCTGTTTGCGCCCCGGTATTCAAGGGCTTTCCGAGAACATCAGGGTTCGTAGCATCATTGGGCGCTTTCTTGAGCACTCTCGAGTCTTGTGCGTCGGCGGTGGTCACGGTCTGCCGAGCGCCGCATCACGGGTCTTCATCAGCTCCGCGGACTGGATGCCGCGCAACTTCGATCGCCGCGTCGAAACCCTGGTGCCCATCGAGAACCCCACGGTGCACGAGCAGATACTGAGCCAGATCATGATTGCCAATCTCAAGGACAACCAGCAGGCGTGGGAGATGGACTCGGAAGGGGTCTTCCGGCGGGTTGAGGATGATGGCGATGAGCCGTTCAGCGCCCATACCTATTTCATGACCAATCCGTCGTTGTCTGGCCGCGGCAAGGCTCTGAAATCGGAAACTCTTCCGCGCTTGGTGCTGGACGAAGGCGATACATGACCTTGACGCAACGTTTTCCGGAAGTTCC
>JAYQVF010000231.1:0-4164 GCA_038148335.1 Alphaproteobacteria bacterium | reverse complement strand
CCGCCATGATCGGCTTGCGCCCGTAGCGGTCGGCCAGCGGTCCGTAGACCAGCTGCGAAAAAGCGAACACCGCCATGAACACCGTCAGCGTGAGCTGAACCATCTGGTCGCTGGCATCGAAATACTTCGCGATCGCCGGCAGCGACGGCACGTACATGTTGATGGCGACCACGCCGGCGGCGGTCGCCATCATCAGGAAAACGAGGGGCGGCTTACGAGCGGCGTTGCTGTCCGGGGTGGCGATGGCGCTAACCGACCGGCGTCAGGCCGTGCTCACCGCGCACGCGGTTGATGCGTTCGCGCAGTTGCATTTCCATCGTCCACTTTGGCGTATAGCCGATCTCTTGCGCCGCCACCGATCCGTCGAAGCGGTTGAACCCCATCTTGCCCGGCTTGAGGGTGATGTCGGCGTCCGGCAGCAACGACTTCACATAGGCGACCGCTTCCGTCATCGGGCGATGGTCGCCGGGTATGTTGAACGCCCGCGATTTGGTCGGCGGCGCTTCGAGCGCCAGGGCCGTCGCCTCGCCGGCATCCCCGCCCCACAGCCAGTCGGGCGAATCGTCGCCCCACGGCACGCTTGCGGGCTGACCAAGCGCCGTCTTCTCGCACAACTCGCGGATCATCTGGCCGCCCAGGTGATTGGGCATGCCGTGGCCGTTGACGAACGTATAGCGCAGACCGATCGCGTCGACGCCATGCATGTCGTGATATTGCGCCGCCAGCGTTTCGCCCAGCACCTTGAGCCCGGCATAGACGTCGCGCGGATTGAACGGTGCATCATTGGGCACCGCCTTCGTGCCGTGCGCACCGCCGAAGACGCCGGCCGAACTCGCCCAGACCATGCGCTCGATTCCTTCCATGCGGCAGATCTCGAGCAGGTTGGCGAAGGCCACGCCGTTGACCTGCACCGAATACGGCGGATTGGCATTGCACAGATTGAGGCCGGCCGCCCCGATGTGCGCGATGTGCGTGATCTTGTGCTGGCGCACCGTTTCGATCACGCGATGCATGTGGGTGAAGTCGCCCTGCACGATCGTCACTTCGTCGGCGCGCGGTCCGACCACCTGGTCGAGCGCATGCCGCCCGGGCACCAGGTCGAACGCGACGACCTTGTGGCCCCGCTCGAGCAGCGACTTGACCACCCAGGAGCCGATGAAGCCCGTTCCCCCCGTCACCAGATAGGCCATGTCGTCACCTCCATCCTCATGCCGCCGCAAGTTTGCGGCGACCGGCCGCAATGAGTCCCGACGAGAGCAGCGCTGCCAGCGCCATGCCGGCCATCAGCGCCGCCATGGCCGTCGGCGTCCCGTCGTGAAAAAGGCCGAACAGCAAGCTGGCCACCGCGCCCATGCCCATCTGCGCGGTGCCGAGTGCCGCCGAAGCCGTACCTGCGAGCGCCGGATTGAGGCCGACCCCGTTTGCCGTGGCGATCGGAATGACCTGGCCGTTGCCCCACCCGAGGAACGCGGCAGCAACGAGAAGCAGTTCGACGCTCATGACCCCGCCCAGGGCAGCCCCCAGCAACAGCAAGGATCCACACAGCGAGACCAATGTGCCGAGTACGATCACCCTCAGCGCCCCGAACCGCTCTGACAGGCGGACGCTGAGATAGGCGCTCGGCAGAAACAGCGCGATCACGGGAATGATCAGGAGCCCGAATTCGGAGGGCGACAGGCCCAGGATCTCGATGGCGACGAACGTGCCGCCGGCGAAGAAAGCATAGAAGGCGCCGTTGACGAACGCCGTCGCCAATACAAAGCCGAGGAACGTCGGGGTTCCAGCGAGCGTGGCATAGCCGCGCGCCAGCCCCGCGAGGCCGACCTTGCGCCGCAGCGACACGGGATGGCTCTCTGCCAGCGCGAGGCCGCAGGCCAGCAGCATGACGACGCCCAGGGCGCCGTTGAAGCCCATCCCCCAGCGCCACCCGATGGTCTCGTGGATCAATCCGCCGAAATAGGGGGCAAACAGCGCAGCGACGCCGGCGCTGATGCTGATCCAGCTGATCGCGCGCGCGGCCGAGTCGCCGTAAACGTCGCGCGCCACCGCAGGCGGCAGCACGAAGCCGGCCGCCGCGCCGACCGATTGCAGCAGCCGCGCCAGGATCAGGATCTCGATGGAGGGCGCAATCGCGCCGATGAACGACCCCAGCGTGTAGACCGTCGTCGCCGCCATCAACACGCCCTTGCGGCCGTAGCGGTCCGACAACGGCCCATAGGCGACCTGGAACACCGCATAGCCCAGCATGAAGATGGTGAGCGTAAGCTGTACTGCCGCCGGCGTGGTATCGAACACCGCCACCAGATCCGGCATGGCCGGCACGATGAACTGCATCGCGACGATCGAGACCGCATTCAGCGCGAGCAGCAGCGCAAGCGTATGGCGGTGTTCCGGTGGGGCTTTGAGCATCGGCGGACTTTATTGATCCGGCGCGGCGCGCCAAACCGTATTCGGCGCGTCGATCACGGGTCGGTCGCTCTTTCCCATGCCCTTCACGTCCGCGCACCCGCCTGTTCGTCCCGCCGCAGCACCAGGTATCCGGAGATGAAACAGACTAGGCTCACGCTGACGGTGACCAGCATGGCACCTGCCAGGGGCATCTGGCTGCGGTGTACAAGAAATCCGGCAACGACCGTCCCCAGTGTTCCCATGGTGTAACCGCCGAAACCGAACAGCGCCGACGCCGTGCCGGCGATTCGCGGCACGATGCCGACCGCGATGGCCGCCGATGCCGGCAGCGAGAGCCCGTTCCCCAGCCCAAACAGCATCATGGGCGCCGCAATCGCCAGTTCGCTGCGGAAACCCGCCATGCCAAGCGCGCCCAGAAGGGCGACGCCGAGAAAGCACAGGCTTACCCCGAACGTCGTCACCTGCTCGGGACGGACGCGCGCGGAGACCGCCGAGGTGACGATATTGCCGACAATGTACCCGCCGCTCACAAAGAGAAGGAGCAGCGCAATGCGCTGCGCCGTCGCACCGGCAATATTGGCCAGGACGAACGGCACCGACGACAGGAACAGATAGATCGTTCCCGTGATCATCGCCGAGCCCATTGCGAAAAAGAGGTAGCGCGGCTCGCGAAAAAGCGAGACGTAGTCCGAAACCATCCCCGACACGCCGCGACTCACCGGCTCGGTTGGCTGCAGCGTTTCGCGGACGGCGAAGACAAGAATCGTCATCGGCAACAGCGTCAGGGCGACCATAAAGAAAAAGGCCGCGTGCCAATCGCCCGTCCACGCCTGCAACGAGCCGCCGATCACCGGCGCAAACAGCGCCGAGAGCCCCTGCCCCATGCCGACATAGCCCATGACGCGCGCGCTGTCCTTGCGCCCGTAGGCGTCGCGCACCATCGCGCGTGCGATCACCAGGCCAGCGCAAGCGCCAATCCCCTGCAGCACGCGCGCCGCCAGCAGCACCTCGATCGTTTGCGCAAGCGCGGCCAGCAGGTTGGCCATCAGGAAGATCGCGAGGCCGGCGAGCAGTACGGGCTTGCGGCCGTGGCGATCGGCCAGAGGCCCGTAAACAAGCTGGAAGACGGCGAACATGACGAGGAACACGCTCAGCGTGAGCTGGCCCATCTGCGCGCTGACGCCGAGATCGGCAACTACCGCCGGCAATGTGGGAACATAGATCGTCGTTGCGGAGATTCCGGCGACGGTGGTCGCGACGAGGAAGATCGTCGGCGGCTTGGGAACGGCCGTCGCAACGTCCGACATGGAGGCTATGCCGCCGCTGTGCGACGCTGCGCCACGAGAATGCAGGCGAGCAAGGCCGTTCCGGCCAGCGCCGACATCAGGGCCGCGACCGGGACGGACGTGCCGTCGTGGATGAAGCCGTAGATCTGGCTCGCCGCCGCCGCGATCACCATCTGGCTGACGCCGATCCACGCCGAGGCCGTGCCTGACAGCCGCGGGTCGACGCTTACGGCCGAAGAGATGGCGGCCGGTAGCACCTGCCCGTTGCCCATGCCCATGAAGGCGCTGGCGATCAGGAGCGCCGTCACGCTCTGGTGCCCGGCGAGCGACACGATAAGAAGGCCCACGGCGCCGGTCGCAGTGAACGAGACGCCGAGATAGATCACACGATGGGTGCCGATGCGCGCGGCGATCCGATCGCTGAGGAAGGACGCCGTCATGAAGAAGACGACCGCCGGCAGCATCAGCA
>JAYQVF010000230.1:0-4184 GCA_038148335.1 Alphaproteobacteria bacterium | reverse complement strand
GCGCCCGGCAGGATTCGAACCTGCGACCCCAGGATTAGGAATCCTGTGCTCTATCCTGCTGAGCTACGGGCGCAACGACTTCGTTCTAGGCCGTGGGGCGGGGGAGCGTCAACGCTTCGCGCACAGCATCGACTGCAAGGTGATCGGCAAATGAGACTGCTTGAGGGCATCCGGCGAATTTGGCTTGTTCTTGCCTGTATTGCGGTAGTCGCGAGCGGCTGCACGACGAATCCGGCGACGGGCGATTCCAGCTTCACGTTGTTCATGTCGCCTGCGGATGAAATCCGGGTTGGTGCGCAGGAGCATCCGAAGATTCTGGCGCGGTTCGGCGGTGTCTATGACGACCCGAACGTCGGTGGCTATGTGGCTGAGATCGGTGGTCGTCTCGTTGCGAATTCAGAAATGCCCAACTTTGCGTTCACTTTCACCGTGCTCAACTCGCCCGAGGTCAACGCCTTCGCGCTACCGGGAGGATATGTCTATGTGACGCGTGGACTGCTCGCCCTCGCCAACAGTGAGGCGGAGCTCGCGGCGGTCATCGGGCATGAAATCGGCCATGTCGTGGCCCGGCATACCGCGCAGCGCTATAGCCAGGCCGTTGCAACCGGCCTTGGCGCAGCGCTTCTCGGTGCCGTCGTCGGGAGTGAGGCGCAGCAGCTCTCACAGCTCGGCAGCGAACTGTACCTCGCGGACTATTCGCGAGAACAGGAGTTCCAGGCAGACAAGCTTGGTGTCCGCTACACGCGAAATGCGGGCTACTCCCCGGCGGGGATGGCGGGCTTCCTGCAAAACCTGGTTCGCAACAAGGCCCTTCAGGAGCGCGTTCTCGACCAAGAGCTCCCCGAAGCCGACTTCTTCTCGACGCATCCGAACACGCCGCAACGTGTTGCGCGGGCTGCCGGTCTCGCTGCCGGGGTCGACGGCGTCATTCGTCGCGACGAAATGCTGAATGTTGTCGCCGGGATGGTGTATGGCGACGATCCAAAACAAGGCTTGGTTCGTGGCCGGACTTTCTCGCACCCGGAACTGGCGCTGACCTTTGAGGCGCCCGAAGGTTTCCGCTTGGTCAATACGGAAGATGCGGTCTATGCACGGCAGAAAAATGTCGCGATCATCCGATTCGATGCAGTTCCTCGGGACAAGGCGCATCCCGACCCCTACGTCTATCTGACACAGGTCTGGGCGCCCAACCTTCGCTTGTCGGGAGGGGAGCGCATAACCGTAAACGGCCTGCCAGCGGCGACGGCGGCGGCGCAGGTGAGCGGCTCGTTCGACGACTACAGAGGGCCTTTGGACGCTCGACTTGTGGTGGTCCAGTTCCCTGGCAACCGGCTCTACCGTCTTCTGTTCCTTTCTGTGCCGCAGCGTTCCGCAGCTCTGCGCGAAGGATTTCAGCGAACGACCTATTCCCTGCGCGAGCTGAGCGCGTCGGAGATCGCCAGGCTGGTTCCGCTGACGGTCGAGCTGTTGCGCGTCGGATCCGGCGACACCGTAGAATCGATGGCTTCTGGCCTGCCGTTCCAGGATTTTCGGATCGAACGGTTCCAGGTCCTGAACGGGCTTGAGCCGGGCGAGATGCCGCCATCGGGGGCGCTCGTAAAAATTATCGCCGAGTAGCTAGACCTCGATCCACTCGGCGGCTGAACCGTCCGGCATGAAGCAGGCGGCCGCAAGTCGGCCGCCAAAGCCGCAACCGGCATCGACGGTGGCCGTATGACTGGTCATCGCCAGACCGCCACGCCGTCGGTCGTAGCCGCGGACAATCATCCGGACGTCGCCACAGGGGCCGTCGATGGTTCCGAAGTAGCCCGATCCCCACCACAGAACGTCGCCTTGCTGGGAGAGCGGCCGATTGGGATCGATGCCGGCGTGCACGAACAGCAGGCGCTTGTTCTCGGTGTAGGCGGCGCGCTTTACGCCGTTCAGCAAGTCGTCATGACCCGGCCGCCGCTGCATACTGGCCCGCAGCGCGTTGGTCCAACGGGTGATGGCGATCGCCCCTTCATTGAGCAGACTGCGCGCCTCATCCGCACGGCCGCCGTAGGCGTGCAGCGTCGCTTCGACGCCTTGCCCCATCATCCACTCAAAAACCTCGCGCGGGTTGGGCGCGAACTGGATCTGCAAGAGCTTCTTCCACATTTCCTCCTGCGACCCGCGCAGGTAGACGAAGTCCTCCGGCTCCATACCTGGTACGAACATCCGGCGGCGAAACAGGAGCGCTTCGTCAAGCGTCTCTAGGATCGAATCGCCAACCCCGATCAGATTGCCGAGGTAGACAAACCGGTCGCCCAGTTCCGCCCGAGATGCTACTTCCCCGTGGAGTTGCCTCAGCCGATCGACATCGCCGTGGACGGCGCCGATAGCCCAGATGCGTCGCACCGCGGTGAGACGCGCAAAGGCTTCACTTTCGACGTCTATCATCGTTCAGGCCGGTTCCGACCCTTGAGGTCGCGAAGACGTTGATCTGTCTCCGATCACGCCCGGTGCCACTTCGACGTCAGGCGGCCTGGAGCACCTTCTGGAGGCGCTCTTGTGCCGCATCCTCGTCGATCTTTTCGACCGCGGCCACTTCACGTACCAGGCGATCAAGTGCGGCCTCGTATATCTGACGTTCGCTGTAGGACTGTTCCGGCTGATTGGCGTTGCGGTGGAGGTCGCGTACGACCTCCGCGATCGCAACCGGGTCGCCGGAATTGATCTTGGCCTCGTACTCCTGGGCACGACGGCTCCACATGGTCCGCTTGACGCGCGCGCGGCCTTTGAGGATCGTGAGCGCCTCCTCCATGACCTTGGGCGAGGCCAGCTTGCGCATTCCCGACGTATCGACCTTCGTAACCGGGACACGGAGGATCATTTTGTCCTTCTCGAACTCGACCACGAACATTTCGAGCTCGATGCCGGCGATGACTTGCTCTTCGATCGCAGTGATCTTGCCCACGCCGTGGGTCGGATAGACGACAAAGTCATTGACCGAAAAGGGCAACTTGCCCCTGGGTTTGTCTGCTTTTACCACTTTTTTCGTTTTTTCCTTGGACTCGGCCGGCGCCTTGGGGGCGACCGGTTCTGGCACTACTGGCTTTGCTCTTGGCTGGACCGCCGGCTTTTTTGGGACCGAAGGCCTGGCAGGCGCAGCCGTGGCCTTTGGGGCGGTTTTTTTGGCTGCGGGTTTTGTTGCGGCCGCCTTCTTCTGCGCCGCTGGCTTCTTTGGTGTCTTAGACTGTGCGTTCATGGCTGCCGCCTTCTTGGCTGCCGCCTTCTTGGGTGTCTTGGGCTTTGCGTTCCTGGCTGCCGCCTTCTTGCGCGGTGCGGATACCTTCTTCTTTGCTGTCGCCATCGCTTCGCTCGGTCCTATCCGATCTGCACAACGGTCGAGTCCGCGCGGGACGCCCGCAACGCGATCCTGCAGGCGCGGGATCGTCCATCGCGAGTACAGCTAGCGTAACCTTCTACCTCAGGTTATTGGCCGCGGACCCAATCAAAGCTTGATCAGGATTACCACAGAAGCCGGTTCGGCGCCACGGCAGGACCATGACGCCAAGAAAACGGCTATATCCGCCTAGGAGCCGCCGGGATTCGGCGTGAAGTACTTCTCGAACTTGCCGTTCTTGCCACGGAAATCGGCCTCATCTGCGGGGACATCGCCCTTCTGGGTGATGTTCGGCCATTTGCCGGAGTACTCGGCGTTCAGTTCGATCCAACGCTGCGACTGGTCGTCGGTGTCGGGGAGAATCGCCTCGACGGGGCATTCCGGCTCGCAGACACCGCAATCGATGCACTCGTCCGGGTTAATGACCAGCATCACCTCGCCTTCGTAAAAGCAATCCACGGGACAGACTTCGACGCAGTCCTGAAGTTTGCACTTGATGCAGGCGTCGTTAACCACGTACGTCATCGTTGTTTTCTCCGCATTTTGACGACGGCAGAGCCTAGCCGAGACGTTCAGCCGGTTCCACTTTTTTTGACCGGCCTAGACGAGCCCCATCCGGGCGCGGACGCGCTGACGGGCCGCACCGGATTCCTTGTCCGTGACATAGATCAAACCTGCGACCCGGCGCATCAGGTTGGTCTCAAAGGCATGCTCTTCACCATCCGCGAGTACCACCTCCCAGAGCATCTCCATCAGTTCAATGCGGTCCTCGTGGTTGCTGCTGTTCTTGATGTCGCGCGTAAAGCCCAGAATCTGG
>JAYQVF010000229.1:0-4290 GCA_038148335.1 Alphaproteobacteria bacterium | reverse complement strand
AAAGGCCGATCATGCACTAACAATCAAACTGGACCACTCGATGGGGGCACTCCATCAAAGCCTAGGGGTTTCGAATGGCATACAGCCGCTTCCCTAAGCGCAACGTACGTGCCAGCCCGGGTCGAGTCTGTGGAAATTGGTCGTAATAGACTGATTCAAAACGATTATTTTGATTCGCGCCGGCAACGCCTAGCGCCATTCCGGGCGTCGAAGCCGGCGCATCACTGGTGAGATTCTTCCAGTTCGCGAATCTTTTGCCGCGAGTCGCAGCAAGAATTGCCTTGGCAATGCGGCGTAGCTGAAAGGCGTTCATGGCGCGCAGATTGCCGCGCCTATCACTAAGGATTTGTTAATCCTGGAGGCCCTACAAATTGCGCGATGAATGCACCCGCGAGCGATCTCTTTACGATCGGCCTGTCGCATCACCGCGCCGGCCGAACCCAGGAAGCCGACAGGTACTATGTGCAGGCGATCGAGGCCGATCCTGCCTGTGCCGAAGCATTGCTCAACCTTGCCGGCCTGAGGATATCGGCCAATCGTTTCGACGAAGCGGAGGCGCTCCTCAATTCCGCCCGGCAGATTCGTCCCGACAACCCGAGCATCCTGACCGCGCTGGCCAATCTGCAGCAGGCCCGTGGCAACTACGAACAGGCCGAGACGCTATATCGCCATGCCATTACCTTGCGACCGGACCTGGCCCTCGCCCACGCCAATCTCGGGCGCGTGCTCTACAGCACCGGCAGAACCGAAGAAGCGGTGCAGTCCTATCTTGCGGCCCTGACGATCGACCCGGCCCTGGCGACGGCGCACGCCAATCTCGGCGCCGCCCTGGTCGCCCTGCGCCGCCTCGACGACGCCGAAAAATCGCTGAATCTGGCCCTCAAGCTGGCGCCGCGAGATCCCGATACGCACCTGAACCTCGGCCACATCCGCTTTGCGCGGGAGGACTACGACGGCGCGA
Source organism: Alphaproteobacteria bacterium (assembly GCA_038148335.1). GTDB lineage: Bacteria > Pseudomonadota > Alphaproteobacteria > SHVP01 > SHVP01 > CALJDF01. The sequence continues at coordinate 3,329 of JAYQVF010000229.1, read as the reverse complement.
TCGGCTTTTTCACCGAGGCCTCCAACCTGCGACTCGGCTGGGCGCGGGCGCACCAGAATCTCGGCGCCGCCCTGCATCGCAAGGGACTCTACAAGGAGGCTGAGCGCGAGTTCCGCCGTGCCGTCCTGCTCGAACCGGAGAACGCCGACGCCCTGCGCGGCCTCGGCACGGCACTGATCTCGCTGGAACGGCTCGACGAAGCCGAAACCATGCTGCTCCGCTGCGACGAACTCGTCCCGGGACACCCGCAGACCCAGTTCCTACTCGGCCAGGTATTTGCCGCGTCGAAGGACTTCGAACGCGCTGCGACCTACTTCGGCGGCGTGGTCGAACGCATTCCCGACCTGCTTGAGGCGCGCCTCAATCTCGGCCACGCGCTGCAGGTCATGCACCGTCACCGCGAGGCGATCGAACAGTTCGAAGCCGCGATCAGGATCGACGATACCTCGTCCCAGGCCTTCAACAATCTCGGCAACTCTCTGGCCGCCATGACGCGGAATGACGAGGCGTTGTCCGCCTATCGCCGCGCCATCGAACTCGAGCCCGACCTGACCGTCGCCCATATCAACATCGGCAATACCCTGCGCCAGGTCGGCCGTCATGCCGAAGCCCTGGCTGCTTTCCAGCGCGCAATCGAACTCAGCCCCGAGGACATCCGGGCGCTGAACGGCATGGGGCTCGCCTACCAGGCCTTCAACCGGCAGGACGACGCCGTCGCCATGTTCAAACGTGCCATCGAGATCGATGACACCTATCCCGAGGCGATGAACAACCTCGCCATCGCCTACCAGCAGCTCGGCCGCTACTACGATTCGATCTCGACCTACAACGAGCTGATCAAGCGCCATCCCGAGTTGTCCCAGGCCTATTTCAACCTCGGTAGCCTGCTGCAGTTGCTCAGCCGTCACGACGAGGCAGTCACCGCCTTCCGCGAGGCGCTCAACCGCAATGTCGACAACAACGTCGTCTATCCCTATCTCGCCCACGGCCTGATGCAGCAATGCAGCTGGGACAACCTCGAGGCGATCATCGCCCGCGTGATCGAGAACACCGAACGTGAGATCCAGCGCGGCGCGGGCGTCTCGATTTCGCCGTTCGGCCTGCAAAGCATGCCGGCAAGCCCAGAACTGCGCCTGCAGACCGCCCGGCACGTCGCCAAACGCGCCGAGCGGGAGGTTTGGGACACCAAGGCGGAACTGGGAACGCTGGTCTACAAGAAGCCCCAGGACGGCAAGCTGAAGATCGGCTTCATGTCACCGGACCTCCGCTTCCACAGCGTCGCGGTGGCCTTCCGCGGGGTTCTCGAGAACCGCAACACCGACAGTTTTCACTATGCCGCCTATGCCGTGACGACCTACGGCCAGGACGACATGACGCGTCATTTCAAGGAAACCTTCGACAGCTGGTGCGACATCACGCCGATGTCCTATGCGCAAGCGGTGCAGCGTATGGTGGACGACGGCGTCAACGTCCTCATCGATCTCGCCGGCCATACGCGCGGCGGCCGCCCGGAGATTCTGGCGCTTCGCCCCGCCCCGGTGCAGGCACACTGGCTCGGTTTCTCCTCGACGACCGGCGCCGACTTCATCGACTATCTGGTCACGGACCGCGTGCAGCTACCGCCGGAAGACCAGAGATACTGCACCGAGAAGCTGGTCTACCTTCCCGACACGTTCATGGCGACGTCACGGCCGCCGGTGGCTGTGGACCGGTACACGCGCGCCGACTTTGGCCTGCCCGAAACCGGCTTCGTGTTCGCGAACTTCAATTCGCACTACAAGTTCTATCCGACGATGTTCGCCATCTGGATGCGGCTGCTGCGCCAGGTTCCGGGGAGCGTGCTGTGGCTGATGTCCGGCACCAAGACCAGCCGCAAGAACTTGCGCAGGGAAGCCGAGGCCCGCGGTATCGACCCCGACCGCATCGTATTTTCCGACACCATCGCCCACCCGCGTCACCTCGCCCGGCTGCCGCTGGCCGATCTGGCGCTGGACAACCTGCATCACGGCGGCGGCGTGACGACGACCGACGCGCTGTGGGCCGGCGTTCCGGTACTCACGCTCTACGGTGCGACCCCTCCGGCGCGCAACGGCGCGACATTAGTCAACGCGATCGGCGCGCCCGAACTGATCGCCTACTCCATGAACGAGTACGAGAAGAAGGCCCTGGCCTACGCGCGCGATCCCGCATTGCTCGCGGCGATGCGCGCCAAGCTGAAGGACAACCGGGACAAGGAGCCGCTGTTCGACATCCGCCGCCTGACCCGGCATTTCGAAAGCGCCTGTGAACTGATGTGGCAGCGCTACGCCGACGGCCTCGCACCGGACGTGATTGAAGTACCTGCCCTGCCCCGTGCCTGAGGTCTAGCCGGCCGGGTTGCTTTCGGCGATTGCACCCGACAGGAACCACGGACGCCCGTCCACCAGATCCGTCGCGAAGAAGCAAAACCGGTTGGCCGACGCCATCGGATAGATCGGCGCCGTCATGACGCCGGCATCGCGGTCGGCATAGGCCGCAATCGGCCAGCTCAGCGTACGTGCCCGCCGCTGCCCGTCGGCCCGCGCCGTCCCTTGCGTGAAGTCCTTGTCCAGCGTGACGATCAAACTCGTGCCGGCGCGCGACGACTCGGTGCCGACCACCAGGTTGAGCCGGTTCTCCGCCGCACGTTCGAGCAAACCGGTATCGATCTCCCATCGCTCCAGCACGCGCGTCGGCACGCCGACGACGCTGGCATCCTTCAGGGCCAACAGGCGAAACGACTCCACGATCGCGGCATCGCCGCCGACGACGAGGCCGAAGCGCCCCTGCGGCAGATCGATGGTGTCGAAGTCGTCGGCATAGGCCGTTGCCCAGGGATGACGTGCGCACTTGTGCACCGTGTCCTGATGGAAGATCACGCCCTTGCGCCCGATCAGAACGCCGCGATGGGACGCCTTCCCGCCGTCGGCATGAACGACCGAGGCGGCGACCAGGCAATCCTGTTTCGCGCCGGCGAGAATCTCGGTCACCTCGGCGATTCCTGTCGCACAGGCCTGCGCCGCGGCGGCGACATCGCCAACCTTGCCGTCCGGCAGGAACGCGAGTTCCGGCAGCGCCAGAACCTCGACTCCGCGACCCACCGCGTCGCGCACGCCGGCCAGCAGGTCGCCGCGGGCGCCGTTGATCACGCCGGCGAGCAGGCGTTCCGCGCCGGCGATGTCGCGATGCGGCTGCGGCTCCGAGACGATCGGCCTGTAAAGGTCGGGCCGGCGGTCGGCGAACAGGTCGGAACCGTCGGGACGCGTCTTGTTCGAGGCATCGCCCAGATCGATATCGGCCCACACCACGGC
>JAYQVF010000228.1:0-4342 GCA_038148335.1 Alphaproteobacteria bacterium | reverse complement strand
CCAGTGCTAGCTTTGCGTACCGTCACTTATTGCACTGAAAACGAGGAGACCCCTTGACAGCTTGAGGTACACATGCCATCATTTATTATAAATAAATGATGTTTATTATACCTAAACGGAGAACGCAATGGATCATGTCAGTCCCTGGGCTACTGCCCCTAACCTTCCGTCTACGCACTATGTAGATAACCGAATCTATACGGATCCGGTGATTTTCGAGGAAGAGCGAGAGAAAATCCTGGCTGCAACGTGGCGGCTTGTCTGTCACGAATCGGAACTGCCAGAACCCGGCGACTACCGGGCGAAGGAAATCGCCGGGGTACCGGTTGTCATCCTGCGCAGCGAGGACCGGTCGATTATGGCGTTCTTTAACGTTTGCCCACACCGGGGCGCGCGCCTAGTGCGCGACGAGCGTGGAAATGCGAAGAAGGGCCTGCAGTGCCTTTATCATCTATGGACGTTTGCGCTCGACGGTAAGTGCACAAGCATCACCCGAAGCAAGGGATATGACGGCTGCAGTCTGAAAAAAGACGACGTTGGACTGCGCTCTGTCCGAACGGAAATCTTCTGCGGCATGGTGTTCGTTTGCCTGAAGGACGACGTGCCACCACTCGAGCAATTCTTGGGTGGTATGGCGGACCATATGAAGACCCACCTTGGCCAGGAAGAGCTTGAGGTATTCCATTACCATCGCGCGATCATCAATACGAACTGGAAGCTCTTCGTAGACAACAACTCCGAGCTCTATCATGAATTCCTGCATGTGCTGAACCGGCGCACCGCCGTCGCACACAAGAGCTATCACGAACGCAATTGGTTGCTTTACCAGAATTCCCACAACATCATTCAGCAGGGTGTAATTCACTACGACAGTTACGGGCTGGGGGAGCGGAGCGAGGGCGCATTGCCGGGAATGCAGCCGAACGGCATGGTCGTCATGCTGCTGTTTCCTGACGTGATGCTCAATATTCGCGCGACCGTGATGCGTATAGACACAATGACGCCACTCGCACCCGGCAAGACCCTCGTCGAATGGCGCGGCGTAGGGCTCAAGTCCGATACACCGGACGTCCGCGCAATGCGGATCCAGCACCACAATGAGGTATGGGGACCGGCCGGTCGCAATCTCCCAGAGGATATCGCCGCCGTCGAAACGCAGTGGGAGACCATGGTCCAGGGTGGATCGCGATACAGCCTCTTTGCCAGGGAAGAAGGGCTGAAACCGCAGGACGATGCCAACCTCCGCGCCTTCTATCAGGAATGGGGTCGGTGCCTTGGACGCGCGCCGAATGATCCGTTCAGGCACGGTAATGTGGATACCGATGTTTCTCATTCAATAAAGGAGATCACCAATGTCTGACGTCGCAAGCCAACTCTTCGAGCGTGAAGCGATACGCGAGCTGATTGCGCGCGTGGGGCGGCTGCTTGACACTAAGGATTTTGCTGCCGTCATCGCTTCCTTTGCAGAACCGGGGAGCTATGTGTTGCGCGCATACAGTCCCGAGATTGGCAAGGAAATGATTTGGATGTCGGTTAAACGCGCCGAGCTTCTACGCCTGTTGAAGGAGTCGGCGGAACATGTGCATGACCTGGCCGACCGGACGCATCAGATCACTGTGGATCAAATCAGCCTCGAAAAAGGCGAGGCATTGGCGCGGTCGACCTTTTCAGTGTTCCGTACTGACATGAAGGGACAGAGCGACCTGTTCGCCGTGGGCCACTATGAGGATCGGCTCGTGAAAAACGGAGACACCTGGCTCATCGACAGCCGGACAGTACGGCTCCATACGCGCATGTTCACAGTGCCAACCCCCTTGCCGCTTTAACGAGATAACTGATGAATACGCAACCGATCAAGCTATGTGCCAGGACCGACATTCCGGAGGGTGAGATGATCGAAATGTCCGTCCCGGGCACTGACAACAGCCTGCTCTTGGTCTCTACCAAAGGAGCAATCCGTGCCTTCCAGAACAAGTGTCCACATATGGACATCCCGCTTTGCCAAGGCGCCTTTGATGGTGAAGTAATCACTTGTACAGAACATCTTTGGCAGTTCGACGCACAGACGGGCGCCGGGATTGAACCCGAGGACGCAAAACTGCAACAGTATCCTGTGAGCGTCATCGGCGACGAGGTGTTCGTCGAACTCCCGGAAGCGGCCGAGTAATTGCCTGGTCTTGCCGGATAGAACCAGCAAGACCAGGCAATAAAGGCGGATATCGCCCATTTCTTTCCGCACTAGTGGAATCCTCATCACCAACTGCCGGACTCTCGACTAATGACCATGCCTCATCGAATCCATTTTGACGCCGCCAACGGCTTCGACGCTGCAACGGACGAACCGCTCCTGATTTCAGGCCTGCGGGCAGGCTATGCGCTTCCGTATGAATGCGCGACAGGAACTTGTGGCTCATGCCGTACCCAGATCATTGAAGGTGCTGTCGTCGTCCGCTGGCCGGATGCGCCCGGGCTGCCCGAGACAAAGCGCCAAGAGGGCCATGTGCTCCTGTGCCAGGCATTACCACAGAGTGACTGTAGATTGCCGGACGCGTTATGTAAATCGCGGGACGCGAGTCTACCCCCGGTCCGCATCGTGAAGGGCCGGGCAAGCGCGGAAACTGAGACGAGCGATATCGCACGCGTGATGGTTCAACTCGACGAGCCGATTACTTTCCTCGCCGGCCAATACGCATTGTTTGAAGTGCCCGGCGTCACAGGATATCGCGCCTACTCGATGGCAAACACCGGCAATACGCTGACCTCCACTCTCGAGTTCTATATCCGCCGCGTCCCGGGTGGCGTGTCATCGCCAATTCTGCTCGGGGCGCGCGACATCCCCTTGCGCCTGGTGGTGCCGGTGGGTCACGCATTCATCGATGCGACCGCACAGCGCGATATACTCTGCGTCGCCGGCGGTACCGGCCTCGCGCCTATCCTGTCGATTGCGCGCGATGCGCTATCCCGCGGCCTGCTTCGCAAGCAGCGTCTGGATATTTTTATCGGAGTAAGGACGCCCGCCGACATTTTCGCGACCGCGTCCCTCCAAGAGCTCATTGAGGCGGCTGGAGGGGCGGTGCGAGTTACCTGGGCCATTTCGGAAGCGGGCGAGTTCGCGGATTGGAAAGGCGAACGCGGCTATGTACATGAGGTGGTCGCCCGCAGTGCGGGAGACCTTTCTGCGCGCCAGGTCTATATGGGGGGGCCGCCCGCCATGATTGATGCCATGGTACGTTTGCTGCTCAAGTCACGGGTTAAGCGATCCCAGATTCGCTTCGACAAATTCGCTTAATCCTCACGGATCAGATGATGGGACAAGCATATGGAACAGGACAGCAAGGGCCAGGCAAAGGGCGCCCTCATGAAGTCGCTTGACAATGCATTGACGCTTCTTGAGCAATTTACCCCCGAGGCGCCGGCATTCGGGATCACGGAGCTCGCGACAAGGCTCGGCCTCAACAAAGCGACCGTTTTCAATATGCTCAAGACACTTGAAGCACACAGCCTGGTCGAGCAGCTTTCCGACACCAAGAAATATACCCTTGGTCACGGCATCATCGTGCTTGCGGGCACCAAACTGGCCCAAAGCGAGCTGTCCCATGTGGCAAGACCTCATCTGGCCCGGCTTTCCCATGAGACAAACGAAACAACCCATTTGGCGATCCTCCATCGCAACGAACTGCTCTACCTCGAAAAGATCGAGAGCAGCCAGCCGGTGCGCGTGGCGGCGCGCATAGGAGGAAGGGCGCCGCTGCATTGCACGGCAAACGGAAAGGTCCTGCTCGCCTTTCAGCCTAATGAAGTGATCGAAGAAGCGCTGCGCGCGCCCCGAGCCCGATACACGGAAAATACGATCGTCGACCCGGCCGTGCTTCGCAGTCAGCTTGCCGAGATCCGACAAGCCGGCTACTGCATCGAACGGGAAGAATTCATTGCCGACATCCGGGGCATCGCGGCGCCGGTCTTCGACTTCAACGGCACGGTTATTGCGGCAATTGCCGTCGTCGGACCGTCCGCACGGATTACAGAAGGGCAGATCGAAGCGCTTGTGCCACTCACCTTGCGAACAGCAGAATCGATTTCCCGTAGCCTTGGCCATAAACCGTATAAAGACGCTTGAAAGCGGATCTCGGACAGGACCTGCGTCACCGGCAGAGTCAGACCACGCGATTGATGGCGGCGACTTGCATCAGTCCCGTTTCGCTGGAGATGCCGGGGATTGCGCCGGCAGCCGCGCGTGAGTGTCGTGACTACCGGCATTCTGTTTATTTCATTAAGGCTTTAGCTTCTTCGAGCAGTTTTTTCCCGTCATAGCCTTTAGCAGTCACGTCCTTCACCCATTCGG
>JAYQVF010000227.1:0-4365 GCA_038148335.1 Alphaproteobacteria bacterium | reverse complement strand
CGCGGGCGCGAGGGCGGCGGCCGCCTGCGGCTGGCGCTGACGACGCGCGCCGCAAGCGTGCGGCCCTATGGCGGCTTGCGCGGCGTGTGGCGCATGGTGGCGCGCAGCGCCTACACGCAACTGCATCATTCGGTCCTGCTGCTCGCCGGCACCGTCATCGGCATGCTGGTGCTGTACGCCGCGCCGCCGCTGCTGGTCCTAGCCTATCCCTGGCATCTCAGCGGACTCACCGCCCTGCTCGGCGGCGCCGCCTGGCTGCTCATCGTCGTTGCGGCGCGGCCGATGTACCGGTTCTACGGCGTGCCGCAGCGCGCCTGGCTGCTGCCGCTTGCCGGCGCGCTCTATGCCGCGATGACGGTCGATTCGGCGCTGCAGCACTGGCGCGGCGCGGGCGGCGCGTGGAAAGGGCGGACGGCACCCGACATGGACGGTTCCGGGACCGGCGGCTAATCTCGGTTGAGGGAGAGGAAACCCTTGGACGCGATCGAGACACTGTCCGGCAAGGGCGCCGGCGACGAGAACTTTCCCGTGGGCTCCTGGCTGTTGCCCCGCGCGCTACGGCCGCACGTCGCCACGTTCTACCGTTTTGCGCGCGGCGCCGACGATATTGCCGACTCCCCCACCCTGTCGCCCGACGAGAAAATCGCGCGGCTCGACCGCCTCGCTGCCGCGCTGCGCGGCGAGGCAGCCGACGACCCGGCACTGCACATCGCCCAGGCGATGCGCGCCTCGCTGCGGGCGACGGGCGTTACGCCCCGGCATTGCCTCGACATTCTCGATGCGTTTCGCCAGGACGCGACACGAACGCGATATGACGATTGGAGCGACCTGATGGCGTATTGCGCGCGCTCGGCCGATCCGGTCGGGCGCTATCTGCTCGACCTGCATGGCGAGGACAGCCGCGGCTATGCCGTCGCCGACCCGTTGTGCAGCGCGCTGCAGGTGATCAACCATCTGCAGGACGCGCAGGACGACTACCGCGCGCTCGACCGCGTCTACCTGCCGCAAGACTGGCTCGCGGCGGAAGGGAGCGACGTTCGCGCGCTCGACGCCGCGGCATGCGACGCGCCGTTGCGGCGCGTGCTCGACCGCTGCCTCGACGGCGTGGACGAACTGCTCGGGCGCGCCTGCCCCCTGCCCGACATGTTGCGCAGCAGCCGGCTGGCCCTCGAGTCCGCGGCCATTCTCGCGCTGGCCAACGATCTAAGCCGCGCCTTGCGGGCGCAAGACCCGATCGCCGGACGCGTTGCGCACGTCAAGGCGGCCTTCGCGATTAAGGCAACCGGCGGCGCGGTGCGCGCGCTGGTGCGGCGCGCGTTCGCGGGCAACGCGCGCGCCGATGCCGCGGCACGGCGACCATGACCGGCACCGCACATCCCGCAGCGCAGGCGCACGTCGAGGCCGTGGTCGACCAGTCGGGCACGTCGTTCCGCTGGAGCATGAAGCTGTTGCCGGAGACGAAGCGGCGGGCGATGTACGCCGTGTACGCGTTCTGCCGCGAGGTCGACGACGTTGCCGACGAACCGGGCGAGCGCGAGCGGAAGGAGCGCGAACTCGATGCGTGGCGCGACGAGATCGCCGCGCTTTACGATGGCCGACCATCGCGGCCGACGACCAGGGCGCTGGCCGATTCGTTGCAGCACTTTCGCCTGCCCCAGGAAGCCTTTCTTGCCGTCATCGACGGCATGGCGATGGACCTGCGCGGCGAGATGCGCGCGCCGAGCGAGGACGATCTGCGGCTCTATTGCGACCGGGTCGCCGGCGCGGTGGGACGATTGTCGTTGCCGATCTTCGGCGGCGCCGGCGGGTTCGAGGACGACCTGGCGCGCGCGCTGGGCGAGGCGCTACAGCTCACCAATATCCTGCGCGACCTTGGCGAGGACGCGCGGCTCGGACGGCTTTACCTGCCGCGCGAACGGCTGCGCGCGCATGGCATCGAGGGCGACAATCCGTCCGCCGTCCTGGCGCACCCCAACATCGCAGCGGTGTGCACGGAGATGGCGCAGGCGGCGCGCGCGCGATTCGCCGAGAGCGCTGTGCTGATCGCGCGCGGCGACCGCGCGCTGCTGCGCCCGTGCCGAGTGATGATGGCGGTCTACCGCCGCATCCTCGACGGGCTCGAACGGCGCGGCTGGGACGATCCGGCGGCGCCCTACGAACTGCCCAAGTCGACCAAGCTGTGGCTGGCGCTGCGCCACGGCCTGTTCTGAGTTTGGCGACCTATCACGTCATCGGCGCCGGCCTCGCCGGCCTTTCGGCGGCAGTCGAACTGTGCCGCACCGGTCGACGCGTCGCCGTGTACGAAGCGGCGCCGCAGGCGGGCGGGCGTTGCCGTTCGTACGTCGATGCGCACCTGCAGACGACAGTCGACAACGGCAACCATTTGCTGATGAGCGGCAACGACGCGGCGTTCGCCTTCATCAACACGATCGGCGCGGCGCATACGCTGAGCGGACCGGACCGGGCCGCCTATCCCTTCGTCGACGTGCGCAGCGGCGCGCGCTGGGTGGTGCGTCCCGGCGCGAGCCCCCTGCCCTGGTGGCTGCTGGCGCGCAACCGGCGCGTGCCCGACACGCGGCTCGCCGACTATGCCTCCGGGCTGCGCTTCCTCACCGCGCGCGCCGACGCGACCGTCGCCGACGTCGTCGCGCCGGGATCGCCGCTGTTCGAGCGCTTCTGGGAACCGCTGGCGGTCGCGGCGCTGAACTGCGCGCCCGACCGCGGCGCTGCGGCGCTGCTGCGCCCGGTGCTGCTGCGCACCTTCGCGCGCGGCGAGGCCTATTGCCGGCCGCGCGTCGCGGCGAAGGGGCTCTCCCTTACCTTTGCCGATCCGGCGGTGGCGTTCATCATAGCGCGCGGCGGCGAGGTATCGTTCGGCGCGGCCGTGCGCGCCATCGAATGGGACGGCGCACGGGCAACCGCGCTGCAATTCGAAGGACGCCAAGTGACCGTTGCCCCCGGCGACCGCGTCATCGTTGCGACACCGCCCGCGGCCGCGCAGCGGCTGTTACCGGACCTGACGGTGCCCGAGGGCTCCAGTTCGATCGTCAACGCACACCTGCGCTTCGACCAAGCGATCGACTGGCCGTGGGAGGCGCCCCTCGCCGGCGTCATCGGCGGCACGGCGCAGTGGCTGTTCCACCGCGACGACATCGTCAGCGTGACGGTGAGCGCCGCGGACGCGCTGGCGGAACGCAGCGCCGACGAGATCGCCGACCTCGTCTGGTGGGACGTGGCGCGCGCGCTCGAACTCGACGCCGCGCGGCGGCTGTCGATTCGCATCGTCAAGGAAAAGCGCGCGACGTTCCTGCAGACGCCGGCGCAGCTCGCGCGGCGGCCCGGCGCGCGCGCACCCTGGCCCGGCGTTTTCCTGGCCGGCGACTGGACCGACACCGGGCTGCCGGCGACGATCGAAGGCGCCATCGTCAGCGGGCAGACCGCGGCGCGCCTGGCCATGACCGCACGTTAGTGCGGTTGCCCCGGAGTCGGGGTTTCGGTAGCGTGGAACCGATTCAGGGACGGGGCAAACGGCACGATGAACGGGACCGGCATCGCTACGTCAACGCTCGACGAGACCGTTGCGTCGGCGAAGGCTGCCCTGGCCGCCCTGCAGCACGACGACGGCCACTGGATCTTCGAACTCGAAGCCGACGCGACGATCCCGTCGGAAACGGTGCTGCTGTTTCATTTTCTCGGCACGCCGGAGCCCGACCTCGAAAGCAAGATCGCGGCCTATCTGCGCCGCGTCCAGAATGACGACGGAAGCTGGCCGCTGTTCGCCGCAGGTTCGGGCGATGTCTCGGCAACGGTCAAGGCGTACTATGCCCTGAAGCTCGCGGGCGATGACGCCGAGGCGGAGCACATGGCGCGCGCGCGCAGATGGGTCCTGGCCCACGGCGGCGCGGAACGCAGCAACGTCTTTACCCGCATCACGCTGGCATTGTTCGAACAGCTACCGTGGCGCGCGGTACCGACGATCCCGGTCGAGATCATGCTGCTGCCGCGCTGGTTTCCGTTCCATCTCGAAAAGGTCTCGTACTGGTCGCGCACCGTCATCGCGCCGCTGCTGATCCTGACATCGCTGAAACCGAAGGCGCGCAACCCCCGCGGAATCAGTGTCCGCGAGCTGTTCACGACAGCGCCCGATCGGGTTCGCCACTACATCGCCAACCCGACCGGCAGCCGACTCGGCAAGGCATTCATCGTGCTCGACTGGTGCCTGCGCTACGGCGAACACCTGATTCCGCGGCGCACCCGCGACCGCGCGGTACAGCGCGCGGTCGACTTCTTTACGGCGCGACTGAACGGCGAAGACGGTCTGGGCGGAATCTTTCCGGCCATCGCCAATTCGGCGATGGCCTACCA
>JAYQVF010000226.1:0-4456 GCA_038148335.1 Alphaproteobacteria bacterium | reverse complement strand
AGACCGGCCTGTTCAACACGTTCATGGGGGAATTCAACTTCTCGGACCTGCCGGAAGACGACCTGATGCGCTCGATCCGGCTGTTCGGCGAGAAGGTGATGCCGGAGCTCAAGGCGTTCGAGCCGTTCTAGGCAAGAAAAAGGCCCGGCGCGGGCGCGCCGGGCCTTGCCGTCGGTGCGGCGTCCGATCCTAGAACGTGATGTTCTCGAAGATCAGGCGGCGGTTCCAGTTGGTGAAGTTCTTCACGCGCTTGTTGATGCCGTAGATGTCGACGCCGTGCTGGATGTGCAGGGCGGCGCCTTCGTCGTGGGCGGTCTGCAGCAGGTCCATGAGGACCTTGCGGCGTTCCTCGCGGTCCATGGTGGCGTTGGCCTTGTCGCGCAGCGCCTCAACCGATTGCAGGCAGATCCACGACGGCTTGAACGTGCAGCCGTGCTGCTGGAACGGCCGCTCGGCGTCGAGATGCGGGTCGACGAAGGCGGAGAAGCCGAACAGGTGGCCTTCCCAGTCGGCGCCGGAACGCTTGAACAGCTTGGCCGAGAGGTCTGCCAATACGATGCGGCGGACCTCGGCGCGGATCCCGACCTTGGTCAGCATGTCGCCGACCAGGGTGTAGATCTCGGTGTCGTTCGGCAGCGAGCCGGTGACGACCTCGAGGACCGTGTCGAAGCCGTCGGCGTAGCCCGCCTCGGCGAGCAGCTTCTTGGCGCCTTCGGGATCGTAGGGGTAGGGCTTGATGTTGGGGTTGTAGCCGAAGGTGTTCGGCGTCGCCGCCTGGTGCGCCGGCTTGCTGAGGCCGTACATCAGGTTCTCGACGATGCTGTCGCGGTCGATCGCCATGTTGGCGGCGAGGCGCACCCGGCGGTCCTTGAACGGATTGAAGCCTTCCTTCTGTTCGTAGAAGGCCACCGTCATGGTCTGGGGGGCGTCGAACACCCTGGCTTCGTGGCCGGCCGCCTTGAGGCGTTAGATGTCGTCCGGCGACATGTTGGTCGTGACGTCCATCTGGTCGGACTCGATCGCCTGGGTGCGGGTCGCCGCCTCGGGCATGCCGAGGAGCCTGATGTGCTTGACGCCGGCTTTCTGGAAAGCGCCGTCCCAGGCCGTGCCGCGGACCTCTTCGGAGTTGACGAGATCGGCCTTCCACGGACCCGAAGTCACCGGCTGGGCGGCATATTGCTGGTTGCCCATGTCCTTCCACGCGCCGAGTTCGACCGGGAACAGCTCGGACAGCACCGCGGCGAGAATCGGCTGCGGCACCTTGGTCTTGATCTCGATCACGTTGCCGTCGAGCGCGGTGGCGGTGGCGATGTCCTTGATGACGCCGGCGAGTTGCATCGTCTTGCCGGTCTCGTCGTTGAGCAGCCAGTCCATGTTGGCGGCGATGTTGGCGGCGTCGTTCTTCTTGCCGTTGGTGAATATCGCGCCGTCGCGGACCTTGAGCCGCCAGGTGGTGTTGTCGACGAGCTGCCAGGACTCGACGAGGGCCGGCACGATGCTGCCCGTGTTGTCGATGTTGGTCAGCGATTCGTAGAGCGCCTGCTTGAAGTAGATGCTGGGCACGCCGCGGGCGCGGAACGGATCGGCCAGATTGACCGGGCCCGAGTTGATGCCGACGCGCAGCGTGTCGGCCTTGCTCTGTGCCTGCGCCGTTCCCGCGAGCGACACCGTGACGACTGCCGCGACCGCGGCAGCGGTAAAGAACGATTTCATGTGATCCTCCCTATCGGCGGATTCCCTCTCCCGCCTCGGTGGAGTCAACAGGATTCCCTAACGGAAAACTAGAGGGTCGCGATTACCCGGCTGCGCCGGCGCGCCAGGAATCCGCGGTAATCCGGTAGAAAACATGCGGGAGATCGGCCCACGGGCCGCTGCGCTCGTGGACGAGCCCGCACTTTTCCATGACCCGGCGCGAGGCGGCATTGTCGACGAGGGTGAACGACACGATCGAGTCGAGGCCCAGCGTGTCGAAGCCGATGGCCACCGCCGCGCGGCCGAGTTCGGTTGCGAGGCCGTGGCCCCAGAAGTCCGGCATGAAGGCCCAGCAAACCTCTACCTCCGGTCTGCCCTCCACCGGCACGAGGTGCAGCCCGCCGCGTCCCGCGAAGCGTCCGGTCGCGCGATCGCGCAGGTGCCACAGGTCGAAACCGTCGGCCCAGGTCTTCTCGACCGCGTCCAGATATTCGCGAATCCAAGCGGCGGTGCGGAAGCCGCCGAGCGTGGCGGTGACCTGAACGTCGGTGTAGAGGCGGAGCAGATCCTCGAAGTGCTGCGGGCCGAGGGGCTCGCCGACCAGCCGCGCGGTCTCGAAACGCGCGACCGCACCGGTCAGGATTCCCACCATGCGAGAAGCGCCGCGACGAAGCGCACCGGCGCCTCGGCGTCGAAGTCGAGATAGAGCGAGGGTTCGATGAGTTCGAATTCGATCATGACCGGCCGCCCCTGCCACAGCACGAAGTCGGCGCGGGCGTAGAGCGGCGGCACGCCGAGCGCGGCCAGCGCCGTGGCGCCCGCGGCAGCCAGCGCGGCATCGGGGGTGTGGCGGGAAAGAATGCCGCCGTGTTCTTCCTGGACGCGGAAGTCGCCGGGCTTCGGGCGCTTGACGATGGTGTGGCTGAGCGCGCCGTTGAAATAGAACAGCGAGTATTCGCCGGCGGTCACGACGCTGGTCACGAAGGGCTGGATCATGTGCGCGCGGTGCGCGAACAGCCTCGCCAGGATTGGGCGTTGCGTGTCGAGCGCCGCGCGGGTGAGGCGGAAGGTGTCGCGCGCGCCGGCGGCGACCACCGGCTTGACGACGATTTCCTCGACGCCGAACGCCGCGAAGGCGCCGTCGGCGGCGGCATCGTCCCATGATTCGCGCCAGTGCGTCGGCACGATGGCGACGCCGCGGTCTTCGAGGTCGCGCAGGTAGCGCTTGTCGAGGTTCCAGATCATGAGCGCGAGGTCGTTGGCGAGACGGGCGCGCGAGGCGTCGATGCGTTCGAGCGTCGCGCGGAAGGCGGCGGGATCGTCCTGGTAGTCCCACGGCGAGCGCACGACGACGGCGTCGTAGCGGTCCCAGTCGGCGCGCGCGTCGCGCCACGACACCATTTCGACCGGCCAGCCCGCGGCTGCCATCGGCGCGAGCAGCAGATGGTCGGAGCAGTGGAAGCCTTCGAGGCTGTCCATGGTGAGGAAGGCGTAGCACGGCATGGGCGGCGTTGTAGCGTGGAGCGCGCGCGCTGTCAGCGGACGCGTGCGTTAGGCGCGGTCCGCAACCTGCCGTAGAGTGGCGCCGAGGGGGCGGGGCGGCGAGGCGATGGGCGTGCAGGGCATGGTGTCGTCGGGCGTGACCGCGTTTGGGCCGCTGCTCGCGGGCTGGCTGTTCGTGTCGCTGTCGCCGAGCGGGCCGTTCGCGGTCATCGCCGCGGTGGCGGCGGTGTTCGCGCTGCACGCGCTCTATCTGATGGCGCGGCCCGAAACGGAACGGGTCTGAGCGCCGGACTTAGTCCGCGGCCGGCGTGGCGATCAGTTCAAGCAGGCGCCGGCCGCGGCGCAGCGCCGCGATTCCGATGACCAGGAGGATCGCCACCGCAACATAGGTGCCGTCGCCGAAGGCCGCCGAGAGGTCGGACAGGGTGGCGATGGCCGCGAGGAGCACAGCGGTTGCCGCGAGCAGCCAGCCGAACCAGCGGGCCTGCCGGCCGATCCTGTGGGCTTCGGGGCGCAACAGATCGGTCGAGGGGACGAGGCAACCGCGGGCAAACTGCGCGGCGCCGATCACATAGAGCGCGAAGATCACGAACAGGGCGAAGTAGCTGACGAGGATGGCGATCCCGGCGAAGCCGCCGAAGACCGGCTCATAGAGGTCGCGCAGGACCGCGCCCATCGGCCTAGCCGCGGACGCGCAGGGCCGTGTCGAGGCTGGTCAGCGGTTCGTAGCCGTCCTTCGTGATGCGCAGGGTGTCCTCGATGTGGATGCCGCCCCAGCCGTATTCGACGTGCGGCATGTCGATGTTGATCACCATGTTCTCTTCGAGGGCGAAGTCGTCGGTGGCGCCGAAGGTCACCGGGCCGACCGGCATCGGGTTGTCGGTGTGCTCGAGGCCGAGCGAGTGCGGCGAGACGTTGAAGTATTCCGGGAAGCCGGCACCGCGGACGGCGCGGGTCACGGTGTCGATGATCGCGCTCTTGCGCACGCCGGGCTTGAGAATGTCGAGGGCGGCGCGGAAGCCGGTTTCGAGCGCGGCGACCCGGGTCCTGAGTTCGTCCGACGGCGTGCCGAACACGGCCGAGCGGCCGAAGTCGGCGAGGTAGAGCTGGTATTCGCCGAGCGCGTCGAAATAGAGCGGCTCGTCGCGGACGACCTTCTCGTGCGGCAGGCCGCCGAGATAGGTGTTCATGTAGCGCGGGCGCGCGCCGCGCTTCGCCATCTCGGTGGCGTAGACGGTGGTGAGTTCGGGCCAGGTCGCGC
>JAYQVF010000225.1:0-4484 GCA_038148335.1 Alphaproteobacteria bacterium | reverse complement strand
GGCATCGTCGGCCGCCGGGCCGGACGGCCGCACGATGATCGACAGGATGTCGCCGTTGCGCGAGCGCAAAGGTCCCCATTGACAGGACAGGCCGCTCAGGTCGGGCTCAGGCGCCGATTCCGGAACCTCGAGCGCCAGACGGCCGGCCTTGAGTTCGGCCTCGGCCCAGCGCAGGCCGCCGCCGGAAAACATCGCATAATCGACGGAGCGGGACGCGCTGTAGCGCGCGACGGTCAGGTTGCGCCCGGCGGCGCGGATGTCGCGCATCTGGATCAGACCGACCCGGAGCTCCAGATCGAGACTGTCGCGCACCCAGCGCGCGGTCCGGCGGAGCGCCTCGCGTGCGACCGCCGCGTCGGCGTCCGGCACGGCAAACTGCGCGCCGTCGCCGCAAAAGGCGAAAGAGATCTGCTTGTGGTTCAGCGCGTTGAGGACGGCGCCGATGGCAGCGGCACCGGCGACATTGACCGCCTTGTAGCGGCCCGCCGCGATCGCCTCCGACGACTTGACGACGTCGGTCAGGCCGATCCACCAATCGTCGGGCACATCGTGATAGGCGCGCCGGTCGACGACCTGCGAAAAGTCGGCCACCGGCTCGATGCGTTCGTAAAAGGAGTTTTCCACGCCGCCCGACACCCTAGCGAGTTACGCCCATTGCATGCGACAACGCTTGCGGGCCGCCCTCACATGGGGCGATTGCCGGAATTGGCAAGTCCCAAGAAAGTGAGGGGCCGGACGGCTTCTATCGTCCCTTCACCAAGTCGGCAGCCGCCTCGCCGGCGAAGCGGCCGAGGTTGGTCGCCGACATCAGGCCCGAGCCCGACAGGTAGCCCCAGTCGGCCGGCCCCGAAAACCCTCGCGCCGCGCCGCCGCCCGCGAACAGGTTGGGAAACGGCGTACCGTCCTTCTTCAGGACGCGCGCCTCGCGGTTGATCTCAAGACCGCCCTGGGTGTGGAACAGGGCGCCCTGGATCTTGGCGATGTAGTACGGCGCCTTAAGAGGCGGCTTCTTCGCGAAGTTGCGCCCGAACGGGTCTTGGCGCTTGCCCTCGCACATCTCGGTGTTCTCGTTGAGCGTGTTCTGCAGCGTCGCGACGTCGCAGCCGATATATCTGGCAAGCTCGGCGACGCTCTCGCACTTCTTGATCGCGTCGGCCTTCATCGCCTCCTGGTGGCTGTGCATCTGGATCGCGACGTCCTGGCAGCGCTGGTCCCAGATCGTCCATGCGACGTGGCCCGGCTGGCGCACGACATTGAGCGCCTGTTCGGAATAGCCGTGGTTCTCGTCGGAAAAGCGCACGCCGTCCTTGTTGACCTGGAAACCGCCTTCGGTGATCGACGGCCACCCCAGGTGGATGTTGTGCGGCGTGATGACTGCGCCGTGGCCCTGGAACGCCCCCATGTCCTTGATCGAGGCGCCGAGCTGTTCGCCCCACATCACCGCGTCGCCCTGGTTGCCGTCATGGCCGTGGTAGTGCGCATCGACAATCTCGGGGATGTACTTCTTCAGGAGTTCCTTGTTCCCGCCATATCCGTTGCAGGCCAGGACCAGTGCCTGGCAGCCGACGTCCTCGTGCTTGCCGTCGGGCCGCGTGATGCGCACGCCGCGGATCGTGCCGTCCTCGTCCGCGTAGAGATCGGTGACATGGGCCGAGGTCGCGATGTCGATCCCCTCGCCCGCCACCGCCTGCAGGAACACGGTCAGCAGTTCCGCGCCGAAGCGGCTCGGCGAGGCGTGCATGTGCGGCACGGTGTGGCCGGGATAGGTGAAGTCGTAAATGCACGACAGCGGCAGGTTCCAGCGGTCGACCAGCCAGTCCACCGTCTTCGCCGATTCGTCGGCGACGTGGCGCGCCAGGTCGTGGTCGCACTGGTCCTGCGCCTTGGCGAGGATGTCCTTGTAGAGAATGTCGGCCGAGTCCTTGATCCCCGCCGCCTTTTGCAACTTGGTGCCGCCGGCCGGAATCTGTCCGCCGGACAGCGACGTGTTGCCGCGCGGCGTATCGGATCGTTCGAGGATCATGACCTCGACGCCCTTTTCATGCGCCGCCAGCGCCGCGGTACAGCCGCAGGCACCCGCGCCGATGATCAGGACCGGAACGGTGACGTCGAACGTCTTGCCCTTCGCCGGAAGCACGCTGCCCATGGTATCCCTCCCTCGTTCGCCGTAGGCTTGGCCGACACGATTCCCCGCGAGGGGCTGATCGGTCAACAGGCTTGTCGAACAAGCACGCATGATGGGGAGGCGCAGATGGCGCGGAAGAAGAAGAAAGTCCTGGTACTGGTCCCGTTTCCGATGAGCGGCGAGCACCTCGCGATGCGCGAGGCGCAGAGCAAGCAGATCGACCTCGGGCCCGATCTCGAGTTCCACTACAAGCCGGTGAAATGGGCCGGCACCAACTTTGTTGGCCCCTACGACTACGTCGTCGGCGATTTCACCATGCTCGAGGCCGGGCTTGAGGCGCAGAAGGACGGCTTCGATGCGGTGTGCATCGACACCATGAGCGATTCCGGCGTCGCCGCCCTGCGCGCGGTTCTCGACATCCCCGTCATCGGCCCCGGCCGCACGACCATCCTCACCGCCATGATGCTGGGCGACAAGTTCGGCATGCTGGTGATGTGGGAACGCTGGCTCGGCCTCTACAAGAAGGTCATGGACGAACTCGGCGTATGGCACAAATACGCCGGCTTCCAGTCGATCGGCATGGCGCCCGACCGATTCAGCCTGCTCGGCGGCGAGGAACGCGAGGTGTTCCCGAAACTGCTCAAGGCCGGCCAGAAGCTGGTCGAGGAGAACCGCGCCGACGTCATCATCCTCGGCTCGACCTCGATGCACCAGGCGCGCGACTTCCTCGCTGAACGCCTGCCGGTGCCTGTGATCAGCCCGGGCCCAACGTCCTATGCCGCGGCGCTGATGATGATCAACCTGCGCCTGGCGCAGAGCCGCAAGTCCTACCCGGCGCCGGTCGGGCGCAGCGACGACTACATCCACGGCATGCTCGACGCGGCGGTAGCGGCGGCCAAGAAGGGCCCCAAGGTGGTCGGCGCGGAAGGCCTCAAGAAAAAGAAGGGCGCGGCCAAGAAGCCTGCCTCGAAGAAACCGGCAGCGAAGAAGAGCGCGAAGAAACCTTCGCGCCGCAAATAGGGAGGTCGCCTCATGGCAAAGAAGAAAAAGGCACTCGTCCTCGTCCCGTTCGCGATGGACGAACAGGGCGTCAACAACCGCCGCCAGCAACTCACCACCGTGAGCCTCGGCCCCGACATCGATTTCGACTTCAAGCCGGTGACGGCGGGCCCGGAGATGTACATGAGCCCGCACGACTTCGTCATGATGGACATGGCGATCTTCGAGGCCGGCCTGTCGGCCCAGGACGACGGCTACGATGCGGTATGCATCGATACCATGAGCGACTCGGGCCTCGATGCACTGCGCGCGTGGCTCGACATCCCGGTGGTGGGTCCGGGCAAGCTGTCGATGACCTTCGCGATGAACCTGGGCAACAAGTTCGCCCTGCTCGCCCAGTGGGAGCCGTCGGTGATCCGCAACCAGAAAATGGTGAAGTCGCTGGGGCTCGAGGCGTTCTGCGCCGCGATCGAAAACTACGACGCCCCGCCCGACTACAAGAACCTGCTGACCGGCAAGGAGGACAAGACGCTGCCCAAGATG
Source organism: Alphaproteobacteria bacterium (assembly GCA_038148335.1). Taxonomy (GTDB): domain Bacteria; phylum Pseudomonadota; class Alphaproteobacteria; order SHVP01; family SHVP01; genus CALJDF01. The sequence goes on along the minus strand of JAYQVF010000225.1, from coordinate 817 downwards.
AAGGCAGCCTGCGAGCGCGCCATCGAGAAGGGCGCGGACGTCATCTGCCTTGGCTCAACCACCATGTACCAGGCGGCCGACTACCTGAACCGGGAGTTGCCGGTTCCGGTGATCAACCCGGGGGCGTTGACCTACAAGACGGTGGAAACCCTGCTCGCCATGGGAATCAGCCATAGCCGGCGGCCCTATCCCAAGCCGCTGAAGCCGCATCCCAACATGATCCACGCCATGATGAAGGCAGCTGCCGAAAAAGCCGGGACGTAACAATCGCGGCTGTGCCGAGGCTCGGGGTCTGGTAGACTGGAAGCGACCCGACTCTCCCGAGAGGTGCCGGGGCGGGCATCGGCCCCGCCTTTTCGCAGCAACAAGAAGCACAACGAAGGCCGCGTCGCGCGGTCGGGGAGCGGTGTGCGAAACATCCCAGAAAAGGTGACTAGGACATGACGAAGAAAACCACGCAAGCGCAGGGCATCAGCCGGCGTAGCGTCCTCAAGACCTCGGCTGCCGTCGGTGCCGGGGCGATCCTCGGCTTCCCGGCCATCACCCGGTCGGCCCAGGCGAAGAAGTACCTCAAGCCGATCGTTGCCGGCCTCAACGCCAAGGAAGGCGATCCGACCGACATCTCGATCCGCATGATCCCGCAGATCCTGAAGGAAAAGTACGACGTCGAACTGGAAATCCAGATTCACCCGTCTTCCACGCTCGGCACCGACCTGTCGCAGCTCGACGCGGTGCAGACCGGCTTCATCGACATCACGTCGAACACGTCGTCGCAGTTCACGGCCTACTCGCCGGACTTCGCCTTCGTCGACCTGCC
>JAYQVF010000224.1:0-4620 GCA_038148335.1 Alphaproteobacteria bacterium | reverse complement strand
CCTCGGCCAACGTCACCAACGGCGACTGCACCCTGCCCTGCTTCTATTCCGAGAGCACGACCGACAACCTGGGATTCACGCTGTTCCAGGGCACGGCGGCGCTGACCTTTACCGCCGAGACCGCCACCTTCGTGAGCAGCGCCGAGCGCACGGCCGCGGGCGGCGACGCCTACGAGGTCAACCTGGCCTATGACGGCACGACGTCGAACCTGGCGACGGCGACGGACTATGCCGAGACGCTGACCTTCACGATCGCGCTCAACTAGCCTTCACCCCAAAAAAAGAAAGCGCCCCGCCGGTCGGGCGAGGCGCTTTGCGCGATGCCGGACGGCGGCGGCCTACTGGGCCTTCGCCTCGGTGCACTTCGCCGTGTAGTAGCGGCTCGGGCCGTCGCCCATCTGCGAGCCGATCGAGGCGCTGACCTCCTGCGCCTGGGCCATGCTGGTCGCGCGCTGCGACACGGCGGCGGCGATCTTCTCCGGCCCGCCGGCGCAGAACGCGGCCATCTTTTTGGCCTGGGACTTGTCGACCGCCTTGATCACCTTCTGCACGTCCTTGGACATGCCGCTCATGATCTCGGCGGAGGTTTCCGCACGCGCTCCCGTGCCCCACACCGTCGCGACGATGCCGACGGTTGCCACAACAAACGCAAACGAACGCATTTTCATTTCACCTCAACGCGACCCGGCGCACGGCGGACGACCCGCCGCACGGCAGGCCGGCGCAGATCGGTAGCACGGCGATTTCGCCGCCAGCAATCCGCTGCCGCTTGACATTGACGCGACGTCCGATCCACCAGCCGTGGTGGATCGGCGGCGCGACAGCGCTCAGACGAAGGCGAGGTGCGCGCGGTCGGTGTCGAGGAAGTCGTTGAGCAGCGCGTTCTTGCCGGCGGCGACGCAATGGTGGCCGCAGGTGCGGGCATCGAAGGCGTCGATCCAGGCCTGGGTTTCGTCGCTGTGCCACAGGTCGCGGAAGCGGCGGTCCACGATCGAACCGATGCGGCCGGCCTCGGTATAGGCCTTGTCCTGGCAGGCATAGACGGCGCCGTCGGCGGCGATCACGGTGAGCAGGCGCAGCATCGGACAGCGCGGATGGCGCTCCGCGCCGGTGTCGGTTTCGAAATGATAGTGATCGACGATGGCGAAGCGGTCGTCCTCGAGCGCGCGGCAGCGGCCGATCTCGGCCAGCGCGGTATCGGCGAAAGGCGCGTGGTGGCCGGCGGTGCCGGCGGCGTCCTCGCTGACGATGCAGGGCGAGAGTTTGACGTGGGCGGCACCGGCCGCCTTGAGCCGCGCGGCGAGGCCCGACAGGTGCGGCGCGTTCTCGGCATCGACGATGACGCTGGCGCCGAGCGTGCAGCTGCCCGGCAGGCGCGCGAACGCCGCCATGTTGGCGAGCACCTTCTCGAAGCTCGACTCGGGCACGTTGCGGTTGCGGGCGTAGCTGGCGGCGTCCCAGCCGTCGATCGAGACGCGCACCCAGGCGGCGGTGCGCGCCAGCGCTTCGGCGAGACGCCCGCGCAGCTGCGCGCCGTTGGTCAGCACGCCGATGGCGATGCCGCCGGCCGCGAGGCTTTCCAGCGTTTCGCCGAGCCAGGGATAGAGCAGCGGCTCGCCGCCGCCCGAGAAGGTGACGGCGCGGACGTCCATGGCGATCAGATCCTCGACGATCTCGCGCATCTTGTCGCGCGGGATGCGGTCGCGGACCTGCATCGTGCTGCCGAGGCTGAGACCGTCGCGGCGGTAGGCACAGAAGTAGCAGTCGTGGTTGCAGACGTTCGTCGGCTTGAGGCGCACGTGCAGCGGCGCGACGTGGCGGCCCGCGGCCAGCGCCTGCAGGCGGTCGGGGTGGTGAAAGACCTTGAGCGAGGAATAGACGGCGCGGTGCATGGCGGCCCTTGCGCGGGAGGCTCAAGGCTAGGCCGGTCGGGGTTAACGGGATGTGAAGGATGTGTGCGGCGCGCCGGGGGCAAAACAAAACCCCTCCACGAGGGAGGGGTTCAGTTTGGCGCGAGAGCGGGGCGGCCTCGCGCCAGTCAGGTCGCCGCTGGGTTCAGGACGACGACCCTATGTTCGCCCAGTCTGAGAGGTCAGGCTGCTTTGCGGTACTGGGCGTCGTTAGCGGGGGAAGACATCGGGGCGTTCAGAGGCTGCGGACCCGAGCGATAGCCGAGCTTGCGCCGGTCGCTCTGCTCCAGGGTGAACAGCAGCAGGCCGAAAACGGCGAATGCACCAATCACAAAGCCCAGGAAGACTGTTTCGATACCGCTCATTGCGTTGCTCCTTCGAATATCGTGAGGAAAGCATCGCAGGCCGCGCGGGCGGTGCGCTTGATATAGGTCAAGCCGCTCCGCGGCAGGGTGTCGCAGCGGCGGAAAGGCGGAAAACCGGGGTTTCCGGGTCGCGGCGCGGGCTAGACCCGCACGCCAACCGCCCGGGTAGCCGGTTGAGGCGACGGCCCCCTCCCCGGCCTGCGGCCGGACCTCCCCCGCAGGCGGGGGAGGAGGTGCGGAAGCGTGGCGTCTGTCTGTGTTAAACCCGCAAGCCCGCGGCGTGGCCCTCTTGCGTCGCGACCATCTGGTTGCGCGGCATCCAGGCGTCGCCGATGACCTCGACCGGGATGCCGGCGGCGCGCAGCGGCGCCAGCAGGTCGAGGTCGGGGGCGCGCGGCGTCGAATAGGTGAACAGCGAGACGTCGGCGATCTCGCCCTCGTCGCCGTTGACGATGTTGCGGTAGACGAAGACGCCGTCCTCGAAGCGCTCGTTGGGCGACGGTTCGCTCATCAGCAGGATCTCGATGCGCGCGTCGTAGAGGCGGCGGTAGATGCTCTGCTGGCGCACCACCGGTTCGTCGCGGGCGAGCATTTCGCGCGGGGACACGATGACGACCTTGTCGAACAGCGTGGCGAGGTATTCGGCCGACGAATAGGTGCCGTCGAGACCGTCCTCGTCGAAGATCACGGCGGTGCCGGGCTGCTTGCCGGGATGGTCGAGCAGTTCCGCGACGATGGTGCGCAGGTCGAGGATGAAGCCTTCGTCGCGCAAGCTCTCGGGAAGCTGTTCGGGCCAGATCATGGTCGCGCCGGTCGCGAGGACGACGGCGTCGGGCCGGGCGGCGATCAATTCGTCCGCGGTGACGCGCCAGCCGAGCTCGTAGCGGACGCCGGCCTTGCGCGCCATGACCTGCTGGTAGTCGTAGATCGAGGACAGCGGATCGCAGGTCGGGATCAGCGCGTTGAGACGGATCTTGCCGCCGAGTTCGCTGCCGGCCGAATAGAGCGTGACGTCGTGGCCGCGCGCGGCGGCGACCCACGCCGCCTCGAGCCCGGCGACGCCGCCGCCGACGACGGCGATCTTCTTTTTGGCCGGGATCGGTTGGGGCCACCAGTCGACCTCTTCGGCGAAGCCGACGCGCGGGTTGTTGTCGCACTGCAGCGGCTGGTCCTGGTTGATGACGCCCCAGCAGTTGTTGCAGGACACGCACTTCCTGATGTCGTTGTCGCGGTTCTGCGCCGCCTTCAGGCCCCAGGCGGCGTCGGTGACCATCGTGCGCCCGAGCATGACGAGATCGGCGACGCCGTCGCGCAGCAGCGCCTCGCCCTGGATCGGTTCGAGGATGCGGCCGACGCAGGCGGTGACGACGCCGTCGGCGGCCTGGGTCATGCGCTTGGTCAGGTCGAAGAAGGTGCCGCGCTCGAAGTGCATGTCGGGGATGTGCTGTTCGAGCGAGCGGTGGTGCGCGCCCTGCACCCAGTTGAGGTAATCGACCTTGCGTGGCCCAGCGAAGTGGCGGGTCAGGCGCTCGCCCTCGTCGGCGTCGATCGAGCCGGCGACGAAGTCGTCGCCCGGCAGGCGCAGGCCGATGATGAAGTCGGCGCCGCATTCGGCGCGCAACGCGTCGATCAGTTCGTCGATCAGGCGCGCGCGGTTTTCCAGCGGACCACCATAGGCGTCGTCGCGGTGGTTGGAATGCGGCGACAGGAACTGGTGGAAGATGTGGCCGTGGCCGCCGGAAATCTCGACGCCGCCCCAGCCGGCCTCCTTGAGACGGGCCGACGAGAAGGCGAACTCGTCGATCATGGTGCGGATCTCGTCGACGCTGAGCGCGTGCGGCACGGTCCACGACCAGTCGTCGGGCAACGCCGAAGGGCCGATCGCCTGGGTGCGCCGGCCGGCCGGCTTGTGATAGCCGCGGCCCGGGTCCTGCACCTGGGCCAGCATCCAGCTGTCGTATTCGCCGACCGTGTCGGCCCAGCGCTTCAGGCCGTCGAGGTTGGCCGCGCCAAAGACGTCGGGACGCGCGCTCTGGCGCTGGCCCTTGCGCATGCCGAGCGGCTCGCACACCAGCATCGCGGCGCCGCCCGCGGCGCGGTTGGCGTAATAGCCGACGAGCTGGTCGGTGACTTCCGCGTTCCTGGCATAGCGCGTCGACATCGCGGCATGGACGATGCGGTTCTTGAGCGTCTTGCCCGCGAGCTCGATAGGCGTGAACAGGCGCGGGTATTCCGCGGTGGCGGGGTCGATCTGGCGCAATGCTTCCTTCATGGGGCGCGCAGATTAGGGGATGAATCGGGGGTGTGGTAGAGGGCGCGTGCCCGCGCCCGGCAGACGTTCAGCC
>JAYQVF010000223.1:0-4658 GCA_038148335.1 Alphaproteobacteria bacterium | reverse complement strand
TGCGGCGCATATCAATTTGCATCGATCTCTTCCTTGGTCATTGGGACATAGTCGATAGAGACCAGTTCAAGGCGAGGTTCCTTTTGCTCAAGACCCCACCGGCGTTCCGTGTAGAACTCAAGTGCTTTCCGGGTTCTGGCCTCAAGCACATCTGAGGTGAACCCAAATTCAATGCGGACCACGCGCTGCTGCGCCTCAGTCAATCTTGAATGCGGTTTGAGTTTCAGGATGGCCCAAGTGAACCAATCGTCATCTCGGGGCACTGCCTCGGCTGGCTTGGTTCTTGCGAAAGACTGATCAGGGTCTATGCGAGCAGGATGGAAGTCACGGAAACCCTCACGTTCAAAACACCAGGCTCGTACGTGAAGCCTAACGCCATCAGAAGCGAACCGAACAGGTGCAATCCAGCGAGTCATCGGTTCTGGATCTCGCATCGATTGATAAACGATGCTCGTTGCCTCTTTCGCCCTGAAGGCACGGTAGAGCGGCCGTAAGACACGCAGGTCCTGAGTGCGCTGCAAATCTGGCAATCTATCGAATGCGGAAAATGGTGCGCCACCCAAGAGTTGCTCCAACTCCATCGAGGACGCCTTGCCACTGAGCCGTTCAAAGCTGTCATGGGCAAGGTATTGGCGCGACGACGCATCATAATGCAGTGCGTCTTTTGGCGCTTCAGCGAGGTAAGCCCGAAAATCGAGAGCGGCCTGTGCATTCGAAATGCCAAAACGCTTGATCAAGGAGGCGCGAGTAGCTGCCCCGTCCCAGAAAAACAATCTGTCGAGGTACTCCAGGCGCGCACGTTGGGCGTGTTTGAGGTCTTCGAAGGGCATGGGGGAAGGATATCTTGACTCTCTACAATTGTCCATATAATTTTTACATGTGTAATAAATGACGGTGCGACATGAGACTACTTCATACGGCAGATCTGCACCTGGGGCGGCAGTTCATGGGGTTGAGCCTCGAGGAGGATCATGAGGTTATCCTGGGTCAGATCCTTGAAGCGCTTGTGGTCGAACGGGTCGATGTTCTTGTCATCGCGGGGGACGTTTTTGACCGTGCCTCTCCGCCCAATTCATCGATCCGGCAGTTCAATCGCTTCCTCAAGCGTGTAGCAGAGGAGACCGAAGCCGCTGTGGTGATGATCTCTGGAAACCACGATTCTGGCGACAGGATCGAGGCTATGTCTGTCTTTTCCACCGCGTCTCGTGTGCTGGTGCGGGGGATTGCCGATGCGGTGGAAGCGCCGCTGGTGCTGCGTGACGCGCAGGGCGAGGTCGCCTTTTCCGCACTGCCCTTTTCCTATGAATACGCCGCACGCGAGGTGTTCAGCGATGAAAGTATTAATGCGCCGGCGGAGGTAGTTGCCGCCCAGATCGCTGCGGCAAGGAGGCAGGTGCCTGATGGGGCGCGTTGGGTGGTGGTGGCCCATGCTTTCGTCGCGGGCGGCGCGGTCGGTGAGACCGAACGCGCCCTGACGCGGGTCGGCGGCATCGAAACCGTGCCCGCGGAGGTTTTCGATGGGGCTGATTACGTTGCGCTGGGGCATCTGCACAAGCCGCAGGAAGTGGGCGCTCACCATATTCGATATTCCGGCGCGCCGCTCGCTTTCGGTTTCGACGAGGTGGGAAACGAAAAATCCATGACTGTCGTCGATCTGAAAGCTGAAGGTGTCGACATCCGCACCGTACCGTTCCGACCGATCCGGCAGGTCCGCTCGCTTACCGGGGCATTCTCGGATCTTCTGGCAGGAACGCCGTCTGACGATTTCATCCAGGCTATCCTGACGGATGAAAACCCTCTGATCGATCCGATGAAGCGGTTACGCGCGACCTATCCCAATGCTTGCCATCTGGCCTATGCCCGGCAGGAGCGCGAGGCAGAGACCAAGGCGCTCGGCAGCGGGCGGGCCGCGGTCACGCCGATCGAGATGATTGGCGACTTCGTGAAGGTTGTGCGCGGCCGGGAACCAAACGCCACCGAAGTCGCGATCGTCGCGGAAAAGCTCCACGCAGTAGCCTCCGGGGAGGAGCAGACATGAGACCCATTCGCCTATCGCTTCAAGCCTTCGGGCCATTTGCGACAACCGAGGTAGTCGATTTCCGGTCCGCGCTGGAGACGGGTCTGTTTGGAATCTATGGTCAGACCGGCGCGGGAAAGTCGACGCTGTTTTCGGCGATGTCCTTCGCGCTATTCGGGGCGCCGACCAAGACTGATCAGGAACCACGTTCACTACGCTCGGATCACGCCGCGTCGGATCTACCTACCGAAGTCGAATTTGTCTTTGAGCTGGGCGCCAAGACCTACCTGATCCGTCGTCGTCCGGCGCAGGAACGTCCAAAGGCACGCGGTGAAGGGACCACTGAGGACGCGGCGGAAGCCTCGCTGTTCGACGTCACCGGGATTCCGGTGGACACTCTCGGTCCGAGTCAGTCTGGCCGTGTCATTGCGGAAAAGAAGGTCTCGCTAGTGGGGCAGCAGGTCGAGGCGCTGCTTGGCTACGGGGCAGATCAGTTTCGACAGATCGTGCTCTTACCGCAAGGGAAGTTCGAGACGTTCCTAGCCGCAAAAACGGATGCGCGGGTCGAGATATTACGTGATCTCTTCGACGTGAAGATCTATCGCGATCTCGCCGCACGGCTGAAAGAAGAAGCCTCAGAGGCAGAACGAGCGTTGCGCGACCAGCGCGCTCTCTACGTGGCTCGACTCGAGGAACGTGGCTTCGAGAGCGCCGAAGCGCTGGAACTCGGGATTGCCGCAGCCGAAACAAGAGTCGAAGAAAAGCAGGCAATTCAGAACGGCGCGGCGATGGCTACCGAAGCCGCGCGTAAAGCTCTGACCGAAGGCGAGCAAATCGAGAAAGCATTTTCTGCTGTCGATACGGCACAGCAGGCATTCGATGATCTAGAAAAGAAAACGGCCGAGGTCGAAGAACTGGCCAAGCGGATTGAGGCTGTCCGGAATGCCATGCAGGCCCGTGATCTTGAGACGGCTTGGCACGATGCGGAGCAGGACAGCCAGAAGGCGGTGGAGGCTGTCACGAAGGCCGAGGCGGAACTCAACATCGCCACCGGCGCGAAGGAGTTGGCGGAAAAGAAACTTGCTGAGGCACAGTCTGGCGAGGACCGACGGCAACAAGTTCAGGCTGACCTGACAAGGTTGGAGGCGATCGAGAAACAGGTCGGGCAGGCAGCGGATCTTAGAAGCGCGTTCGACGACGCTGCGAAGGACGAAGCTTCAGCGAAAAAGGCTCTTACCGAGGCCATAGATGCCCGAGAGAAGCTCAAGTCTCAGCGCGATGCGACCGATTTGGCGCTTGATCAAGCGCGAAAGACCGAAACGGAGCGAGGCCAGCTGATCGGTAAGCTGGCCGAGGTCAACCGAGAAAGGGTCAAGGCAGCGGCGTATGCTAAGGCGCAACAAGCTGTCGCAGATGCTAAACGAAATGTCGAAGCGGCATCGAACGAATTGGCGACAAGAACCGACGCGGCGCGAACCGCTGACGCGGACTTGGTAGATGCCGAGGCACGGCTTTCGCGCACGCAAGCGATCATTCTCGCGGAAAAGTTGACCGAAGGGGCGCCCTGCCCTGTCTGTGGTTCCCATGATCATCCTGCGCCTGCCCATGGTGCGCCTGAACAATCTGGTTTGACAGAAGCGTTTCGGAGCGCTCAGGTTCAGGCGAGAACCGCCTCCGAAGCCAGAGTTCGGGCTGAAAGCGACCTCGGCAATTTCCGAACGCGGCTCGACGAAAAGAAGCGGGCGCTGGAGGAACAGGAGCGGCCTGAGCGCACGTTGGCGGAACTCGAAGCCGAAATCGCGCGGATTGAAGGAACCGTCGCCACGCTTGGAGAGGCGGTCGATCTGGGCGCGATGGCGGAGCAGTTGGCCGAACTCAAGGGAAAGGTGACCGAGGCAGAAACCGGCGAGGCTACGGCGCGCACCGCTGCGGGGAAGGCCGAGACCGCTCTTGCCGGCGCGCGCGCCAAGCTGGACACAGTGATCGAAGCTCTGCCGGAAGGTCTGCGCACGCCCGAGGCGGTTGTCGCTCAACGGAAGGCTTTACAGAGAGAGCAAAGGCAACTCTCTGAGGCGCTGGAAGTGGCGACGCAACAGGACCGAGCCGCCAGTGAAACGTTCACCCGTGCGCACGAGCAGCTTGAAGCAACAAAGCGGGCGCGCGACGCGCAGCAACAGCGCGTGAAAAAGGCCCAAGGTGATTTTGACGCTCGGCTTGCCGAGGTCGGGCTGGACAAAGCGGGATACGATGCTTGCAAGAGCCATTTCCCGACTCTCGACGCCGACCGCAAGAAGGTGACCGATCACCGCGATGGATTGATCGCTGCTCGCACGACATTGCAGAACGCCATAGCCGCTTGCGCAGATCGTGAACGCCCGGATCTTGCCCCGCTTCAGCTGGCGTTGGCAGACGCCACCCAGACCCTGAACGCGGCCAACGCTGCACTTGCCACAGCGAGAACGGATGTATCGTCACTGACCAAATTCAAGGAATCGCTTGCCGCGGCTCTGACCGAAACCGAGCGGCTTGAAACCGAGACCGGTCCGCTCCGGGGGCTGGCTGATCTGGCTAACGGCAAGAACGATTTCAAGATGACACTCGAGACCTTCGCGATCGGAGCAATGTTCGACCAGGTTCTCGA
>JAYQVF010000222.1:0-4684 GCA_038148335.1 Alphaproteobacteria bacterium | reverse complement strand
CGCTTCTCGCTGCGGCGGCGCTGGCCGCCGACGGCCCCGAGCCCTACCGCACGCCGCCGTCGCCGCGCTATCTGCGGGCGCCGGACGCCAAGCTGCCGCCATCGTGAGCGAGGTCGTCCCGGCGCCGCTGCCGCTGACACCGTCGCTGGCGGCCAGTCTCGCCGCGCTGCACGGGGCCTGCTTTGCCACTGCCTGGGGCGCCGACGAAGTGGCGACCCTGGCGGCCATGCCGGGGGCGTTTGTCGGTGTGATCGAGACCGAGCGCGTTGCCGGCTTCGTGCTTGCCCGCGTGGCAGCCGACGAAGCGGAAATCATCACGATCTGCGTCCATCCCGCCGCCCGCCGCCGGGGCCTCGGCCGCGCCCTACTGGCCTTCGCCCTGGCCCGTGCGGCAACCGCCGGCGCGGCCCGGCTGTTCATCGAGGTTGCCGCGGACAACGCTGCCGCCCTGGCGTTGTACCGGGCGGCGGGTTTCGAGGCGGCCGGCCGACGCCGCGCCTACTACGCGGACAGCGGCCAGGATGCGCTGGTGATGCGGCGGGTCCTGGCTTCAGGCGCGGCGGATAAGGACCCGATGGACGCCTGAGCCGCGATCCTCGATCTCCAGCACCGCATGACCGGCGTCGGTGGCCGACCGCGGCACGTTGCCGAGCGGCTCCGCGCCTTTCAGGTCCACCGCCAGAACCTGGCCCGGCGCCATCTTTTCGAGCGCGAGCTTGGTCTTGACGAAGGTGATCGGGCACACCTCGCCGGTGATATCGAGCAAGTGATCGGCGGCTATCCTTGACTTTGCGGGCACTTCGCTTGACTCGCCGATTCTTGGTGGTTGCTTGGCCAGAATTGGCTTCTATATATTGGATACAATAGACGTAAGTAGAAGGATCAACAAAGCGATGGCCGATCAGCCGCGTTCCAGCGAGCTTCTGGCGCTCACGACGGATATCGTGGCCTCGCACGTTTCCAACAATACGGTCGCGATCGCGGACTTGCCGAGTCTGATTCAGCAGGTCTACGCCGCGCTGTCCGGTCTTGGAAACGCGCCGACGCCTGCCGCGGCGCGGCCGCATCCGGCGGTCCCGGTGAAGAAGTCCGTGATGCCCGAATACATCGTGTGCCTCGAAGACGGCAAGAAGCTCAAGATGCTCAAGCGCCACCTCAAGACGCGCTACAACATGACGCCGGAAGAATACCGGGACCGATGGGGTCTGCCATCGGACTACCCCATGGTGGCGCCGGCCTACGCGCAACAGCGGAGCGACCTGGCCAAGAAAATCGGCCTCGGCACCAAGCGGAGCCGCAAGCGGCGCACGAAATAGCCGCGCGGTCGATGACCTGCCGCGACGAATTGCGTTAGATTGACCGGATGAGCGGAAACCTCGAACAGCGCTGCATCGAAAAAGGGCTGAAGATGACGGAACAGCGGCGCATCATCGCGCGCGTGCTGTCCGAGGCCGACGACCATCCCGACGTGGAAGAGCTCTACCGGCGCGCGACGGCGATCGATTCCGGCATTTCGATCGCCACGGTCTATCGCACGGTGCGGCTGTTCGAAGAATCCGGGATTCTCGACCGGCACGACTTCGGCGACGGGCGCGCGCGCTACGAGGAAACGCCGGACGAACACCATGACCACCTGATCGATATGAAGTCGGGCGAGGTCATCGAGTTCCACGACCCCGAGATCGAGGAACTGCAGGCCAGGATCGCCAAGCGCCTCGGATTCAATCTCGTCGGACACAAGCTCGAGCTTTACGGAACGCCGCTCGCCGGCAAGGCAAAGCCCAAGCGATAGCGTACACACGATGCATCACGTGAGAGCCGCCGCAAATCTCCTGGCGGTCGCCATCGTTGGAATACTGCTGGTTCCCGCACAGCAAGTGGCACTGAGGCTCGGCAAGGGTCACGCCCATTACGTGCCGCGCCTGTTCCATCGCGCCGTGGCGGCGATCATCGGCATCCGCATCGTCCAGGTCGGCGAGATCTCGGAAGCCCGGCCGCTGCTCTTCGCCATCAATCACGCGTCGTGGCTCGACATCACGGTATTCGGATCGATGACTCCGGTCGCCTTCGTCGCCAAGCGCGAGGTCAACGGATGGCCGGTCTTCGGTCTGCTGGCGCGGCTGCAGCGTACGGTATTCGTCGACCGCACCCGCCAGCGCACCGCCGGCCATCGCGACGAAATGCTGGTGCGTCTCGACGAAGGCGAACGGATCGGCCTATTCCCCGAAGGCACCAGCAGCGACGGCAACCGGGTGCTGCCGTTCAAGAGCGCATTCTTCGCGATCGCCGAGCACCGCACCGATGGCAAGCCCCTGTCGGTGCAACCGGTGTCGATCGCCTATGTCGGGCTCAACGGCCTGCCGATCGGCCGCGACGACCGCCCGACCGTCGCCTGGTACGCCGACATGGATCTCGCGCCGCATCTGTGGGGCGTGCTGGCGGCCGGCCAGGTCACCGTGACGGTCCAGTTTCATCCCGTGGTGACAATCGACCAGTTCGCCTCGCGCAAGGAGCTGGCGCGGCACTGCGAGGACGTCGTGAGCCAGGGCGTTTCCGATGCGATCAGCGGCCGGCTCGGCACCGGCCTCGCGCCGAGCAAGCGCCGCAGCCGTGTAACGGCACCGGCTTGACTGGGGGTCGACCGGTGCTAACGTCGCCCCAGGACGCGCGTCACGCAGAAAAGAAGTCCGGAACTCGGTTGCGTAAGAACGTCTTCATCAAGACCTACGGCTGCCAGATGAACGTCTACGACTCCGCCCGGATGGCGGACGTTCTGGCCCCGCTCGGCTATGCGCCGTGCGACAGTCCGGATCAGGCCGACATGGTCATTCTCAACACATGTCACATCCGCGAAAAGGCCGCCGAAAAGGTCTTCTCCGAACTGGGTCGTCTGCATGTCCTGCAGCGCGAGCGCGAAGCGGAAGGCCGCCGCCTTGTCCTCGGGGTCGCCGGTTGCGTCGCCCAGGCCGAGGGCGCCGAAATCGCCCGGCGCGCGCCCTACGTCGACATGGTCTTCGGGCCCCAGGCCTATCACCGTCTGCCGGAGATGGTGGCAAAGTTGTCGCGCGGCGGCGGGCTGGTACTCGACACCGACTTCCCGGTCGAGGACAAGTTCGATCATCTGCCGCAACCCGGTCCGCAGGCCGGCGCCAGCGCCTTTCTCACCATCCAGGAGGGCTGCGACAAGTTCTGCACCTTCTGCGTGGTGCCCTACACGCGCGGCGCCGAATTCTCGCGGCCGGTGGCCGACGTGGTGGCCGAGGCGCGCGCCCTCGTCGCGGGCGGCGTTTCGGAGATCACGTTGCTCGGCCAGAACGTCAACGCCTACCATGGCGCCGCGTCCGGCGGATCGGTTTGCGGGTTGGGCGACCTCATCCGCCGCCTTGTCCGAGAGGTCGAGGGCCTGAAGCGCCTGCGCTACACCACGTCCCACCCGCGCGACGTCGACGACGGCCTGATCGCCGCCCATCGCGACGTCCCCGAACTGATGCCCTACCTTCACCTGCCGGTACAGTCCGGGTCCGACCGGGTCCTCGCGGCAATGAATCGCGGCCACACCGGGGCGGATTACCGCCGGATCGTCGAGCGCCTGCGGGCGGCGCGGCCCGACCTGGCGCTGTCGAGCGACTTTATCGTTGGGTTTCCGGGCGAAACTGACGCAGACTTCCAGCGTACGATGGATCTCATCCGCGATGTCGAATACGCCCAGGCGTATTCCTTCAAATACAGCCCGCGTCCGGGCACGCCGGCGGCCACGCAGCCGGGACAGGTGTCCGAAACGGTGAAGAGCGAACGACTGGCTGCGCTCCAGGCGCTCGTCGCCGAGCAGCAGCGCGCGTTCAACCAGTCCTGTCTCGGCAAGACGATGCCGGTGCTGCTCGACCGCAAGGGCCGCCACGCAGGCCAGCTTGCCGGGCGTTCGCCCTATCTCCAGCCGGTCCAGGTCGATGCGGCCGCCGACCGTCTCGGCACGATCGCCGCCGTGTCGATCGACGCGGTCCTGCCCAACAGTCTTTCCGGCCGCATCAGCGCGCCGCCGCGGGGTGCCGACGCTGCCTAGGGTCGATAGCGCCTTGTCCGATCCGGCGCCGGCCGGGGGTGCATCGCTTCCCGATTCTAGCGTCGTCGCCTTCGACGACAATCGGTTGTTGCCGGCCCTGTTCGGCCAGCACGACCGCCATCTCGCCCGGATCGAACAGCGGCTCGGCGTGGCGCTGTCCTCGCGTGGCAATCTTGTCGCGATCGACGGCGACGCGGCCGCGCGCGATATGGCAAGGTCGGTGCTCGAACGCCTCTACCGACGCCTCAAGGATGGCCTCGAGGTCGGTCCCGGCGACGTGGACGGCGCCATCCGCATGGAACAGGAACGGCAATCGGACAATACCAGCCCGCTGATCATCCGCACCCGCCAGCGGACGATCATGCCGCGCTCGCCCAACCAGCAGCGCTATCTCGAAGCCATGCGCAGTAACGATCTGGTCTTCGGCCTCGGCCCGGCGGGCACCGGCAAGACCTATCTTGCGGTCGCGGCGGCGGTCTCGGCGCTGACCCGGGGCGAACGCAGCCGCATCATCCTGTCGCGTCCCGCCGTGGAGGCGGGCGAACGGCTAGGTTTCCTGCCGGGCGACCTGCGCGAGAAGGTCGATCCCTATCTGCGGCCGCTCTACGACGCGCTCTACGACAT
>JAYQVF010000221.1:0-4720 GCA_038148335.1 Alphaproteobacteria bacterium | reverse complement strand
ATTGCAGGCGGGGCGCTTGGGAGGCTACGCCGCTGATGTTTATGAGATGGAGGACTGGGCCAGACCCGACCGGCCTGACAAGGTCCACGGGGGTCTCCTCAATCGCGAACATGATTCGATCTTGACACCCCACATAGGCTCAGCAGTGGCGAAGTCGCGTTTGGCTATCGAGCACGAGGCTGCTGACAACATTATAGATTTTGTCCAAGGCCGAAGACCTCGTGCGGCAATTAACGAGGTTCAACTAATTCCTTGATTAGAGAAAGTAATGTTTAGCCTTTCGCATGTCGCAGCATTCATAGAGGTAATCGAAACTGGCAGCTTTCACGAGGCGTCGCGACGGCTTCAGATATCCCAACCGACTGTCTCACATAATGTGAAACGATTGGAGGATATACTAGGGGTGCGGCTGGTCGAGAGGAGGAAGGACAAGTGTGTGCCGACTCGGCAAGGGCTCGTATTCTTGCCATTCGCACGCAGCCTTTTGACCGTCACGAAGAGATCTCTGGACCGCCTGCACAGCGGCCGGATTACGTTGGGTGCCAGTACTAACATCGGTACCTATATTTTGCCAGTCCACTTGAAGCGTTTACAGGATGCTCAAGGCCGGCCACCTGAGGTGGCCGTTGCCTCAAATCCTGAAATCATCGAAAAGCTCTTGAGGAAGGAGATTGATCTAGCCTTTACCGAATGGTGGGACGATCGAAAAGGATATCAAGCCCGCCTTTGGCGGAAGGAAAAGCTGGTAATAATCGTATCCCCACAGCATAATTGGAGGACGCGAAAAACAATTGAAGCGGCAGAGTTATTTCAAGAGTCCCTCATTGGCGGAGAACGTGGAACCGGTACCGGATCCGTGCTCCGCGAGGCCTTCGGCCAAGCGGCAGAGCAATTCCCAATCTCATTCAATGTCGGGAGCACTGAGGCTGTGAAGCATGCAGTTCGAGCTGGTCTCGGCATTTCGATCGTGATGAGGAGCACTGTCCTCGATGAGCTCGCGTCGGGTAGGCTTTATGAGGTTTCTGTTGAGAATGTGGTTCTCGAAAAGTCTGTGTGGGCTGTACATCCCGTACATATGGAGGATGGTTCACCGGAAGCAATCGCGCTTAAGGTTATACTCGATGCGAGCGCCCCTCTGGGTGACCTAGAGCACGTCCACATTACTCGGGGTCATATCCGCAAGATTTGAAGTAGTTGGCGCATTCCTGCGGCTCGAACATGGTAACGGCCTGGCCGACCGCATCCTTTGGTATCGCCGCCTCAATTCCCGGAGTATCCCATACAAGGGGGACAAGATCGGGGACCGCCCGATTTTCGATGCGTAAGGTTCCCTGCTCCATGTCGCGAATATTCGGCCGTCAGACACATAGTTGGTTTCCATGGATCGTTTGTCATAAACGAGGGTTTTTGAGCATGCCATAGCGCATGCCGTCACGCCCCTTGAATGGCGCGATGGAATCTTCTCAAAACTGTTATAGAAACGGTTGTCGCAAAATGCTATGTGTCCAACGACTTTCAAGAACATTTGGATGGCTATGCGGGTCGGGTACGCCAGGGTCAGCACGATCGATCAAAATCCGGAGCTTCAGCTTGAGGCGCTGAGACGCGCCGGTTGCGAGAAGGTGTTTACCGAGCGCGGGTCAGGCGCTCGCGATGACCGCCCGGAATTGGGCCGAATTCTCTCCGACGTGCTTCGCACTGGTGACACGCTCGTTGTCTGGAAACTCGATCGGTTGGCGCGATCGCTAAAGAAGCTCATCGCGACGGCGGAAGAGTTGGAGCGCGCGAAGATCGGGCTCGTGTCCTTGACCGAGAGCATTGATACGACGACGCCGGGCGGCATGCTGACCTTCCATGTCTTCGGTGCGATCGCCCAGTTCGAACGTGCTCTGATCCGCGAACGCACGACGGCTGGACTGGTCGAGGCGCGGCAACGTGGCCGCAAGGGTGGCCGCCCGCCCGCGATGCGCCCGGGCGATATTGCCGCGGCGCGCGCCCTGATGAAGGAAGGCAGCATACCGGTACGCAATATTGCGCAGCGCATGGGGGTTTCTGTTGCAACCCTCTATCGTCATATCGGCAAGAAGGGTGGCTCTCCCAAAACAGTGGAATCCGAGGACGTCCATGGCTGAGCGGAGAAAGCGGCCGCCCGGAGAGGCTCTTGTCGATCTTCGACGCCGATTGTCGCTGCTTTCTCCCCGTGATCCAGGCCGTACCGAGATTGTTGCTCGTGCCGCCGATGCCTACGGCATCTCGATCTGGACCCTGTATCGGGCGCTGCGGGAGTTGAACCGCCCGAAATCCGTACGGCGCGCCGATCACGGAACCTCCCGGATCGCCCCGCAGCCGGAGATGGAAACCTATGCCGAAATCATCGCGGCCCTGAAGATCAGAACGGCGAACCGGAAGGGGCGGCATATCTCCACGGCGCGCGCCATCAAGCTGCTTGAGGAAGACGGCGTGGTGACGCCCGATGGCCTGGTCCGTGCACCGCCCGGCATCTTGAAACGCGCAACGGTCGATCGGCTGCTGCGTGTTTCCGGCCTGGATTATGCGCGCGTCACCCGCCCGGTGGCTGCCGTCCGATTCCAGGCGCGGCGTTCCAACGAACTCTGGCACTTCGACATGAGCCCGTCCGACCTGAAGCAGGTGGAAGCGCCGCTTTGGGTCGAGGAAGGGCGCGGCCGGCCGACGCTGATGCTGTTCTCCGTGGTCGATGATCGCTCCGGCGCGAGCTATCAGGAATACCGCTCCGTCTACGGCGAGGACGCGGAGTCCGCCTTGCGCTTTCTCTACAATGCCTTCGCCGCCAAGCCTGAACCGGAACTGCCGCTTCAGGGGATTCCAACGACCATCCATATGGATAACGGGCCGGTGAGCCGCTCGCGCGTTTTCCAGTCCGTCATGGGTAGCCTTGGTGTCCGGGTTCTCACGCATATGCCCCCGTCGGACAGCGAGCGGCGCACGCCGGCGCGAGCGAAAGGCAAGGTCGAGCGGCCGTTTCGCACGATCAAGGAAGTGCACGAGACCCTCTATCATTTCCACAAGCCGAAGGACGAAGAGGAAGCCAACCTTTGGCTCAGGCGCGCCTTGGTCACCTACAATAACGGCGACCATCGCACAGAGTCTCATGCACGCATCGAGGATTGGCTGCGGCATCTTCCTCCTGACGGGGTGCGGGCGATGTGCTCCTGGGAGCGGTTCTGCGCCTTTGCGCGCGAACCGGAACGACGGACGGTTGCTGGAGACGCGACCGTATCGGTCGAAGGCGCATCCTATGAGGTCGAGCCCGAACTTGCCGGCGAAACGGTGACCTTGCTCTGGGGCCTGTTCGATCAGGAACTGTTCGTCGAGCATGAGGGCAAGCGCTTCGGTCCATTCCAACCTTCGCGCGGGGCGGTTCCCCTCTTTCGCTATCGCAAATACCAGAAGAGCAAGCTCGAAGAGCGGCTCGACAAGGTGGTGCGCCTGGCAGACCAACTTGGGCTCCCCCGCGCCGCGGTCACCGGCGGGGATCGTCCATTGCCTTCGCTGCCCCCGACCACGGCTGGGCTGAGTGTACGGCGGACACCGTTTCCGGAACCCGCAATAGAGACCGCTTATCCAAATGGCCTCGCAGCCCGTGGGGCCATCGCCGACCAGCTCGGCCGGCCGATCGGCGCGATGAATGCCGGTGACCGCGCCTTCATCAATGAACTGCTTGGAGAAACACTCGACAAAAAGATGATCGCGGCCCGTATCCGCGAACGCTTCCAGGCGCGAAGAAAGGAAGAATGATGCTCGCTGACGTTCAATCCAGTTACGGCCTCGACCGGCCTTTCCAAGGGGCCGGCAACTTTGAGACCGAGCATCAGCGCACGATCATCCGCGAGGTGTGTGCGGCCGTCCAGACCGGTCGGCTTGTCGTGGTCTCCGGCCTGGTCGGTTCGGGGAAAACCCACCTTTTGCGCCGCATCGAGGCCGAACTCACCAAAGCCGGCAAGGTCGCACTCGCCAAATCGCTGGCGGTCGACAAGCGGCGCACTTCGCTGCCATCGCTCATTGAAGCCCTGTTCTACGACTTGTCTCCCGGCGATCGTGCGCAGGTCAAGATCCCCAAGCAGGCCGAGCGCCGGGAGCGCGACCTGCGCGACATCATGAAAAAAGGCAAACGGCCGATCGTCCTCGTGGTCGACGAGGCCCATGACCTGCACCACAAGACCTTAACCGGCCTGAAGCGACTGATGGAGGTGGTCGCCGACGCCGGCGTGCTCCTTTCCGTACTTCTTGTCGGGCATCCCCGGTTGCGCAATGATCTGCGCCGGCCGCAAATGGAGGAGATTGGCTACCGCACGACCATTTTTGACTACGAGGGGATCGGCTCCGCGCGCCGCGACTATGTTGCCTGGCTGCTTGGCGCCTGTGCGGCCGAAGGCGTAAAGGTTGGCGAACTCCTCGAGGAAGAAGCCATCGACCTCATCGCCGAACGTTTGCGCACGCCGCTTCAGATCGAGATGCATCTCACCCTCGCATTCGAGCAGGGCTTTCGCCTCGGCGCCAAGCCGGTTACCGCCGAAATCGTCGAGCAGGTCCTGTCCCGCGCCATCGACGATCTCGAACCGACGTTGACCCGAAATGGTTACGATGCGACGGCTCTGGTCACGCACCTCAATGCTCGGCCGTCGGATATCCGCGCCTTCCTGGCGGGCACCCTTGATCCCGAATATTCCCGTCAGCTGAC
>JAYQVF010000220.1:0-4727 GCA_038148335.1 Alphaproteobacteria bacterium | reverse complement strand
GGCACAGTCCGCGCTGGCCTAGGACGCCGCGGCCTACGCCGCGATGGCCACTCCCCCTGGCTGCGACACCGGACACGCACGCTCATCCTGAGGAGCCCTTCGCCATTCGGGCGAAGGGCGTCGCGAAGGGCTACTCCCGCCCCGCCAGGGTCGGTTCGCCGAAGCGGTTCAGGATCTTGGCCTGCAGGAAGTCGCGCACCTCGCGGTAGGAGGCCAGCACCTGGTCGCGCTTGCCCTGGATGACGGTGGCGTCGAAGGTGTGCCAGAACTCGATCTCGCACGACATCGTGCGCGTCATCTCGACCGCCGAGTGCTGCGCCTCGGGCGACAGCGAGATGACGATGTCGAACGACGAATCCTCCAGCTGGTCGAACGCCTTGGGCTTGTGCTTCGAGATGTCGATGCCAATCTCGGCCATCACCGCGATGGCGAAGGGGTCGGTCTCGATCGGACGCACGCCGACCGAATCGACGTACACGCGGTTGCCGAAATAATGCTTCATCAGGCCCTCGGCCATGGGCGAGCGCACCGCGTTCATAGTGCAGGCGAACAGGACCGACCCCGGCAGTGGCGCGTGGTTCATGCGGCCTACCGGAGATGCAGGACGCAGAGCAGCGTGAACAATCGCCGCGCGGTGTTGTCGTCGAGGTCGACCTTGCCCTTGAGCCGCTCGCGCAGCAGGTCCGACCCCTCGTTGTGGATGCCGCGCCGCGCCATGTCGATCGCCTCGATGCGCGAGGGCATCGCGTTCTTGATCGCCTCGTAATAGCTCTCGCAGATGTGCCAGTAGTCCTTCACCACCTTGCGAAACGGCGACAGCGACAGGCCGATGGTGACCACCGGGTCGCCGGCCTCGCTGCGCACGTGAAACAGCAGGCGGTTGTCCTCGATCGCGAGGTGCAGCGCATAGGGCCCGGCCGAGTCGCGCCCCTCCAGCGAAAAATAGTTTTCTTCGACGAGGTCGTAGATCGCGACCTTGCGCTCGCGCTCGATCTCCGGCCCGCGCCGCGCCACCGTGCGCTCGTCGAGATCGACCGAAACGATGCGGTCCGTGTCGCTCACGGCCGCACGCGCCGTGTCGCCGACGGAAACGCGCGCCCGACCCCCTCCTCTGTCCTCCCCCTCGTTGAGGGGGAGGAGGAAGAGAGTGCCGGAACGAAAAAGCTACGCATCGCCCGAGCCCGACTCAGGACCGAGCCGGAGCCGCACCGAGCGCGCATGCGCCGGTAGGCCCTCGGCGTCGGCGAGCGTCGCCGCCGCCGGGCCGATCCGCGCGACGCTGGCGGGATCGCACTTGATGATCGAGGTGCGCTTCATGAAGTCCAGCACCGACAGGCCCGAGGCGAAGCGCGCGCTGCGCGCCGTCGGCAGCACGTGGTTGGGCCCCGCGACGTAGTCGCCGATCGCCTCCGGCGTGTGGCGTCCGAGGAACGCCGCACCGGCGTGGTGCACGCGCGCGAACAGCGCCTCGGGATCGTCGACCGCCAGTTCCAGATGTTCCGGCGCCACCCGGTCGATCAGCGCCGGCGCATCGGCCAGCGAGTCCACGACGATGATCGCGCCATGATCGGCCCAGCTCGCGCCCGCGATCTCGGCCCGCCCCAGCGCCCTGAGCTGCGCCTGCACCGCCGCCTCGACGGCATCGGCGAAGGCCGCATCGTCGGTGATCAGGATCGACTGCGCGGCGGTGTCGTGCTCGGCCTGCGACAGCAGGTCGGCGGCGATCCACGCCGGATCGTTGGCCGCGTCGGCGACCACCAGGATTTCGGACGGCCCGGCGATCATGTCGATCCCGACGGTGCCGAATACCTGGCGCTTGGCCGCCGCGACATAGGCGTTGCCCGGCCCGACGATGACGTCGACCGGCGCGATGCTGGCTGTGCCGAAGGCGAGCGCCGCAACCGCCTGCGCCCCGCCCAGCCGGTAGACCTCCGTCACCCCGAGGATCTGCACCGCCGCCATGACCAGCGGATTGATCGCGCCGTCGGGCGTCGGCACGGTCATGGCGAGCCGCGCCACGCCGGCCACCTGCGCCGGGATCGCGTTCATCAGCAGGGACGACGGATAGGCCGCCGTGCCACCCGGCACGTATAGCCCGGCTGCGCTCACCGGCGTCCAGCGCGCACCGAGCTCGACGCCCGCCGCATCGGTATAGCGCAGGTCTTCCGGCTTCTGTCTTTCGTGATAACTGCGAATGCGCGCCGCCGCTTCGCGCAGCGCCGCGACCGATTCGGGCGAAGCCTTCGCCGCATGGGCCGCGATCTCGTCCGCCGACAGCCGGAACGCGCCCGGCGCCAGCGTCAGGCGGTCGAACCGTTGGGTGTACGCGGCCAGCGCGGCGTCGCCACGGGCGCGCACGTCGGCGATTATCGCCGCCACCGCGTCCGAGACGTCGGCCGCCGTCTCACGCTTGTCGTCGAGCAGCGCGGCGAAGGCGGCGGCGAATCCGGGATCGCGCGCATCAAGCCGCTTTGCCACGCACCACCTCGGTGAATCCGTCGACCAGCGCGCCCACCTCGACGGGCCGCGTCTTCAGCGCCGCGCGGTTGACGATCAGGCGCGAGGACACGTCGGCGATCTTCTCGACCTCGACCAGGCCGTTGGCCTTCAGCGTCGAGCCGGTCTCGACCAGGTCGACGATGCGCCGGCACAGGCCGAGCGACGGCGCCAGTTCCATCGCACCGTGCAGCTTGATGCATTCGGCCTGCACGCCGCGTTCGGCGAAGTGCCGCCGCGTCAGGTTGGGATACTTGGTCGCCACGCGCACATGGCTCCAGCGCCGCGGGTCGTCCTTGGCGCGCACTTCTTCCGGCTCGGCGACGACGAGGCGGCAGATGCCGATGCCGAGGTCGAGCGGCGCATACAGCTCGGCATATTCGAACTCCAGCAGCACGTCCGACCCGGCGATGCCGAGATGCGCCGCGCCGAAGGCGACGAAGGTCGCGACGTCGAACGAGCGCACGCGGATGATGTCGAGGTCCGCCCGGTTGGTCGCGAAGCGCAGTTGCCGCGAATCCTTGTCGTGAAACGCCGCCTCGGGCTCGATTCCGATCTGGGCCAGGAGGCCGATGGCGGCGTCCAGCACACGGCCCTTGGGCAGGGCGATGATCAGCTTGTCGCGGGCAGTCACGGGCGTTCTCTCTCGAGGTTGCGGCGGTTTTCGGGGGCCATTCCTAAGCGAACCCGCGTCGGGTCACAAGGACGGCGGCGGGCCGCCTAGTCCGCCGCAGCCGCCTTGCGCACGGCCGCCGGGTTGTCGCGGATCACCTTGAGCAGTGTCCGCGCCGCCCCGGTCGGGGCCGAGCGCCCCTGTTCCCAGTCCTGCAGGGTCCGCAGGTCGAGCCCGTAGGCCTCGGCAAAGGCCGCCTGCGACAACCCCTCGCGCAGCCGCAGGGCCCGCGCCGCGATCTCGTCCGGCGTGTGCAAGACCCCGCCCGGCCCCCCGGCCCGAAGGTCGGCGCGCACCCGGTCGATACTCTTGAGAATTCGCTTTCCTGCCCTGGTCATGTTTTGAACGCCCTTCGGTATTCCCTCGCCATCGCCGCCAGGCCGTTCCGCATGGCGTTACGCTCCGCCTGCGAGAGATCGATTCGGTCGCCCTTTGCGAACACGTTCAGCAGAAACACTGGCATATCCTGCCCCGCAAAATACGTCACTACGCGGTAGCCGCCGCTCTTGCCCTTGCCACGTCCCGGGAAGCGCACCTTGCGCGCGCCGCCGGTCCCTGGAATGCGGTCCCCGATCAGTGGGTTCCGCGCGATCGTCTCGATGATCGCAACGACCTCCAATTCCGAGAGCCTCGCCCGTCTGGCCTCGGCCGCGAAATCGGCGCTTTCCAGCACTGCGTGCATAGATATACGGAATTCCCGTAGTCATTCAAGGTCCGGCCGCTCCCGGCCGCCTCTCGTGCCTATCGAGGGATTTGAAGCGATTGGGCGTGCCCGGCGGCCCTATTCCGCCTGCGAATGGTCCGGGGCGTGGCGCGCCGGCCAGGTGGCGCCGAGGTCGTGGGCCTCGGCGTCGATGCATTCGGCCTCGAGCCGGATCGAGCCGCCGCCGGCGAAGTCGAGGCGGATCGTCGCGCCGTCGCTCCCCTCCCAGCCGCGCAGGGCGAGCAGCTCGGCTACCGTGCCGGGCTTGCACAAATCGAGCCCCGTGTGCTGCACCTTCATCACGTGGTTGAAGTGCAGGCCGGTGCGGATGCGCTGGCGCGCGCCGTCGGCCTCCCATACGAAGCGGCTGGCGACCAGCGCGAAGCGCCGCGCCTTCGCCTCGTAGGCCATGTCACCGTGGCGCACCAGCGCGTCCTGGAACAGCGCCGAGAGCACGTCGAGGTCCTCGGCATCCTGGATCATGAGGCGCAGCGGCGGGCGGGACGGATCGGTCATGGCGTGCAAACGGTTCCGGGTCGGCTCTTCACTCGACGCGCGCGATGTCGGCGCCGCACGCCGCGAGCTTCTCGACGAGGTGTTCGTAGCCGCGGTCGAGGTGATAGATGCGGCTGACCGTGGTCTCGCCCTCGGCCGCGAGCCCGGCCAGCACCAGCGACACCGAGGCGCGCAGGTCGGTCGCCATCACCGGCGCGCCGCGCAGCTGTTCGACGCCGCGCACCACCGCGGCGTGGCCCTGCAGCGTGATGTCGGCGCCCATGCGCATCAGCTCGGGCACGTGCATGAAGCGGTTCTCGAAGATCGTCTCGTTGATCGTCGAGGCGCCGTCGGCGGTGC
>JAYQVF010000219.1:0-4736 GCA_038148335.1 Alphaproteobacteria bacterium | reverse complement strand
GAACCATGGCACTTCGGCCTTTCGAACCTCAACTTCTACACTGCCGATATTCATGCGGCGTCTCGCGACTTCGCCGCTGCCGGCTACCAGTTCTGGAGCGAGCCCAAGGCACACGTGATGACGCCGGAAGTGGGCACGCCCATCGAGGTCGTATTCGAGGGGCCAGACGGCGTTCTCATCAATCTCGTCGAGCTGGCAACCGACGATCTCAAGACGCGAATCGGCCAGATGCGCGCCTTCGTCGACCGGCACGGACGGACGCGCACGGGCTTCACGCCGGTCGTGACCACCCACCACGTCCTCAAGGATCGCGACAAGGCGCTGCGGTTCTATGAGGACGTACTGCAGATGCGCCCGCTGATCGACGAAGAGTTGTCGAGTCCGGAGGCACGGCATTTCCTGCGGCTCGGCGACAACCGAATCTGGACCACGTTCATGCAGGGCAACCACATGTTCGGCAAGATTGCGACGTCAACGCCGCTCGACTTCACGCCGCCGAACACGGTGCCGCGCGCGGTCCCGCCCAATCTCGGATACCTCGCCCAGACCTTCGTCGTCGGCGATTTCCCATGGGTCGAGGCGAAGTGCCGGGAACTGGGTGTGGAGGTGCTTTCGCCGCGGATGCGTATCGACCTCCCGGGCTTCGGCCAGCGCGATGCCATGGTTGTCCGCAACCCCGGGTCGGGGGCCCTCCAGGAGATCGTGTCGCAGACCTGACTGAATATTGAGCGCTAGCCCGCGAACCTCAGGTCCTGATATTCGAGCTGCGTTCCCGCGCCGAAATCGGCAACGGTCATGTATCCGCCGCCGGTAGTGATCTCGAGCGTCCCTTCGGCCACATCGTAGCGGACGGCTGCGTCGGGACCGCGGGCGATGAATCCCGTGTCGGTCTGCTCGACCCGGCGGACGTCGCGTTCCGAAAGTTCGAACAGAAAGATTTCGTCGCGTCCGCTTTCGAAGTCCATGATCGTGTCTCCGTAGTCTCGGACACCAAGGAACAAGAAAACGTCGTCGCCTTTCATCCCGTAGAGTACGTCTTGCCCCTCGCCCCCAATGATGAGGTCATCGCCACGACCGGCGAGAATCGTGTCGCTGCCGCGCCCGCCCAGGACCAGGTCGCTCTCGGGGCCGGCGACCAGAAGGTCGTCGCTGTCCGACCCGAAATAGCCGAAACCGGGTGCTGCGTCGGGATGATTGTCGGGCCCGGTATTCAGCAGTTCGCCCATTCTGGACGGCGAGATCATCATGCTCCCCGCCTCGGCCAACACCAGCGAGGGCGTCCCCGACGCCGGCCAGGAGTAGAAAGCCCCGGATCGGCCCTCGAAGACGATCAGGTCGCCCGCTTCGTCGAACGCCAGCGCCTCGATCGACGTTTTGCCGACGCCGCTTGCGGCCTGCGCCAGGTCGGTTGCGCCGATGACAACGCCGACGCTGCCCTCTTCAGGATCCACCTCGACGAACCTGCCTCCCCGTCCATCGAAGGCAACCAATGTTCCCGACGGCGACACCGCGAGATCGCCGGTCAGGTCCATTGCGCGACCGATCCGCGCAACAATGCCGATACCGGCGCCCGACTTCCACTCGACAACGGCGTCTCCCTCCGACGTTTCAGCGACGAAGAAAACGCGATCATTGCTTGCCGTGATCCCTACCGAAGCGTTGAGATCGCTCACGCCAATTGCGGCAAGGGTCGAGGCAAAAACCTCGACTTCAGCAAATCCGTCTCGCCGATCGATGCGCACCAGCGACGCCGAAAAAGCATCCATCAGGTAGAGGTGGCCGATATCGTCGACAGCCAACGATCCGATGTCGAGGTCCGTACTACCGGTCGCGGCGACGATGCCGGCCTGGTCGGCCAATAGTCGAACGGCACCGGTCGTCGGATGCCGATCGAAGATCGACCAGCTCTCGGTTGATAGCGCGGCAAAATAGACATGTCCGTCTTCCGCCCGGGCGACACCGAGATTGGTCACATGCGCCGGACCTCCGGTCACGTTCCTTAGGTCGTCGGCGCCGATGAGCACAACGGGCACGCCGCGATCCCCGATTCCGACAATCGCCGGCGAGCCGCTGTCGTCCGCCACGACCCACGCAGTCGGCGCAGGTTCCATAGGTTGCGTTCCCTCGTCAGGGGCGAGGACATCGAGTGCCTTTGGTTCGGAATCGATGACCACCGATGCGGGCGCTCGCGTGAACGGCTCGGCGGGCTGGTCCGACCCGGGTGTCGGCGTCGGCATGGGAACCGCGTCGGCCGCATCGACCGGTTCGGACCGAAACGACTCCGGAGATTCAGGTGCCATGATCGCCGGCGTATGGGCGACCGGGTCCCGGGCCTCCGCCACGTCAACCGGGTCCGTCGCTCGGGGCTGGACGGCAACCGGTTCAGAGTCGGGCCGCCGGTCTCTTGAAGCTGCCGTTGCCGCGCCGGTCCCGCTTTGACCAGCGGCGATGAGGGGACGGACCGCCGGTAGCTGCCAGGAATGCTCTTGCGGTCCCGAGCCCTGCGCCGGACCCGCCGGCCCGATCGCACCCGCGAAAAAGGAGCCGGATACAACACCAGCCGGACCGCCCGGCCCGAACGTCGACGCCCCTGGCAACGCTCCGGAACCCAGGGGAGAGAAAGACAACGAGACGCCGGTATAGGTGATGAACGCGCTGTCCCGCGCAGAGACCGGCGAAGCGTTTGCGATTTCGTTCTGGATCTCGTCCCGATCTTGCACCGGCTGTGCGGCTTCGTCGGATGTCGTCGGACTCAGGCCTGCCGCGTCGCTAGAGCCAAGTTCTTGCTGCAGCAGGTCAGCGGGCAAATTCTCGGAGAGGCCTTCCGGCTCTCCTTGCACGTCGGCAGGCGCACCGGCTTCGGTCAAACGCTCATCCCCGCCTTCCGGCTTCGCTTCAATCTCGTCGGATGGCAGAACATCGACCTCGGGCTGCGGCTGGACGGCGCGGTCTTGTTCCCGACGGTCGTTTGCGCCTTCGACGGCCGCCTGTCCCAGCAGGCGCGCGGCCTTCTCAACGCCCGAAAGCACCGTTGTCGCCCCCTGATCGTTGCCGGGCGCCGAGCGCCGCGCCGGCGCGATCGAAACCGAAGCCGGTGCGTTTGCGCTTTCCATGGTCAAGACAACCGGGTGCGACGTCTACTTGACGCAGATGACAACACGCACGGTCTCGCGCGCATCGCCGTCGTCAAGGCCGCGGCCTGCGAGAACCAGCGTGGCCTGGCCTGGCGTCTTGTTTCTCTCGAGTAACACGCCGGGGCTATCAGGGCGCGGACTGACGATACTCGGCACGATGGTGTAGCTGGACGACTCGGAGACGACGGCCAGCGTCATCATCTGGGTCCCGTCCGCGCCGGACATCAGGGCGGGCTCGGACACTTCGACCTGCTTGGACCCCACAAAACCGGCCAAAACCAGCGTGCCGGCCTCCGCAGGCCCCGCGTGTGCGCGACCGGCGGCAACCGCCGCCAAAAGGAAAACAAACGCCGCCAGGTACATTGCCCTTAGCTCAATACGGGCTCCTACGACTTTACCCATTGCCTCGTCCTCCTAAGATCAGGAGCAAGGTTAGATGGGCCGTGTATCTCGAGTTCTTCGCAAAAGGCCCGCTTGGTAACGCTTAGGAAACTCTGTGGTTTGACCGATGTCTGAGACCATTCTTGTCGTCGACGACGACGACGCCGTCCGCAAGACGATCGAGCAGTTTCTCAACCATTTCGGGTTTTCCACGGCTCTCGCCGAGAGCGGCGAGATGGGCCTCCAGCGCCTGGCCGAAGGCGACATCGACCTGGTGCTCCTCGACCTGAACCTGCCCGGCATGGACGGACTGGAAATCGCACGCGCGATACGCAAGGACTCCGACGTACCGATCATCATGCTGACCGGACGCGCCGACGAGATCGACCGAATTGTCGGACTCGAAATCGGCGCCGACGATTACGTGGCCAAACCGTTCAACTCGCGTGAACTCGTTGCCCGTATCCGCTCGGTGCTCAAACGCTCGCGCCCGATCGAAACCTCGGCATCAACGGGCGAGCCTGCCACATCTGTATGCTTCGGCCCCTGGACGCTGGACCGCGATCGCCGCGTTCTCAGGCGCGACGATGGTTCTGAGGAACGGCTGACGTTCGGCGAATACGATTTGCTGCAGGTGTTTCTCGACCACCCGAACCGCCTCCTGACGCGCGACCAACTTCTCGACCTGTCGCGGAACCGCGAACTGGAACCGTTCGACCGGAGCGTCGATATCCAGGTCAGCCGGCTGCGCCGCAAGATCGAAGCGAATCCCCGGGAACCCGTTTTCGTCGTCACCGTCCGCGGCGCGGGATACCGCTTCTCGCCGAACCCGGACGCCTAGCGCAGATACCGGGGTGTTACCAAATGGCCCTTTTCCGAAATCACCCGGTTACCCCTGCGGCGCAAACTCGTTTCTGCGGCGTAGAGGTGCCGGTCCAGCCCCAAGCTGGTGTTCGGCGTCCCGCTCCTGGTCATGGTCATTGGTCCGGGTCGAACACCTCGCCGAGCAACTCCATCGTCGCCGTCCTTCCGGATTCGCACCTTGTGCGGATCCGGAAGGACCTACGCAACACTTGGAGTGCATCATGAAGGGCATCGTTTTCTCGGAATTCCTCGACATGGTGAAGGACAAGTTCTCCCCAGAGATCGCAGACAAGATTCTCAGCAACACCCAACTGCAACAGGCAGATGGTTCCTACACCCGCGTCGGCACCTATCACC
>JAYQVF010000218.1:0-4748 GCA_038148335.1 Alphaproteobacteria bacterium | reverse complement strand
ACGACTCGGTCGCGGCCGCTCCGCTTGGCTTCGTAGAGTGCCTTGTCGGCGCGCAGGACCAGATCGCAGATGCTGTCTTCGGATGTGGCCGTGGCGACCCCCGCGCTGACCGTGATGCGTGCCGGGCCGTCAGGCGCAAAGGTCAATTCGGAAACGGCGAGCCGCACCTTCTCTGCAGCTTCCTTTGCACCGGTGCCATCCGTGCCGGGAAGAAGCAGGCCGTATTCCTCGCCGCCGATGCGGGCGACGAGGTCGCTGGCGCGCATGATGGCTTGCGTTTCGATGCCGACCTGTTTGATGACCATGTCGCCGACCATGTGGCCGTAGCGGTCGTTCACCTGCTTGAAATGATCAATATCCATCAGGATGACCGAAAAAGTCGTGCCACTCGGTTTGATGCGCCCAAGGCGGCCCTTCAGGTGGCGATCGAATGCGCCGCGATTGGGCAGGCCGCTCATCGGATCTATCTCGCTTAGCCGACGCAGGCCCTCGCGGATCTTCAGTTCATTGCTGGCGTCGCGGAACCATACGGCTACCGAAGGCGCCGACACCTCTCCGTTCAGTTTGCACAGGGAAGCGAAGACGGGAACCTCCTCGCCATCCTTGGCGAGGGCGGAAATGATGGCGCGTTCCGCCATTCCGCGTGCGATGTGCGCTCCCTCCACAAAACGACGCACGAAGGCGCCGTGGTTCGCCCTGTGCCTTTCGGGAATCAAATCTTCGATCCTCAGGCATTTCATCTCCGACGCGGAGTAACCGAACAGGGCTTCCGAGGCCGGATTGGCGTACTTCAATCGGCCGTCCATCGGATCGACGACGATCAGTGCGTCTTCAGCCAGATTGACGACCTGCCGGAAGTCCAGCTGTGCTTCCAGGAATTCCGAATCGATGACGTTGAGCGCCGCCGCCATTTCTCATCTTGCTCTGCAACCAGAAAACCAAGCGCGATTCCTCGCGCGCGCAAGGTGCCGTCATTGAACGCGATGGTCTAGCGAGCGTTGGTGGCCGTGACTTCCCCGTGCACAATCTAAGTGGGCAACAACACGATCTAGAATTTACTGAACATTTCGAAATATTCGTCCGTAACAGGCGCGGGTCTAGCGACGGACGTTCTTCAGGATGCGGACCGGACCGCCGCCGAATCTTGCGCCCGCGGCACTCGCGTGGGCCGCTTGGCAGCGCCCATGCGGCGCTACCCGAAGGCAGCCTCGGCCTGCATGCACAGATGGCCCTGGTCGTTGGCCGCCCACAGGATCCACTCGTCGCCGCCTCCGTCATTCGGCGCGGCGTTGACCGTGAACGGCGCCACGTCGAACAGCGGCGCAACGGCGCGGAACGAGAACGACGCCAGGCGGTCGTTGGGCCGTTCGCGTCGG
Source organism: Alphaproteobacteria bacterium (assembly GCA_038148335.1). Lineage (GTDB taxonomy): Bacteria > Pseudomonadota > Alphaproteobacteria > SHVP01 > SHVP01 > CALJDF01. The sequence continues at coordinate 3,372 of JAYQVF010000218.1, read as the reverse complement.
CACAGGTCCATCAGCAGCGTGCCGATGAGCGGCCCATGGACGACAAGGCCGGGGTAGCCCTCCTCGTTCATGGCGTAGGGGCGGTCGTAATGGATGCGGTGGCCGTTGAGCGTCACGGCCGAGTACTTGAAAAGCATCACCGGATCCGGGTGGATCGTGCGGCTCCACCGCGCTTCGGCCGGGGGCGACTTGGGCGGCGGCGGTGTGTTCGTTCCGCCCTTCGGCGCCTCGCGGTAGACGATGTCGTTCCGCTGCACGAGTTCGACGCCTTTCGGGCCGGCATAGGTCTCGCGCACGCTGACGAACAGCAGGCGGCCGGTCTTGCCGTCCTTGGGCGTGACCGAAATGATCTCCTGGGTGCGCTTGACCGTGTCGCCGATGCGCAGGTCGCCGACGAAATCCATATGGGAACCCGCGAACATGCGACGTGGCAGGCCGGCCGGGTCGGGCATGAAGCCGCCGCGCTTGGGGTGGCCGTCGGGGCCGACCTCTTTCATCGGCACATGCGGGTGGAAGAAGCACCAGTGCGCTCCCGGCGGGATCGCCTCACCGGCCTTCGGCTCGTGGGCGTAGTCGAGCGCGTCATAGAACCCCCACACCGGCGCGACCGTAACGGTGTCGGTGCGCGTGTCGCTGCGGCCGACCCATTCGTCGAAGTCGGTATCGGTTTCGTCCATGGTGCGTCCTCCGATTGTTGTTGGCCTCTGATAGCGCGGCGCGCCGATGCGATAAAGGCTTGCGGTTTCTACTATAGATTGAATGAGTCGACGGTAGTTCTCAGAATTGCCTTTGTTTCGTAGCTAATGAGTTCCCGGCGCCGGGCCGATCAGCCGTGTTCCGGTGTGACTCTTTTGTGAGATGCGCCTGCTATGTGTCAGTCTCGACGCGCTATCCGATCGGTGTTTTAGCCCCTGGGACCATGGAATGACCCGCCGCGTACTCGTCATCGAAGACAGCCAGGACATTGCCGACCTGATCGCCCTGCACCTCGGCGACGCCGACTGCGACGTCACGGTCGTGGGCGACGGCGTCGCCGGCCTGCACAAGGCCCGTGCCGGCGGCTTCGACCTGATCATTCTCGACCTGATGCTGCCGGGCATGGAGGGACTCGAACTGTGTCGCCGGTTGCGCGCCGAATCCAACTTCACGCCCATCCTGATGGTCACCGCGAAATCGGCCGAAGTCGACCGGGTGCTCGGGCTCGAAACCGGCGCTGATGACTACCTGACGAAGCCGTTCTCGATCCGGGAACTGCTGGCGCGGGTCAAGGCGATCCTTCGCCGTCGCGAATCCTGGTCGCAGACCGACGAGGCCAACGAGACCATTGTTGCCGGCGACATCGTGATCGAGCGCGCGACGCGTAACGTCACCGTCGACGGCCGGCGTGTCGACCTGACGGCGCGCGAGTTCGATCTGCTGGTGCAGTTCGCAAAAAATCCCGACCGCGTCTATACACGCGCCCAACTCCTCGATCTCGTATGGGGCTACGGTCACGACGGCTACGAGCACACCGTCAACAGCCACATCAACCGGCTGCGCGGCAAGATCGAAGCGGACCCGCACAACCCTGATCACATCCTGACGGTGTGGGGCGTGGGCTACAAGTTCAGCCTGCACGCCGAAGAGCGGGACGCCGCGGCTCCGGCGGTTGCTCGCGCCTAGCCCGTCGCGCCGATGCTGCGCACGCTCAACGCAAAGCTCGTCGCGGCGCTTCTCGTCATTATCGCGCTGCTTGCGGCAAGCTACGTCGTCCTGACGATCAGCTTCACCCGGCTGCACTTCGAGGAAGTGAACCAGAAGCTGAATTTCAGCCTGGCCCAGAGCCTGGTCGACCACAGCACGCTGCTTCCCGGGGGCACGGTCGACCAAGCCGCATTCGAGGCCGTGTTTCACAACATGATGGTGATCAACCCGGCGATCGAACTGTACCTCATCGACACCCTGGGAAATCTGCTGGCGTTCTACGCACCCGAAGGGGCGATCAAGCGGTCCCGGATCGACATGACGCCGATTCGCGCTTTTCTCGACGGCAGCCGCAGCCTGCCGATCCGGGGGAGCGACCCACGCGACCCCTCCGGCACCAAGGTATTCTCGGTCGCGCCGATCATGAACGACGAAGGCGCCATGGCGGGCTATCTCTACGTCGTTCTTGGCAGCCAGCTCTACCAATCGGTCGAGAGCATGTTCGAGAGCAGCCTGATCCTGCGCATCGTCACAGGCATCGCGATCGTGGGGCTGATCATTGCGCTCATTGCCGGCGCGCTGTCGTTCCGCTGGATCACCGCGCGCATGCGCCGCCTCACCGCCGAGGTCGACAGATTTCGCCGAACGTCGTTCGCCGAACCCCTGCCGGCACTCCGCTGGCGCGAGGGCGTCGGCGCCGACGAGATCGACCAGCTCGGACTCACATTCGAGGAAATGTCGCTGCGCATCACCGAGCAGATCCAAAAGCTGCACAATGCCGACCGCGATCGCCGCGAACTGATCGCCAACGTCTCGCACGACCTCCGCACGCCACTGGCTTCGTTACAGGGCTATCTCGAAACGCTCCTGATCAAGCAGGACTCCCTGAGCCACGACGAAAAGCAGCGCTATTTGCGGCTCGCGCTCAACCACGGCACGCGTCTCGGTCGCCTGATCAAGGAACTGTTCGAACTCGCGACCCTCGACAATACCGAGACGTTGCCGGCCTTCGAGCCGTTCTCGCTTGCGGAGCTGACCCAGGACGTCGCGCAGAAATTTGCGCTTCAGGCAGAGCAGAAGTCGATCGTCCTGGAAACCGAGATTCCGCGCGACGCACCGTTCGTGTCCGGCGACATCGGTTTGATCGAGCGGGTGCTCGAAAACCTGATCGAGAACGCGATCAAGTACACGCCGTCCGGCGGCCGCGTCCGGATTGCCTTGACCCCGCACGGCGAAGCGCTAACCGCCGAGATCGCCGACACCGGCGTCGGGATTCCGGAAGGCGACCTCCCGCGAATCTTCGAGCGCTTCTATCGCGTCGAGAGTCACCGGCCCGACGATGTCGAAGGGACAGGGCTCGGCCTCGCGATCGCCCGGCGTATCCTGCAACTCCACGGCGCCGCCATCGACGTCAGGAGCAGGATCGGCGAAGGCACCCGCTTTACTTTCGATCTTCCGCTGGCGAGAGCCTGACCGGGCGGTCCGCCGGGATTCTTTTTGTGACTTTCGCGTGAGGTTCCCGTGACGCTGCGGGCGCAGGATCGAATGGTGAGCAATTCCGCTCCTCCAAGGATCCAGGAGACACCCATGAACACGCTCGTTTCGATGACGCTCGCCGCGGCCATCGCCGCCGCCTCGCTGGTCGGCACGGCCTCCCTCGCTTCTGCCGACATGGCCAAGAAGGACGGT
>JAYQVF010000217.1:0-4764 GCA_038148335.1 Alphaproteobacteria bacterium | reverse complement strand
CCATGAAGGTCCGCCGCGCGAAGATCACCGAGGCCTACGAAAAGGAAATCGCCGCGCTGTACGCGTGACGCTTCAGTAGGAGTCGTGCAGCCTGAGCCAGTCCATGCTGTAGGGCAGGCCGTCCTCGTTTCGTCCCTTGGGGGCGATGTCGAGGTAGTTGTAGGCGTTGAGGAAGATGTCGAGCCCGCGGGCATAAACCGAATAGGTGTGGAAGATCTTCCCCGCGTCGTCCTTGTAGAAGACGCTGATGCCCGGCGCCTCGGCGACGGGAAAGCCGCCGCTGGCATAGTTGTAGTAGGCGCTGCCGTTGGCGATCTCGTCTTCCGAGAAGGTGACGTGATAGTCGTGGTTGAAGTCGCCGCCGAACGAGGACAGCCATTTGAAGGACCAGCCCATGCGCTTGCGGAAGGCCAGCAGCTTCTCCAGCGGCGCGCGCGAGACCGCGACCATCGTTACGTCGCGCTGGGCCAGGTGGACGATCGCCGGATCGAAGTGATCGGCCATGAACGAACAGCTCTTGCACCCGGCGTCCCAGTCCGGATCGAACATGAAGTGATACACCATGAGCTGGCTGCGGCCGTCGAACAGGTCGGCCAGCGTTTCCTTGCCGTTTTCGCCGGTGAAGGCATAAGGCTTGGTGACTTCTTCCCACGGCAGGTCACGGCGTGCGGCGCTGAGCGCATCGCGTGCACGGGTGAATTCCTTTTCGCGGGCGAGCAGTTCCTTGCGGGCGCTGACCCACTGGTCGTGTCCGACGATGCGATGCTGCGGCATGGTGTCCTCCTGCTTGTGTCTATTATATTTTAGCATATACTAAAACATTATGAATACGCAATCCGCTGCCCGCACCGACCGCGTCTTTCACGCCATCGCCGACGCCAACCGGCGCAAGATCCTTGAACTGTTGGCCGCGAGAGAACGCCCGGTGCAGGACCTCGTCGCGCCGCTTGGCATCACCGTCGGGGCGGTGTCGCAGCACCTCAGGATTCTCCACGACAGCGGCCTCGTCACCCGGCGCAAGGCCGGGCGCCAGCGCTTCTACCGCGCGGTCGCGGACGCGATCGATCCGGTGACCGACTGGGCGGCGCGCTACCGCCGATTCTGGGAAGGGCAGTTCGACCAACTCGAGAAATTCATCGACAGCCGCTGACGCCGTCCTAGGATGGCCGCCCTTGAACAGGGGGCACGGTGGACGACACGATCTATCACGTCTGCAAGGCGGCGGACTGGCAGGCGGCCAAAAGGGCAGGGCGCTACGCCGGTTCGGCGGACGACGCCCGCGACGGCTTCATCCATTTCTCCGGGGCGAGGCAACTGCGCGAAAGCGTCGCCAAACACCGCGCCGGCCAGGACGGGCTCGTCCTGCTCGCCGTCGATGCGGCGGCGCTTGGCGATGCGCTCAAATGGGAGCCCTCGCGCGGCGGCGCGCTGTTCCCGCATCTCTACGCCGACTTGCCGCCGTCCGCCGTGACTGCCGAGACCGACCTGCCGCTTGGGCCCGACGGAACCCACGTGTTTCCTGCCGACATCCCCTAGGCGGGGCGCTGCCAGCCGCTACAATGCGGCTCGGGCAATCCGGAGAAATCGCATGTTCCCCATTCGCCATTCGGTGGTCGACAACGTCGCGCTCGGCCGCGAGATCCAGCAGCGCTGGAAGCTGCCGGAACCGTTCGCCTGCGACCTCATCACCCGCGGCATGAACGACGTCTACGAGGTGCGCAGCGGCAAGGACCGCATGGCGGCGCGGGTCTGGCGTGCCGACAAGCACACCGAGGCGTCGGTCACCTGGGAGCTCGAATTCCTCGCCCACCTCAAGAAAAAGGGCGTGCCGGTCATCGCCGCGGTGCCGGACGCCGCCGGCAACCTGACCTTCGCGATCGACGCGCCCGAGGGCACCCGGCGGGTCTGCCTGTTCGAGTGGGCCCATGGCGATCAGTTCTACGCCGATCCGCAACCGGATATCGCGCAACGCATCGGCGCCGCCGTTGCCGAGATGCATCTCGCCGGCGCCGACTTCAAGGGCCGCTCCGAGCGCCCCATCGCCTTCGCCGCCGACATGCGGCGCAAGCTGCCGACGCTGCTGTCGCGGCTCGAAGGCCGCGCCGACGACCAGGCGTTCTACGACAAGGCGATCCAGGCCTGCGCCGACCGGCTCGACGAGGTCTATGCCGCGGGCGTGCCGGTCGCGCCGATCCATGGCGACGTCCACGTGCGCAACGTCTTCGTCACGCCGGACGGCAACTTCAACATCCTCGATTTCGACACCTGCGGCGTCGCGCATCTGCTGCACGACTGCCAGAGCCTCGCCTGGGCCAGCGACTACTACATCGCCCATGGCAACAAGACGCTGACGCCTGCCGTCACCGAACGCTTCTGGCAGGGTTACAAGGAGGTCCGCCCGCTCGAACCGCTCGAGGTCGAGTGCCTGCCCCTGTTCATGGCGTCGAAGGAATTCAACTTCATGTGCGGCATGTCCGAGGCGGTCAACGTCGTCGGCCATATGTCGTTCGGCCCGCACATGTTCGACTGGTTCGCCCAGTCGACACGGAAGAACGCCAAGGCGGCGGGCCTGGTCTAGCCGCCGCGCCGGGCGATCGTTTCCGCCGGGTTGCGCAGCAGCGCCGTCGCCAGCAGGGCGACGAGGCCGGCGGCGACCACGACCCAGAAGCCGTCGATGATCGACAGGCCGAGCGGCTCCGGCGGCATCATCGCGAGGTTCATCGGCACCTGGCCGCCGAGGCGGGCGGACAGCGCGTGGGTCACGATGGTGCCGACCACGGCGACGCCCATCACCTGGCCGGTCGAACGGAAGTAGGTGACGTTGGCGGTTGCCGCGCCCATCAGGTGCTTCGGCGCCGAGGCCTGGGCCAGCAGCGTGATCAGCGGGAAGGTCGCGCCGATGCCGAGGCCGGCGATCACCATGCTGACGATGGCGTGGGGCACCGAGGACTGCGGCGTCATCAGCACCAGCATCGTGCCGCCGACCAGCAGGACGATCCCGGCGACCGCGCCCATCATGCGGAAGTTGCTGAAGCGCCCGACGATGAAGCCGCACAGCGTGGCGCCGCCGATGAAACTCAACATCATCGGCGTGATCGTCGCGCCCGACGAGGTCGCCGTCATGCCGAGCACGTTCTGCATGAAGAGCGGCATGTAGGTGGCGATCGCCATCATCGCCGTGCCCGCCGTCAGCGCGATGACCGTGTTGCCGATGTAGGAGCGGTCATTGAACAGCGACAGCGGCATCAACGGCGTGGCGACGCGCGTTTCGACGAAACCGAAGGCCGCCAGCAGGACGGCCGCCGCGGCGAACAGGCCGATCACCTCGGTCGAACCCCAGCCGTACTGCGGCTGGCCGCCCCACATCAGGGCGAGCAGAAATGCCACGGTGCCGCCGGTGATCAGCACGGCGCCGCCGAAGTCGACGCGCCGGTACAGCGGCACGCCCTTGGCCTCGCGGCTCCTGCCGGGGGTCGCCGGCAGGAACTTCCACAGCGCCGCGAAGGTCGCGACGCCGACCGGCACCATGACGAAGAAGATCCAGCGCCAGCGCGTCGTCTCGTCGACCAGGCCTTCGATCAGCGGACCGTGATCGGTGAACCAGCCGCCCACCGTCGGGCCGACGATGCTGGCGAGCCCGAAGGTCGCGCCGAACATGCCCTGCCAGCGGCCGCGTTCCTCGGTGGTGAACAGTTCGCCCAGCGCGATCATGACCAGCGTCATGCCCATGCCGCCGCCGATGCCCTGCACCGCGCGGGCGACAATCAGGAAGTCCATTGTGTGTGCGAAGCCGCCCATTAGCGTACCGACGATGAACACCAAGACGCCGAGCAACAGGAAACGCTTCGCGCCGAACTGGTCGGACAGGCGCCCTACGATAGGCACGATGGCCGTCATGCCGAGGAAGTACGCGGTCATCACCCAGGTGAAACGGTCGAGCCCGTGCAGCGAGATGATGATCTTGGGCAGCGCCGTGCTCAGCACTGTCTGGAACAGCGCCTGAAGCAGCATCGTCGCCATCAGCGAGCCCACGATGCTGAAGACCACGAGCTTCGGCATGCTCTGGGCCGGCGACGTTTCGCGCGGACGGCTGGCGGCGGGCGCGACGGACTGATCCATCATTTCTTCCTTGTCTGGGCGCGGTGTCCGGCGTCCCTGGTGAGGCCGTTGAGAATTAAGTCGGCGACGGTGCGCGCGACCTGTTCCACCGGGGTTCGGGTGTCGGTGAGGGTGGCGCCGCGCAGCATACCGAGGATGAGCGCCGGCACCAGCTCGGCATCGGCGGCGCGATAATGGCCCGCGGCGATGCCGTCTTCGATGTTGTGGCGCACCGCGGCGAGCAGACGCTCGCGGCGGTTCATCAGGGTGCGGTGGGCGTCCTTGTCGATCTCGCCCTTGCGCCGGGTGAGCAGGCGCAGGAACGCCTTGTGCCGGATCAGCACCGCGGTTGCGACGTCGACGATCGCTTCCAGCCGCGCCGGGGGCGGCGCGTCGCGGGCCTCGGCCTCCTCGACGCGGTCGCACAGTTGGGAGATGAACGAATCGAAACAGGCGACGATGAGTGCCTGCTTCGACGGGAAGTAGCGGTAGAGCGTCGCCTTGCCGACCTGCGCCGCCGCGGCGACCTCGTCCATCTGCACCTGGTCGGGATCGCCGTCGCGCAGCAGGTCGACCGTCGCACCCAGGATGTGGTCGCGCCGTTCGGTCCGCCAGCGCGGCTCGGTGTCGGCCGAAATAGAACTCATGAGGTGGGTTTAGGCCGGA
>JAYQVF010000216.1:0-4774 GCA_038148335.1 Alphaproteobacteria bacterium | reverse complement strand
GTCCACAGCAGGCGATCGATAACGTTTGCGACAAAGAAAAGGGGGCCGCGCTGGAGCGGCCCCCTTGCAACTGCCCCTTCGGGCGATGCGCTATTTTTCGAGCACCATTTCCTGATAGTTCAGAACCTGGTTGACCTGCTTGAAGTTCTTGAGCTTTGGCGTCATCGCCATGCTCTCGATCCCCTGCGTCAGGAAGATGATCGGCGCATTGGCCGCGTTCTTCGCAAGTAGATCCTGCAGCAGCTTGAGCCGCTTTTCGGGATCGAACTCCTTAGCCTGGTCTTGCACCAACTGCATCTCGTCCTCGTTGCAATAGTACGGCGGGTCTTTCATGCACGAGGTGAAGGCGATGAACGACCGGCCGGCATCGAGGTTGCCGGAGAGGTCATGTCCGAAGCCGAATGCGTCGTACGGCCAGTCGCCGGCCGCCCAGTGCTTGATCCATTCGGCGAAGGTCTGTGAGACGAAATTGGCGCGGACACCGATTGCGTTGATGTCCTGAACCGCCGACTGGTAGACGAGGTTGAAGGTCGCGTCGGTTGTGATCGCCTGGATTTCCATGTCGAAGCCATTGGCATAGCCCGCTTCGGCAAGAAGCGCCTTGGCCTTCGCCGGGTCGTAGCTGTACGGCTTGATGTCCGGGTTGAAGCCGAACGAACCGACAACGGCGGCCTGACTCGCAACCGAACCGTTGCCGCCGTAGATGTTGTCGATTATGGCCTGCTTGTTGACGGCGTAATTGAGGGCCTGACGAACCTTAACGTTGGCCATCGGACCGTCGACCGCAGCCTTGTTGCGCATCGACACGATGGACAGGCCAAGCGTCCGGGCGGCCGGTACCGAATCGATGACGAAGCCCGCGGCCTTCAGTTTCGGGAAGTCGTCGATGGGCGCGGCCTGGTCAAGATCGATTTGGCCGGAGAGCAGCGCCTGAACGCGTGCAGCGCCCTCATTCAATTCGACGTATTCGATGCGGTCGATATTGCCGGTGACAGGCCGGTAGGTGCCGCCTTGGTCAGGTCGCTTTACAACCACGATGTCGCCCGGTTTGAAGTGCTCTGAGACGTAGGGGCCGGTTCCGACGGGGTTCTTGGCATAGTCCTCAGGCGCCATGTCGGCCCAGGCTTTCGGCCCGACAATGTGCACGGCAGCGAACTCGCGCGCGGCGAGGGGGGTCGGGGTAACGGTGGTGAACTCGACGGTCAGATCGTCCACGACGCGCACACCGGCGACCAGCGTCTTCATGTTGTTGCCGATGATCGACGCCTTGCCCTTCTCGGTGGCGAGCCAGTCGAACGTGGCCTTCACGGCAGCGGCATTGAGGGGCTCTCCGTTCGAGAACGTGACACCAGGACGAAGCTTGAACGTCCATGTCGACTTGCCGTCGTTGCTCCAACTCGTAGCCAGATCGGGGTCGATGCGTCCGCCTGGTCCGATCGACGTCAGGCTGTCGTAGATGGCGGTCCATACGAACACGTGCGGGATGCCGCGTCCTGTATAGGGGTTGCCTTCGCCTGGCGGCATCGAACGCATACCGACGCGCAAGGTTTCAGCGCTAAGCGGAGACGCTAGTAATGTCGAACCTACAATGGCGCTCGCGGCCAGCAGGGTCGTTAGTGTCCGTTTCATGACTTCCTCCCAGTATGCGGCGTCAGTCGCCGCATTCGCGGAGGATGTTGCGCATCCGTATGGTCGGACGCAAGAGAGGCTTGGCGGCCTCCCTGAGAAAAATGTCCGGTCAATAGTTTGGTGGCCGGACGTAGGGCTTGGCGTATTTCTTCAGGTGTGCGGGCAGCTTCGGCCGGTATTTGGGGTTCCAGGTCATTCTCACCGGCTTGGTGCCGACGATGTTGTCGAGCGGGCCGTTGACGGTGCGGACCCACAGGTTGTAGCCAGCGAGCGTCCCGGCGGGGCCGTGCCAGACGCCCTCGCGCCACCAGACGTAGCCGCCTGGTCCCATGATGCCGCAGTCGCCCCAGACGTATTCCCCGTCGATGCAATAGATTTCCTCGATCATCGAGTGCGTCCATTTCGGCTTGAGCATGCCCTTGGGCACGCGATGGGCCGGCGAAGTGTAGAGGAACGAGGTCTCGCCGGTGTCCGGATCGGTGCGCAGCGGCTTGAGCGCGACGCCGGCGGCGAAGACCGGGTCGGCAAGCGATGCGTCCCATGGCATCGCGAGCGTATCGATGTACTCGATCAGCAGACGCTTGTCATAGAGGCCGCGCGGCGGCGTTCCGGCCTCGTGGACCGGCTTGTCGGAAAACGTCGTGAGCAGGACCGCGCCGCCCTTCGACGACATGGCGCGCCGAACGTGCCCGGCCGGCAGGAACCCGTAGGAGTGAATCCCGTAATCGGTTCCGTTGATGCGGATCGAGCCCTCCAGCACCAGGAACTCCTCGTGGGCGCCGACGAAGTGCGTATCGCGCCGTTGCCACCCGGCCGGATAGCGGACCAGGCAGGTCGAATCGGCCGGCTTCTTCGGGTCGATGGACAGGATCTTGGTGCGCACGTCGGGGCGGCCGCCGCCATAGAGACCGCGGCGCCACGGGAGGCACTGGGCCTGCATAAAAAGCGTGTGTGGTCTGGGCATTCGGGCACCTGTTTTCCTCGTATCCGGCAAATTCTAGGGTCAATTCACGGTGGATGGTGTGTTATTCTTGCCTTGATTAGGCCAAAGGCACCCGGTAGAGGTCGCCCGGCCACTGAAGCATCATGGGAGGACCTTCATGCTCGACCGTTTGTTGCGGCCTGCGCGGACCCTGTTCGCCGCTGCCGCCCTTGCCGCGTTCGCGGTACCGACTGGCGCTGCTCTTGCGGAGCACGGCAGCGATACCTTTACGATCGCGACCCGTCTGACCGATTCCAAGTTCGACCCCGCATTCCATTTCCAGGAATTCGACGCGGTCGACATTCTCAACATGTACGAAGGGCTGGTTGCGCCGGTCAAAGGCAAGCCGCCGACGGGCCTCCTCGCGTCTTCGTGGGAAGCCTCGCCCGACGGCACGGTGTGGACCTTCAAACTGCGCAACGACGTCAAGTTCCATGACGGCAAGACCCTGACGGCCAAGGACGTCGTCTACTCGATGGACCGCTTCCTGACCCTGGGCAAGGGCTACTCGTCGCTGTTCAAGGGCATCCTGGACGTTGGCAACACCAAGGCGATCGACGACTGGACCGTTCAGTTCACGCTCGACAAGCCGTTCGGTCCGTTCATCGAGACGATGGTGCAGTTCTACGTGGTCAACAGCGAATTGCTGAAGGCCAACCAGCAGCCCGGCGACTTCGGCGCCAACGGCGACTACGGCGTTGCCTATCTGCAGAGCCATGATGCCGGCTCCGGGCCCTTCCGGCTCGACTCGTTCGTTCCCGATCGCCGTCGCGTCCTGACGGCTTTTGCCGACTATCGCGGCGGATGGAAGGACGATCAGTTCAAGCGGATCGTCATCGAAATCGTCGGCGAGACCGCGACCGCGCGCTCGCTGCTCACCCAGGGCGATGTCGATTTCGTCGACCAGTGGCAGCCGCTCGACTTCTACAAGAACCTCAAGGGGCAGGCCGGCGTCCATGTCGACGAAGACCCGGACAACAAGCTCTACGTCGTTCAGATGAACACGCAGAAGCCGCCGTTCGACGACGTCAACTTCCGCAAGGCCGTGCTGTATGCGTTCGACTACAAGACCGCGAACGACATCATTCTCGGCGGCGCGATCAAGGCGAACGGTCCGGTCCCGAGCGCGATGCCCGGACATGACGGTTCGATCGCCGGCTACACCCAGGACATCGCGAAGGCCAAGGAGTTCCTGGCCAAGTCGAAGTACAAGCCTGGCGATTACACGCTGAACTGGGACTACATCAAGGCCGGCGCGCACGAAGAGATGGCCTTGCTCCTGCAGGCCAACCTCAAGGCGGTCGGCATCGACATGAAGATCACGGCCGAGCAGTGGCCGACGCTTTCCAAGAATGCGTCCAAGCCCGATACCGCGCCGCACTTCTTCCCGGTCTACAACACGGCCAAGTACCCGACACCGGACGCCTACACTTTTGCGATGTACCATCCGGTGAATCACGGCCAGTGGCAGGCTTCGGCCCACTACAGCAATCCTTCGGTCTCGAAGCTGCTGGAGGACGCCCGCGCCACGCCGGATGCCGGGATGCGCAACAAGAAGTACGCCGATGCGACGAAGATGATCGTCGATGACGCGGCTTCGCTGTGGGTCGGCTATACGATCCATCGCGTTGCGCTCAGCGATCGCGTGAAGAACTACGAGAACAAGGGCCTGATGGCCTACGATCTCAACATCTACAACCTGCGCCACTAGGCCGGTTGTCGTGTAACGGACCGGAAGGGGCGGCCTCGGCCGCCCCTTCCTTTTGTCCGGCGCTTGCCGCGCCGACCGAACACCCTAGAGTCGGCGCGGGGGAGGCAGACACGTGCGTTTCGTGATTCGCAGAATTGCCGAGCTGGCCGTCGTCATGTTCGGCCTGTCGGTGCTGATCTTCGTGATCAGCCGGGTGTTGCCCGGCGACCCCGTCCGTTTTGCCCTCGGGCCGCAGGCCACCGATGAACAGGTGGCTCAGCTATCGCGCGAGATGGGCCTCGACCAGCCCATGGTGGTCCAGTACTGGCGTCTCATCGGAGGACTGTTCCGCGGCGACCTCGGCGTTTCGCTGACGACATTCCGTCCGATCGCGGGCGATCTGATGACCTTTCTTCCGGCGTCGCTGGAGTTGGCAGTTTTCAGTATGGGCCTCGCCATTGTCGTCGGCGTGC
>JAYQVF010000215.1:0-4830 GCA_038148335.1 Alphaproteobacteria bacterium | reverse complement strand
GTCTACGGCTTCGCGAAGCAGAGCGGTGGCGACGTCCGGATATCGAGCAAGGAAGGAAGAGGGACTACGGTCGACCTATTTCTTCCAGTTGCCGGCGAAGCGGAATCCGAGGCCGCTGCTCCCACAACCCAAGAGGAGCCGAAGCGAGGAAGCGGCCGAGTCCTTTTGGTCGAAGACAACCCGGAACTCAGAGAAATGGCGTCGGACATGCTGATGGCGCTCGGCTATGAAGTCGCCGCCACAGACAGCGGCGGTTCGGCGTTGGCACTGCTCGAAACGTCGACACCGTTTGACGTGGTTCTGACCGACATCATGCTGCCGGGCGGGATGCACGGGACGGACCTAGCCTTGGAGATAAGCAAGAAGCACCCCAATATCCGAATTATTCTGACCTCGGGCTACGACCCGAACGCCCTCAAACGGGACGGTCTCGAGGCGTTCCAGTTCATTCCCAAGCCCTTCCGTATGAAGGATCTATCCCGGGCCCTGACGCAAGCCATCGAGCGATAGCTTCAGCAACTTCGGAAAACTGTCCGTGGCGACAGCTCTTCACCTGCTTTACGCTGGCACACCATTTCATCCTGGAGTCGACGCCCATGCAGCTTGCCCACCGTATGTCGCAACTTGGCACCGAGACCGCGTTCGAGGTCCTCGCGCGTGCGGAGAAGTTGAAGGCCCAGGGCAAGGATGTGATCAGCTTGGGAATCGGCCAGCCCGACTTCCCGACGCCTCCCCATATCGTGGAGGCTGCCGCCAAAGCCCTACGCGACGGGCATCACGGCTATACCCCGGCAAATGGCATCGTCCCCCTTCGTGAGGCCGTCGCTGCCGACGTCCTGCGCCACCGCCGGGTTGAAGTCAGTCCGGACAACATCGTCATCATGCCGGGCGGAAAGCCCACCATGTTTTTTTCCATCATGATGTTCGGCGAACCAGGCGCCGAGATCATGTACCCGAATCCTGGCTTTCCGATCTACGAATCGGTAATCCGGTTCTCCGGCGCGACCCCGGTGCCGATCGAACTCCATGAAGCGTCCGGATTCTCCTTCTCGGCCGATGAGGTCCTTGAAAAGGTCACCGAAAAGACGCGACTTATCATCGTCAACTCGCCCGCCAATCCGACGGGCGGCATCGTCGCCGAGGAAGAACTCGACACGTTCGGGCGGGGGCTCGAACGTTTTCCAAACGTGGTCGTGCTCTCGGACGAAATCTACTCGCGCATGCTCTATGACGGTCACAAGCACAAATCTCTGCTCGCCTACCCGGCGTTGCGCGATCGTCTCATCGTACTCGACGGCTGGTCCAAGACGTATGCCATGACCGGTTGGAGACTCGGGTGGAGCCTCTGGCCGGACGAACTCGCTCCACTGGCAGCAAAACTCGCCGTCAATAACCACTCCTGCGTCAATGCCGCTACGCAGTGGGCCGGAATTGCCGCGCTTGAAGGACCTCAGGACGCCGTCGACGAGATGGTCAAAGCCTTCGATCAACGGCGCAAGCTGATCGTCCACAAGCTCAACGAACTGCCCGGCGTGTCGTGCGTCACGCCGCTTGGCGCGTTCTACGCGTTCCCGAACATCAGCGGGACGGGAATGACCTCCGCGCAAATGCAGGACGCAATGTTGACGAAGGCTAATGTCGCGACGGTTGCCGGGACCAGCTTTGGCGCGATGGGCGAAGGGTACGTGCGCTTCTCGTACGCCGCGTCGACGGCGCAAATCGAGGAGGCCATGGCACGCATCGCTAAGATGCTTGGCGCATGACCGCCGCCCTCGCCGATCGAGCCTAAGTCACGGTTCTACGACTGCAAGCAGCAGACTTGCGCCAATTGTTACAGCGCCGCCAAGGCGTTGGCGAAGAAGCTCGCGTTCGGGCTGTCCAAGAAACCAGCGCCCGGCTGCGCTCGACACTACGGCCCAGGCGGACGCGGTGACGAGAGTGACACCGACCAGCGCGACCGTCAGGTCGACGAACTGCGGTGTCGGCGGGAGTGCCGGATCGAGGAAGTGCGGCACAATGGCCGCCAGAAACAACAGCCGTTTGAAGTTGAGCGAAGCGACACCAAAACCGAGCCAGAACGGCTGGCGGCCCAGGATTCCGGGCTGACCCGAGGGGCGGCTTAGGAATTGCTGCACACCGAACAGCAACAGCAGTGCGATGCCAGCCCAGCGGATGTAGTCGAACCATGCGCCGAGAAACAGCATGATCGGCCCGAGCGCGAGGGCAAGCGCGACCATGTGCGGCACGAGTGCAAAGGTCGATCCCCAGGCGTTGAGCAGCGAGGCGCGCAATCCGTGCGTCATGCCGGTCGCAACAACAAGCATCACGTTGGGTCCCGGAATCAGCATGAGAACCAACATTACGCGGACAAAGGCGAAGAGCGCTTCTTGCGGCATGGACTGAACGGACCTAAAGAGCAACAGGCTATCGTGGACGCTTTGCTGGTTGGAAAGGTCAGCGCTTGGCAAGTGCGAGCACAATGCCGCCTGCGATCATGATCAATCCGGAGGCACGGTCTCGCCAGCTCAATGCCCTCTGTGTCTTGAGCAGGCGCCGGGCGCGGTCGGCGAAAACCGTCCATAGCGTCGTCGTCGTCATCGCACAGGCGACGAGGGTGACGCCGACGATGGCCAACTGGATGCCCGCCGGGCGGGCCGGGTCGAGGAACTGAGGCAGAACAGCCGCAAAGAATAGCAGACTCTTTGGGTTCAGTGCGGAGACCGCAAAGCCATGCCAGAATGCTCGCCCAACGCCCGGTTCGCGCACTGCCGGTTGGAGTTCACCGAGACTGTGCTGGCGGCTTCGCCACCACTGGGCAACCCCGAGGTAGAACAAGTAGACGACGCCCGCCCAGCGGAGCCATTCGAACCAATTCGATGCGAAGATCAGAAGCGGCGTCAGGCCGACGGCGAGAATTGCGACCTGCACCGCTACCGCGCTGACCGCGCCTAAGACATTCGCCATGCCCAGACGCAGGCCGCTACTCAGGCTTACACCGATCGCCATCATGACCGACGGCCCCGGGATCAGCATGAGGACGAAGGCAGCGGCGAGAAAGCCGAAGAAGGTGTCGATGGGCATGACGAACTCCAAATTTCAACGCTAGCTAGCCATGGTCGGACAGGCCTTGAACAGGGGGCGCAGTAGGACCAAAGAGCGAGAAAGCCCGCATGCCTATTTTCTATGCACCTGCTGAATGATCGGGCAGTTACTTTTTTGGCGAAGCCGGAAATATCGCGGAATTCTGAGATTTCGCGCCGGGTCAAACTTGGCACGTGCGGTGCAGTATAAGAGGCGATAGCCCTCGCTGCATCGTCGCCGGAGTGTGTTCATGAAAAAGATCGAAGCCATTATCAAACCCTTCAAACTCGACGAGGTGAAGGAAGCGCTCCATGAAATCGGCCTGCAGGGCATTACGGTGACCGAGGCCAAAGGGTTCGGCCGCCAGAAGGGTCACACCGAGCTTTACCGAGGGGCGGAGTACGTCGTCGACTTCCTGCCCAAGGTGAAGATCGAGATTGTCCTCGACGACAACCTCGTCGAACGGGCAATCGAAGCAATTACCAATGCCGCGCGGACGGGTCGCATCGGAGACGGGAAGATTTTCGTCTATACCGTCGAGCAAGCGATCCGTATCAGGACCGGCGAAACCGGCACCGAAGCCATCTAACCACGACCAGCAACAAGAACAGTTCCAGAGGGAGCCTAAGAAATGTCTGATGCTGCCAGCATCCTGAAGATGATCAAGGACAAGGACGTCAAGTACGTCGACCTTCGTTTTACCGACCCCCGCGGCAAGTGGCAGCATCTCGCCATGCATCCGCGGATGATCGAAGAGGACACCTTCTCGGAAGGGGTCATGTTCGACGGTTCTTCGATCGCCGGCTGGAAGGCTATCAACGAATCGGACATGGCGCTGATTCCGGATCCTTCGACGGCGGTCATGGACCCCTATGCGGCCCAGTCGTCGCTGATCCTTTTTTGCGATGTTCATGAGCCTTCGACGGGCGAACCCTACAATCGCGACCCGCGCTCGCTTGCCAAACGTGCCGAAGCCTATCTGGCCTACACCGGCATCGGCGACACCGCCTACTTTGGCCCCGAAGCCGAGTTCTTCGTCTTCGACAACGTCCAGTTCGACGTGTCGATGAACCACACGTTCTACAAGATCGACGAGGGTGAAGGCCCCTACAACGCCGGTCGTGAATTTGAAGGCGGCAACATTGGCCACCGGCCAGCCACCAAGGGCGGCTACTTCCCCGTTCCTCCCGTTGATTCGCACAGCGACCTTCGCGGCGAAATGCTCTCCATCATGGAAGACATGGGCCTGCCGGTTGAAAAGCACCACCACGAGGTGGCGCCCAGTCAGGACGAACTAGGCTTCAGCTTCGATACCCTGGTGCGCACAGCGGACTACATGCAGATCTACAAGTATGTCGTCCACAACACGGCCCACGCGTATGGGAAGACCGCGACATTCATGCCGAAGCCGGTCAAGGGCGACAACGGGTCGGGCATGCACTGCCATCAGTCCATCTGGAAGAACGGGTCGCCCCTGTTCGCGGGCTCCGGCTATGCCGACCTTTCCGAGATGGCGCTCTACTACATTGGCGGCATCATCAAGCACGCCAAGGCGATCAACGCGTTTACCAACCCGCTGACGAACAGCTACAAACGTTTGATCCCAGGCTTTGAGGCGCCAGTCCTCCTCGCCTACTCGGCACGTAACCGCTCGGCGTCGTGTCGCATTCCGTTTGCGACCAGCCCGAAAGGAAAGCGCGTCGAAGTTCGCTTCCCGGATCCAGGCGCAAACCCCTACCTGGCATATGC
>JAYQVF010000214.1:0-4871 GCA_038148335.1 Alphaproteobacteria bacterium | reverse complement strand
CCGCATCGCAGTGAATAGCGACCCGAGCAAACCTCAACAGAAAAAAAATTCAATTTGGATGGTCCCTTGCCGTCATCCAACGGTGTGCACGTCGGTGGAACCGGGCTCGCCTCACAGAGCATCGTATCGGAGAAAGCTATGATGGGGGCGCTGGTGTGATTGTTATCGTCGGTGTCTCCGTTGGCCCTGGAGTTGGCGAGGGAACCACCACGGCCCCATCGACGCAGGCCCCCGATGCGCAGGTCTGTAGGTGGATTCCGGAGAAGCGATAGGGGTCACCCCCGGCACTTCCCTGCCCCGAGATAGCGCCACCCGCGGCTGCAACGGGATTGGACCCACTCGAAGCAAAAAACGCTCCATCGAAACTGCCGTTTACCCCAGCGAGATCACCTGTTCCCACCAGCGTGCCGCGAAAGGCTGGTGTAGACGACCCGGCAAGACCGCTGAATGCCCCCTGCAGG
This sequence comes from Alphaproteobacteria bacterium, assembly GCA_038148335.1. GTDB lineage: Bacteria > Pseudomonadota > Alphaproteobacteria > SHVP01 > SHVP01 > CALJDF01. Next base: position 4,410 of record JAYQVF010000214.1, on the reverse strand, counting down.
CCGCCACCATCGAAGTTCGACACAGACAGCGTACCGCCTGTGGATGTACCGCCGAAATTGACAGTGAGGGTCGTCGATCCCCGTCCTATGTACACTTGGCCCGCACGCTCGACGAAGGCAAACATATGCCCCTGGTAGCTCGCGCTTCCGGACATCGGGACTTGAGTAATGTCCTTGATCGAACCCGCAGTCCAGAATCCTGCGAACCGCTCGAACTCCTCGCCGCCGCTGCCGATCAGACGCATCTCGCCGGCAAGCAGCCCCCAACCGCAGTAGGTGCATGATGCGTAGTTGCCCTCGAGACCGGGCACTTCCGACAAGGGCACCGCCGCGCCGCCCGCACTCAGGGTTAAGCTGCTGCTCCGTTCCATCAGGCCCATACAATCCACCCCACCGAGATCGCAGGTCACTGCGGCAACAAACCTCCGGTCGTCAATAAAGGCGCTGCGGCCTTGCGTAGGTGGCGCCCCGTCGATCTGGGGGTCCGAATCACCAAGCGTTACGAAAAGGAGATCGGAACCGCCACTTGTCTTGCGCAGATCGAACTTCATCTGCGCCTTGTTGGACGAGGGGTCGGTGCGCAGGTTGACCTGAGAAGGTTTGACGGCGGCGAACGAATAGGGCGCTGAAAATCCGCTGCTACGGTCAATCGACACGCCAACGCCGCCGGCAAATCCAAAGAACTGCCCCTCTAGCCCGTCGCCTCCGGGCAGGTGCGGTGTTCGAATACCTAGGGCTTGCGGGACCGGCTCGAAGACGGAGACGGGAACAAAGACACCCTCATCGGTACCCTGACGGCGAACGTTGGGGCGCGGCGTCGATGGGCCGAATACGGGACTGGAGAGAACAAAATAATTTGGATTCTCGCCAAAGAAGTCGTTCTGCGGGGGCGTTGCCGGGTCGAAACGATCACAGGCGCACAGGGACTGGAAAGCACCACCGGTCGTGCGGAACGCAGTACCATCCGAACCCAAGAGAGAGATTCCGAAGGTTCGACCGACGATCGAAACTGAGCCATCGATTGCCGTTTCGACGCTGCCCACACCCACCGAGAATGCCAGGTCCTGGCCAAGCCCTTCCATCGACACACCGCCAGTAAATGCACCAAATGCAACCTGACCGGTTGGGGAAGAATTCGACCATACGATTGCCGCGTCGTCGCCGCGCTGGCCAAGCACGACATCGCCACTGTCTCGCCCGATCATGCCCATTAGCTGCGTATCGAACAGAAGACTGTCGCGCAGGCGATAGAACGAAGCGCCAGTGGTGGGAAGCGACAGCGTCGGCTCGCCGGCGAATGCGAAGGCCGCGAACGATCCGTTCGGATCGAGTAGCTCGAAGGTCGCGAACATCTCGTCACTGCTAACGATCGAACGGCCGGTAAGGTGTGGAATTTCAAACGGCAGCAAGATTCCATTGATATCGTCGAGAACGCCAGGGACGACCGGCACGGAGAACGTCCCGAGCGAAGGAAACACGGCGCGGTAGATCCCTTCATCGTGGCTCCCTCCAATGAATGGGATGTCGATAGGTGGAATATCAGTGGAGAAGAGTCGCCCGGCCGCCGGCAGAGGTGTGGTCAGACCGGTGCTGATAATTTCCGTGATGACGTTGCTTGCATTGATCGGAGACAGCGGCGTGTCCACGAGATCCGAGACCGGCGCAACAATATCGATGAGGCTATCGAGGAGCTCTTCGGATACCGTGTTTTGGTCGTCATGGGCCTGGTTTTCGAAAAGCGCCACGACCGAGCTAATCAGATCGATCTCAAGCGGCCCCAAAGCGACAACAGGCTCAACGCCGATTGCGGCATCGGCCCCGCCAAAACTGCTTGTATTGTTTGCCAAGAGTACCGGCCCAATGCTTGCGGTCTGCACGCCAACGCCCGAGTCGGATTCCGCAATCGACCCCATAGCGCCGCCCTCGAAGGCCGTAAGGGCATCCATAGCTTCGCCACCTTCGAACGTGGAAAGAGAATCGATAGGCCCTACTTCAGAACCGCCGGCGGTAAAGAATTCGCCGTCGCTAGCGGCTCCACCAACATCATCTATATCGTTGCTCCCATCAAAGGCTGCCAGCGCGTCGCCCACACCGTCCATGGAATCGGTCGCAAACAAGGTGTCGGCGGCCGGCGAGCCTGTGTCGTTATCGGCCTGGTTTCCTTCGAAGGTCTCGGCGAAGTCGGCTAACACATCGCCTGCATCGGCCGGGCCGACTGCGCCCTCCAGATCATCAATGGCAACGGAGAAATCAGAATCTCCCGAATCGCTGGTGCCCGTTATCTCATCGCCAGACGCACCGACGGCGCTCGCATCCGCGTCATCTGCCGGCCCTGCGGCAAAAGCGAGCAGATCGCCACCATCGTCGGCCGGCACCGCCGCCGATTCGACATTTCCGGCATCCTCTCCGGCCTCGTTACCCGCTTCCGGTGCCTCGCCAACGCCGTCGGCGGCAACCGCCGTTTCCTCGCCGGCTTCTGCACCTGCTTCGGCCTCAGGGGCGGTATCTGCGTCGGCCGTTTCCGTCGCTGCCTCCTCGTCCGGGACGTCGCCGTCACCCGTGTCGGCCGTTTCCGCTCCTCCAACCTCCTCCGCGTCATCGTCGCCCGCATCCGCCTGTTCGCCCTCTTCTTCCGACGCCGCCACCGGTTCTTCTTCTGATGTATCGGTGCCATCCGATCCCGTATCGCCGGAGCCGGCGTTGTCGGACGTTGCCTCGGCGGAACCTGCTTGTTCTGCACCCGCGCCCTCGGCGCCCTCGTCTTCCTCCGCCGGCAACCCGCCTTCGAGACCAGCCAGGGATTCGCCGAGTTCCTGGTCGGACGAGGGCGCTGGGTCAGACGGCGGCGCATCGGTGGATTCGACCTCTACCGAGAATCCCGGGCGCGTGACGCTCTTGCGCCCCTTCGGCGTCTCGACGGTCATCTGGTCGCCGAACAGGAAAGTCGCTCTGGTAGCTCCGTTGGGCGCCACGTTGACCAGAGCGATACCGCCGCGAATGCCGATTATTGCAGTCGGCGTCCTCAGCGTGACTGGCGTCTTCTTGCTTATGCGCCCACCAACGAAGCGGAACACGCCCTTGGTGGCCGTCAGCGCCAGTTTGCCGGTGTCGGTCGCCGGGTCGTAGACGAATTCGTCCAACGTGAGGTCGGAGTTCGGACCGACGGTGAACGCGCTCTGGTCGAGGAACAGCATCTGGGCCTGGCCGGAGCGGGTGGTCACGATGCGCTCGTTGGCGACCACGTTGACGCCAACCTGGAGCACCCGACTGTCTGCGTCGGGCGGCGTGCCACGCGCCGCCGGGTTGACCATCGCGGCCACACCAATTTCTACCTGTGCGGCCCTGACCGGGTGCGGCTCGCCTGCAGCAATCAACAAGCAAAGCGTCGTCAGAACGAACCGCATATGCGCCGCGCGGGCTAACATAGAGAAACTCCGTCTGCGCAGATGCCTCTTAGGTACTAGCGCAGCGCACGCGCCGAATAACGCGGCAAACAATCCATAACGGATGAAAGCGGAGGAGTGGAGCGCCTAGGCCAGGTACGCCACCAGCGTATGGGCGATGCCGTCAATATCCAGCGGCTTTGGCAACGCCTCGGCATCGATGCCCAGAGCAGCAATGTCAATAAGCACCTGGGAATTCAGATAGCCGCTGACGAGAAAGACGGCCTTGCCCTCGAGCATCTCCATCTTGAGCGCAAGGCGAAGAAGACTCAGGCCGCTGCCCCCCGGCATGCGTAGATCCGTGATGATCGCACCAATGCCCGGTTCGCCGCGTAAGACGAACAGGGCGTTCTCGATGTTGTTCGCAGCAATACAGGGGATGTCGTACTCCTGAAGGCCCTCGGCAAGCTCTACCAGCGCGTCACTCTCGTCATCGACAATCAGAACGGATCTCATTGGCAGCGCTCGCAGGTCAGACCAGGACCGGTACCGAAGCTTCCTTCAGAGTGATCCTAAAGCGGGCCCCACCGTCAATGGCCTCCGCGGTTAACCGTCCGCCCAACGCCTCGACGATCCGCTTGGACAGAGAAAGGCCCAGGCCGGTACCCGCGTCTTTGGTTGAAAAGAAGGGCTCGAAGATGACGTCGACGTTCCCCTGCGGTAAACCCTCGCCGTTGTCTTCGACCGTTAGCGAAATCGTCTTGTCATCGTCCCGGGTTGCGCGCACGAAAATCATGCCCTCAGGAAGAAGGCTCTCCCCCAGCCGCCGGACCACGGATTCCTGCGCGTTGGTCAGAAGATTGAGGAGGACTTGATCGAGCAGCGACTGATCGCCAAGAACCACGAGATCTTCTTCGAGCTCGATCGCGAGCCGAACGCCATGCAAAGCGAATTGATTCTTGATCAGCGCACCGATCGAACACACCAGATCTTTCAGCGCAACAGGCTTAATCGTATGGGGTTGGGC
>JAYQVF010000213.1:0-4899 GCA_038148335.1 Alphaproteobacteria bacterium | reverse complement strand
CTGCTGATGACGGCAACACTGGCTGTGCTCGCGGGCACTATTGTCGCGCCATCGCTGCCGGCGCTTGAGGCCCATTTCTCCGGCGTCCCGCAAGTCGACTATCTGACCCGGCTCATCATCACTTTGCCGTCCCTCTTCATGGCGTTCTTGGCTCCTTTCGCCGGTTATGTGATCGACAAGTTCGGGCGCCGGAAGCTCCTTGTGTCGGGTATTCTTCTCTATGCCGTTGCAGGCACGGCAGGCGCGGTCGCCGACTCGATCTACGCGATCCTCGCGTCGCGGGCATTCCTCGGAATATCCACCGCGGCAATCATGACGACCGTCGGCACCCTGATCGGGGACTATTTCACCGGCAATGCCCGCAATCGGTTCATGGGCTATCGCAATTCGGCGAACAACTTCGGCGGCGTCATCTATCTCGTCGTTGGAGGATACCTGGCGACCATGGATTGGCGAGCGCCCTTCCTGATCTATCTCGTGGCGCTGGCCACCCTTCCCTTCGTCCTGCGCTTCGTTCTTGAACCGGATGCCGCCGGTCGCCTCGATGCGAAGCAAACCGGGGTCGCCCACGAACCAGTTCCGTGGCTCGCGATTGGCTGGCAATACTTCGCTGGTTTCATTTTTGGGATCACCTTCTACATGATCCCGACACAAGTACCGTTCTATCTACGTGACCTGGGATTCGACGATCCGGCCCTGTCGGGCATCGGCGTCGCCGCTGCCGCCCTTGCCACAGCGGTGGTCTCGCTTTTCTACGGACGGATTCGGCGTTTCGTCGAGATCGATACGATGTTCGTGTACGGCTTTGCGCTAAGCGCAATTGGCCACCTTTGCATGGCCCTCACCGACGGCTTGACGCTGCTTTTTGTTGGCCTCTTCCTGTTTGGCGCGGGACAAGGGTCGACAACCGCGAACTTCTCAATCCGCCTGCTGGAACTCGCGCCTTTGCGGGTGCGGGGGCGGGTGATGGGCGGTCAGGCAACGGCGATCATGATGGGTTTCTTTACCTCCCCACTTCTGAGCCAAAGCATTGCGAAACCGTTCGGGCTGCCGGCCGCGTTCGGTACCGGTGCCGCCCTGCTTATGGCTGTATCCGCTGTTTTCCTGCTACGTCGCCTTCGAGTCGGTGAGGCAATGGGATGACATCCCAGGAGGCACCCGACGTCGCCGACCGCGACCAGCGTCTCGCTGTCAGGTTCACGTTGCTCATGACGGGAACGATGACCATCATGGCCGGCGCCACGATCTCCCCGGCGCTGCCTGCCCTTGCCGATCACTTCGCGACCTTCCCGAACGTCGAATACCTCTCGCGGTTTCTGATTACGCTCCCGTCTGTGGTTATCGGCATCTGCGCGCCGATCGCAGGGTTCGTCATCGATCGCTTCGGTCGAAGGCGCCTTCTCCTGGCTTCCATCGTCTTGTATGGCCTCGCGGGATCTGCCGGGTTTCTCCTCGATTCGCTGCCGGGAATCCTCGCCAGCCGGGCCTTGTTGGGAGTCGCCGTCGCGGGCGTCATGACAGTCTCGTCGACTCTGATGGGCGATTATTTCTCGGGTCGCGTCCGCGAGCGGTTCATGGGATTCCGCCAGGGCTTCATCCAGTTTGGCGGAGTCGTCTTCCTTACTCTGGGCGGCATCCTTGCCACGCTGGATTGGCGCGCCCCATTCCTGGTCTATCTGCTGGCGTTTCTGATCCTTCCCATGGCTGCAGTCTTTATTTTTGAGCCGCGGTTGACCCAAGGCGGGCCGGATCGGGACCACTCGTTGCGCATTCCCATTCCTTTCATGGCGATCGGGACGCTCTACGCTATTGCCGTGGCCCAAAGCGTGGCTTTCTACATGGGCCCTACGCAGCTGGCGTTCTATCTGCGGGATATCGGCATCCATAGCCCGACCTATGCGGGGCTGGCGATGGCGCTGATTTCGCTCGCATCTGCAAGCGTTTCGATGTTCGCGTTTGCTTGGTTTCGACGACGATTTTCCCGCGAGGCCATTTTCGTGATGGCGTTCGCCGGCTTCGGAATCAGCTACTGGTTCATGGCCGGACTCTCGTCGCTCGTTCTCATTCTGACGACGCTTGCGCTCACCGGTGCGTCGCTTGGCCTCCTGATGCCAAACCTCTCCCTATGGGTCGTCGATATCGCGCCCGAGCGTGCTCGAGGGCGTATTCTGGGCGGACTTGCGACCAGTATTTTCGTCGGCCATTTCCTGTCGCCGCTAGTGAGCCAGCCGATCGCGGAACTTTGGAACCTCCGGGTTGCCTACGCAGTTCTAGGCACGGCGATGTTGCTCGTGTGCGCCTTCTTCGTGTTCAGGCTGCGCCAGCCCAGTCTTGCGTGACCTTACTGAAGCGGGACGGAGAGTGTCGTTTCGCTGCCGTCGTCGTCGGTGCCGACCTGACGGGAACCGGCCTCGCCAAGAAACGCTAGCTAGTTCACCAGAAACTGAACTGGAAGCCCTTCGGCAAGATTGCGCCGCAGGCGGCGGTCAGCGTCAGAAAACAGGACCTTGAAGACATTGTGATCGTCCGTAATCGATGGGACTCCGGCGATGTCCCGCGTGCCTACCTGCCGGACGTTGGCCTCGGCTCTTGCAAAATCCTCTCGCAAAAAAGGCGGGAGACGTGTCGGTCTGAGGTCACGAGGTTCCCCCCCTTCCCTCCTTGTTGCGGCCAGGAAAGCCGCTCCATCCGGCGATCGATACTCGAAGAGTTCACCAAAGACGGACTTAACCGTCGCACGTACCCGCTGATTTGGTCGCTCGTCGTTCTGATCGAAGAAGGCATTGACGACCATGACGCCGTCGTCAGTCATGCAAGACGCCAGATCGCGAAAGAACTCGCGCGTCATCAGGTAGTCCGGCGTATTGTCACCGTTGAACAGGTCCACGACCGCAAGGTCGAATTCCCTGTCGCAATGGCGGACATAGGTGCGCGCGTCCTCGATTTCGACCGCGACGTTTTGCGGCTCGAAATGGAAAAACGTCTCTGCGGCGAGAAGGGAATCGAGATTGATTTCGACGGCTGTGACGGACAAGCCTTCATCCGCCAAATTTCTTGGAACGATGCCTGCACCGAGGCCCAGCACTAGCGCGCTCTTGGGGTCCTCCATGTATGCGAATGCAAGCGCCTCGAGAAAATACGTATAAAGCGACAGCGAAGCGCCGTTTTCGAGGGCCCGATTTTGCACCAGGCCATCCTGCAGGAAGGCGAGGAGCGGCTCGGCCCCGACAGTGCGCGGCTGAAGCTTGATTACCTTGATGTTTCCGAAAACCGACGTGTATTCGCGCTCGATCGCGAAATCGAACCCGGGGTCGTTGGTGACCACCTCAAGATAGCTGCGCTGTCCCCAGGCCAATAGAGCTGCGAGCAAGCCAGCGACGATCGAGATCGCCACGAGCAGCGATCGCTGACGCACCGACAACGGTGCCGCGCGGAAGGCATATGTCACGACGAGACCGCAAAGCACCATTGCGATCGTCAGAATTCCCGTGAAATTGCGCATCAAAGGGATGAAAACGAAGGCGGTGATCAAGACACCGGCGACCGAGCCGATGGTGCTGATGAAGAAAACCCGTCCTGCACCGGCATCGCCGGCGTCGTGGTCGGATCTTTGAATTGCCACTAGCAGCGGGTTCATCGCAGAAAGCGCGATCAGTGGCGCCGTCAGCAGCAACGCACCACCCAGGAAGCTCGCAACGACCAGGTTCATTCCGGTGAGCAGTGGAAACACGACAGGATAGAGAAGCGCGCCGATCACGATGGAAATCGCGGCGACAGCAGGCGCCCCGAGATACCAAAGTTCAAGTACGTCGGGTGCGAGACGCCGGCTTACCGCGCTGCCGGCGTAATAGCCTACGGCCAGGAAAGTCAGCGTGATCGAGAGGATGCCGGCCCAAATGAACAGGCTGACCCCGAAATAGGGAGTCATGATCCGCGAGGCGAGCACTTCGAGCGCAAGCACGGCCGCACCAGTCAGGAAGATCATTGTCTCGTGTCGCATGGCATCCATCGGCCTGAAGTACGTCCCCGTTGGGTTTATTCGATTGTCGTGACCAAGTCGATCACCTTGCGCCCTTGAATCCGAGTTGGCTGGCCGGCAAGACTCCGTTCATGGAACTTGTCCATTGCGTCGCTTCAGACGGCATCCGGCTTGACGGCATCTGGTATGACGCGACGCCCGGTCTCTTGCCGGGCCAAACGCTCGTCATCATGCACCACGGCGTTGGAGGTACATTCTTCTCCACGGGCTTTTTTGACGAATCGGTTTCCTGGTTGACCTGCTGTGGCGCCCACGTTCTGCGGGCCAACAATCGTGGACACGACATTGTCAGCCGGCCTGCCGGCGGTAACGGCAGCTATGCAGGCGCGGCATTCGAGGCGATGGACGACTGCTACCTGGACTGGGAGGCCTGGTGCACCTTCGCCGTGAAGAAAGGGATCACCAGGATCGTCCTTTGGGGACACAGCCTGGGGGCGGTGAAGAGCGTTCTCTACTGCGCCAGAGCGCCGCTTCCACAGGTTTGTGCATTGGTTGCAAGCTCGCCGCCCCGGTTCTCGTACTCACAGTTCGCCCGCCTCGCGGACGAATGGCCTGAATTCGAGGAATTCTATCTCCAAGCCAAGGCTCTGGTGGAAACCGGCGTAGGCAACACGCTAATCGAGGTGCGGAAGCCCACACCGCTTCTGATCGCCGCCGCACGATTCGTTGAGAAATACGGTCCCGACGAGCGCTACGACTACTTTCGCTATCTACCGAGCCTCTCCGTTCCAACATTGATCACGATTGGCAGTAAGGAGGGCGTCGAGGTGCGACCCGGCCTGTCTCGGCTTGCTTTCTGGGAGGCGGCGGAAAGCCTCCCAGCGGTCACTCATCGCTACCCCAACGTGTCTTTTGCGACG
>JAYQVF010000212.1:0-4913 GCA_038148335.1 Alphaproteobacteria bacterium | reverse complement strand
CAGACCATCGACCCAAAGAACCAGGAGGCAAGGGCGGTTTACCGTACACCAGACGGAAAAACTTTCGGGATCGTGCGGAAGTTAGAGACCTTCCGTGGCATTCGGGCCTTTGCCGCTCCCCGATCCATGCTCGGTGGCCGTCCCGGACTTCTTCTCAATACCCTCTTTGCGCCGGAGAGCCTCGGCAAGACCGCGTCCGGTGTAGTTTGGCATGAGGCTGTCCACGTCCTCCGCCGAGAGGTCAAAATCTCCGATGTGCTCTTCTCCAGGCTTCTTCGCCATGCTCGATCTCTCCGCGTGTTCGATATGCCGTTTGGGGACTACTTGTCTGTCGTCGGAGACCCAGAGGCAGCGACATCTCCGAATGTTACTCTGCGCGGGGCCTATCGCTCACTCTACCGCACTCGCAGCGACTTCGTCGAGGTGATGAACCAGGAAGCCGTCGCCCACATGCTGGAACTCTGGCACCACGGCGCAATCTCCGACGCCGACATGGCCCCCGTTCGTGACATCCTTGAAGATATAAGGTCTGGTCGCGTCTCTGGCAATACCCGCGCTGTGGGCACTGGCACTGAACCGGCATTTGCCATCGGCAAGCCGCAGTCCGATCAGGATATCCTGGGCTACTACTCCAAGCTTCTCCGGGCAGCCTATGGACTGAAGCAGGAAAAAGGCACGCCGGAACAGATGCTGGCGCAGTTGAAGTCGGTCGGCGTGAAAGATGCTGAAGTCAAGGCAGCGCGGCTGGATCAGGTCTTCAACGGGAAAAAGAGCGTCACCAAAGACGATATCATCGCGCATCTGGAAAAGAATAGGGTTGTGTTGAGTGAGAAGGTTTATGGTGGGGAGCGGTTCCCACGCGGCATAGTCGCAGAGCCTGACGGGGACATTCTTGAAGGTGTTGCAGGCGAAGCTAAATGGAAACAATACTCCCTCGACCCTAAGAACCTAACGTATAGAGAGACAGTATTGCATTTGCCGAAGATTGCGCAAGGTGAAAGCAAACTTGGTCCCGCAGGATGGGAGGATGCTCACAATCCGTACTCACGGGCTGGCGACGTGAATTTCCAGTCCGGCCACTGGTCCGAGCCCAACGTCATTGCCCATGTCAGGACTCAAGTCCTGCAAGACAGCAAGGGTCGCAAGGTCTTCAACATCGATGAACTTCAATCGGATTGGGGACAGACGCTTCGAGATGGGGGAGCGCGGGATGAAGCGAAGATTGCGGAGTTGAAGCGTCGTCTAGGTGGTGACACGTCGCGTAGTCTGGAAGTTCGGGCAAAGGAGATCACAAAAACAGGCGTTCCTGGGGCATCACGCAGCAACGATGCGCTGACGCAGTTAAGTGTCTACATCAAGCAACAAAGCTACATTCACGAATTCGATCTGGCCCCATTCGCACCATTGGTTGAGGCTAAAACTCTCGTGCAACGCTTGGGGGAAGTGCGTCTTCTTGAGGCGGAACTCCGTACAGCCGAAGCCGAAGGCGCCACTCCCGGTCATCCCCTCGTCAACACCACAGATCAATGGACGACGACAGCACTTCGCCGGATGATCCGTCAGGCTGTTGAAGCAGGCGCGGACATGATCTCTCTGACGCCTGGCCAAGTACAGGCAGAACGGTTCAATCTTGCAAAGAGTGTCAGGTCTCTGGAGTACGATGATGTCGCCAAGCGGCTGTATGTCGAGGAGGTCAGCAATCGCTACGGACGGACACCGTTGGCCATCAACAGTGATGCTGAACTCGAGACCCATGTCGGCAAAGCCGTTGCTGCAAAACTTTTGGAGCAGGAGCGTGGGGCCAACGGTGCTCGTGGTTCAGGACGAAAATTGGTGTTTGACCGCGAGGAGATCATCGGCGGCGAGGGCATGAAGGCCACCTATGACGTCATGTATCCGCGTACCCTAGGGAGACTCCTGGCCAAGATCGACCCCGCCATCAAGGCCGAAACGGTCAACCTGCGACGTGCCGATGGGCATCTGATCGAAGAGCAGATGTCTCCGGCCCAGGCCATCAAACAAGGCCATGACCGGATTCCACCTCTTGGCTTCACCGCCTTCCCGATCACGGAAAAGGTCCGCGATGCCGTGCTCGGAGATGGTCAGCCGATGTTTGCGATCAGCCGACTTTACCACTCAACACCAGCGAAGTTCGATCGTTTCCAGAACGAATACACCGACGAAGTCGGCTTTCATTTCGGCACCAAAGACCAGGCGCACAATCGCGCCTACGCCATGTCAAATGGTAACCTTTGGGCCTATTTCACGAAATGGCGCGACATTCCCGTCGAAATCGAGATCAACAATCCGGCAACGCTGTCAACATATCCTGGCAGCTTCATGCCGACGGCGCTGTCAAAGCAACTGGTGAAAGATGGCTTGGCCTCGCATGAACTGATCATGGAGGTACAAAGGGTTCAACTCGGTCCGGATGGAAGTCCAGACGCTGCAAAAGCCGTGGTCCGTGATTACCTGATGTCAAAGGGGTATGATGCCATCCGGTATCCGAATTATTTCGAAGGTGTCGGCGATTTTTCTTACATGACGTTCGGCACCGGCAATGTAAAGGATGCCAGAACCGGCGATGTCCTCTATGCTATTTCCGGCAACATCGATAATCATTTCCGAGCCTGGATGACGTGGGCGGACTCGCTGCCCGATACCGCTACGGTCATCGGCAAGGTCAGCGATAAATCCGGAAAATCCTACATCATCGACCGCCGATCTCTGAACGGGTCTCTGACCTACCGCGTTCTCGACGGCAAGAAGCAGGTCGGGTCTTTCTACGTTCGCACCGGAGGGGCTGTGACCGGTTCGGCTTCGGTGATGAACGCCAGCGTCGACAAGGCCTATCAGCGCCGCGGCATCGCATCTGCGGCCTATGATGCCATTGAGGCCGATATCGCCCCGACGGGATGGCCGCTCTATCCGCAGGGTACGTTCAGCTTGTCTGCCGATGGACGGGCCTTCTGGGAAGCCAGGGATCCGGCCAAGCTCCGCGAAATGGATGAAGCCGACCGGGCCCGGTTCAGGATTGCCGGTCAAGTCATCAAGCCGGCCATCGATACCAAGGCTCAATCTGATGTTGTCGCCGCAGTTTCGGATGCCATTGAAATCGTCCAGCGTATCGCGGGGTCTGGTCTGAAGGTCGAATTCATCTCGGCTATTCCGGCGTCCCGGCTTTCGGGCGCCGCCTATCAGGCTGAAGAAGCGCGCCGCCGCGGTCTGGCGTCGGACTCTGCTGGCGGCTTCTACCGGCCGCAGTCACTCTCTGCGGAAGCCCTGATCGGATTGTCGACCAATGCGCCGGGATTCGATTTGAAAACCACGGCTGGCCATGAGGCTTGGCATCATGTGGAGCGTGCCTTGGCGACCAGGGCCGAATTGACCTTGCTCCGGGCGCCTTCGGAACTTGCCCGGATGCGGCGTCTCGCTGCCAGTGAGCTTGGTCTGGAGCCTAGCGACACTATTCTGGAAGCCATGCCCGATTACGAGATCCGGGCCTACGCCTTCCAGAAATACCGCCGGTTGCGTGAAGACGGGGCTGGCCCGGTGTCCGGACTTCATATCGGTATCCGCAAGTTCTTCGACCGGCTGATCCGGGTGTTCCAAAACGTCGCCAACGCCGTTCGCGGTCTTGGCTATGACAGCTTTGAATCGATCTTCGAGCGTGGCCGTACCGGCAAGATGGCGGCGCGGCAGGCCGAACCGGCTGCAACCCCAGCCCCGCCGCCGCTGCCGGAGAAAATCGCTGGTCTGATACGCGAGACGATGGAGAAGTTCTCCAACGATAACTCAGACACCAGCCGGGATATGGCCACACAGGTCCAGGCGTTCATGGCGCAGCGGCTCGGGCAGTCGGATGGAGAAAGCCTGACCGAGGGCGATGCCATCGGTGCCTACGAAATGTGGGCGTCCGATGCCGGTATCAAGCCGATGAGCGATCAGAACTTGGTCGCCGAAATCCGCCGTACCGGCATCAGCACGATGCTGATTGCCGGCCAGCGCCGGTTCATCGGCTTGCGGCTCCTGGATGAAGCCGAACAGCGCCCGGCCAATCCGTCGGAAGTGCGGGAGAAAGATGCGTGGGTCCTGGCGCGAGACGCGGCCCTTGGCTACTCGCTGAAACAGGCCATCGCCCGGCAGATCGAGCGGTTGAAGTCGGTTGTCGGCGAGAAGCCTGATTTCGCCAGGATCGGCAATCTTGAGGCCCTGCAGCAGTCCGTCGCCAACGATGACAGCATCGAGCAGGAAATCTACGACAACGTCGTGTCGATGCCAGATGATGGCTTGATGGGCAATCTGATCCCGTCGGGCGTCCAGCCCGGTCCCCGATCTGGCGGCGTTCTTGGCCGGAGGATCCGGCGCACGCTGGCCAGAGCCGGAGACCTGTCCGATGCGGCACGGGTGCGGCTTCAGGACAAGGCTCTTCCGATCCGCCGCATTGCCGTTGAGCGAGTCGAGAACGAGACCGGCGCTGCGGTTCCGGTCAACCTGGACACCTATGTCGCAGAAGGGCTTTACCACGGCCGGGCCGGCGAGCGTCTGGCTGATCTCCAGGATCTCCGCATCGAACCCTTTATTGAACATTTGCGGAAGGCTGGTCTGACCGCAGATGACGTCGGAGACTATCTCTACGCCCGCCATGCCATCGAGCGCAATGACGCCATCGAAGCGATTGACCCGGAAAATCTTTCCGGCTCTGGCATGACTGATGCCGAGGCAACGGCGGTTCTCAACCGCTGGCAGGCGTCCGGAAAGCAGGCCGACATCGAGCGTGCGGCAGGTATGATCGATGCGATCATCACCGATGCCAGGGATACCTTGCTCAGATCGGGTCTGATCGACCGGGAGACCTACGATGCGTGGTCGACAAAATACAAGCACTACGTCCCCTTCCGAGGGTTCGAGCT
>JAYQVF010000211.1:0-4928 GCA_038148335.1 Alphaproteobacteria bacterium | reverse complement strand
TCTCGATGAAGAGCAGGGGGTCTTCGGGATAGTCGAGGCGGCGAAGCCATTTGTTGAGGTTGCCGGGGCCGCCGTTGTAGGCGGCCGCCAACATGAACAGGTTGCCGCGCACGAGGTCGTCGCTCATCAGCAGTTCGAGGTAGCGCTGGCCGAGGTCGAGATTGAGTTGCGGGTTGTAAAGCTCGTTCAGACGCCCGTCGCGCAAGGTGTTATCCTTTGCGACAAAACTGGCGGTCCGCGGCATGAGCTGCATCAGCCCGCGCGCACCGGCCGGGCTCTTGGCGTTCGTATTGAAGCGCGATTCCTGGCGAATGAACGCGAAGACAAGCGCACGATCGACGCTGTAGCCGTTTTCCAGCTCCCACGACGGCACCGGATAGACGGCAGCATCGTAATAGGCGCTTTGCGGTTCGAGCGTCCTGAGCCCGAGTTGGATGGCGGCACCAGGAAGGCCGAGATGGCTGGACACGGCAAGCAGCACCTCCGCGTTCCGCGCATCGGCGCTTGGCACCAGCTGCCGAATCTCGCGTTCGGCGAGGTGTTGTTGCCCGACCTGCGCAAGAGCGATCGCCCGGCGCATGCCTGGATTTTGCCTGACGGTTTCGAATCGCGCTTCGTTCAGCGGCGGCAGATCCCAGTCGATCGCGATGTCGTCGCCGAGCAGACGCGTCGACAAGAGGCCATAGAAGGTTCGCGGGTGCCGCGCCCCGATCCGCAGCCACTGCGTCACTTCCTCCGGACGGTTGTTGATCAGGTTGGCACGGGCCGCCCAGTAGGCGCCGGCCGCGATGTTCCAGTCGGAGGCCGTTTCCGACCGGGCGAGCGCCTCGAAGTGCTCCTCCGCCGCCGCCATGTTGCCGAGCCGCCAGGCAGCCAGGCCCGCCGTCCAGTCGGCGATATCAACGTGTTCGCGCGATCGTTTGGCGGCTGCCGAGGCGATGCGGAACGCCTTTTCGTCCTCGCCGCGGAAGAACCAGCGCGTCGCGATTTCCCAAAGGAGTTCGTCCGTTTCCACGTCGTCCAGCAAGTCGCGCGACTTCTTGCTGCGCAGCGCCTGCTCGCTCTTGGTCAGGACCGTGCGCTGAATCTCCCGCCGGAGTTGCCGTTGCCAGTTGCGGACTTCGCGGCGCTCGGCCATCGAGCGTTGGCGGGGCGACCTGTAGACATTGCTCTGCGGTGCGGCGACGTCGACCGTTTCGCCGTCATCGTCATCCGTTTCGAGTCGCGACGCCTGAGGCCGCATCGGCGCGAGCGTACCCTGCGGCTGGCGCCTCAGCGCAAGGCTGTAGACGCGGTTCGCGCCGGGATGATCGCGGTACTCGCGCATCCAGGTCGACAGTTCCGAGTAGCTCGAGCGATACGCGGTCGGATGCATGTAGCGCTGGAACCTCACATGCCCCATGAGGACCGGGTCGGCGATGCGCGCGATGACCCGATCGGCAGCAGCCCATTCGCCGGTTTGCTGCAGGTCGAAGACCGTTCGGTAGTGGACGACGTCGTCGGGCGACAGGATGTCGTAGGCGTGCGTCGGTTCGTGGACCTTGATCTCCGGCGCGGGCGGCTTGGTCCGCGGCAAGGGCGCGTCGGCCGCCGTCGCAATGCCGTGCGCACCGGTCAACGCGATCAGCAGTGCGAAAACTGCGCGCGTGGTGGGCCAGGGCTTCACGTTAGTTCCTCAAGCCGACGTTGGATGGCCAGCATGTCTTTCCAGGCCTGTCTCTTGAGAGCTGGCTGCCGCAACAAGTAGGCGGGGTGGTAGATCGCCATGACCGGGATATCCTGCCACGCGAGCCAACGACCGCGCAGCTTGGTAATCCCCTCGGTCCGATTGAGCAAGGCGCTTGCCGCGGTGCCGCCGACCAGGACCAGGATGCGTGGGGCGATCAGCTCGATATGCCGTTCGACAAAGGGCTGGCAGAGCAGGATCTCCGCCGGCGTTGGCTTGCGGTTGCCCGGCGGCCGCCAGGGCAGGATGTTGGTGATGTAGGCACTCGAACGGTCGCGCCCTACGGCTGCCAGCATCTTGTCCAGCAGCTTGCCGCTGACGCCGACAAAGGGAAGGCCTTCGCGGTCTTCGTCGGCGCCGGGTGCTTCACCGATAAACATGATCGGCGCTTGCGGATTGCCGTCGCCGAAGACCAGGTTCTTCGCCGTCGTACGTAGCGTGCAGCCGTCGAAGGCGGCGAGCGCCGCGCGAAGGGAGGGGAGGTCGCCGCAGGCTTCGGCAATCGCGCGGGACGAGGCCAGGGGAGCGGCGGCGCCGCTTTCCGGTTGGCCGGCCGTTGGCGTCGGGCGGCGTTGAGGGGGCGCGGCAGGCTGTTCCGTTGCGAAACGATTTCGCGGTGTATCTTCGATTGCCTCGTCGGCGCCGGCTTCGACAAGCCACCGAAGAGCCGCAGCGGCGTCTTGGGACATACGATTATCCTAGCATGGCGCGCATGGAACCGAGCGCGCGAACGCCCGACGGCGCCATAATTGACCCCGGCCGTCCAACAAAGGCATAACGGCTGCACGAGCTAGGGAGTGATTGGATGTCCGAGGAAAGCGTCGAGCGCGAGTTCATGGAATACGACGTCGTGGTGGTCGGGGCAGGCCCCTCCGGACTTTCCGCGGCGATCCGTCTGAAGCAACTCGCCGCCGAGCAAGGCAAGGACATCTCGGTGTGCGTACTCGAAAAGGGGTCGGAGGTCGGCGCGCACATCTTGTCCGGCGCGGTCCTCGATCCGGCGGCGCTGAACGAACTCATCCCCGATTGGCAGGAGCGCGGCGCGCCGTTGCATACACCGGTGAAGAAGGACCGGTTCATCTTTCTCAGCGCGGGCGGCGGCAGTGTCGCGATCCCGCAATTCCTGCTGCCCCCGCTGATGCACAATCACGGCAACTACGTGATCAGCCTTGGCAATCTGTGTCGTTGGCTTGCCGAGCAGGCGGAGGCTCTTGGGGTCGAGATATTTCCCGGTTTTGCCGCCGCCGACCTGCTGCGCGACGGTTCAGGACGCGTGCGCGGCGTCCTGACGGGCGACATGGGGGTGGCGCAGGACGGCGGCCACAAGGGCGGCTATCAGCCCGGGATGGAGTTGCGCGCCAAGTTCACGCTGATCGGCGAGGGCGCGCGTGGCTCGCTGGCGAAACGGCTGATTGCGGATTTCGGGCTCGAAACGGGCAAGGAACCGCCGAAGTTCGGCATCGGCCTCAAGGAACTGTGGGAGATATCGCCAGACCAGCATCGCCCCGGACTCGTCGAGCACACCGTCGGCTGGCCGTTGTCCAACGACACCGGCGGCGGCGGGTTCATCTATCACCTGGAAGACAACCAGGTTGCGATCGGCTTTGTCGTTCACCTCAACTACACCAATCCGCATCTGTCGCCGTTCGACGAGTTCCAGCGCTTCAAGACGCATCCGCGGGTTCGTCCCTATCTCGAAGGCGGCAAGCGCATCGCCTACGGCGCCCGCGCGATTACCGAGGGCGGTCTGCAGTCCGTGCCAAAACTGGTGTTTCCCGGCGGCGCGCTCCTGGGTTGCGCGGCCGGCATGGTGAACGTGCCGCGCATCAAGGGCACCCACAATGCGATGAAGTCCGGCATGCTGGCCGCCGAGGCGGCCTTTGCCGCGGTGCAATCCGAAGGCGACGGTCTCGCGGCCTATGAACATGCCTGGCAGGCCTCATGGATTCGCAAGGATCTCCACAAGGTACGCAACGCCAAGCCCCTGCTGAGCCGTTTTGGCACCTTGTTCGGCGCGGCTTTGGGCGTTGCCGATATGTGGATGAACAGTTTCGGGATCGGTTTGCCTTTCACGCTCGGGCACGGCAAGGCCGACTCGGAGACGCTCAAGCCGGCCGGCCAGTGTCGCAAGATCGACTATCCCAAGCCGGATGGCGTGGTGAGCTTCGACAAACTCTCATCGGTGTTCATCTCCAATACGAACCATGAAGAGGACCAACCGGTTCATCTCGTGCTGGCGGACCCCGCTATCCCGATCGACCGCAACCTGCCAACGTATGACGAGCCCGCCCAGCGCTATTGTCCCGCCGGCGTCTACGAAGTCGTGCGCGAGGAGGGCGCGGCGCCGCGCTTTCAGATCAACGCGCAGAACTGCGTGCACTGCAAGACGTGCGACATCAAGGATCCGCCGCGGAACATCACGTGGACGGTTCCCGAGGGCGGCGGGGGCCCGAACTATCCGAACATGTGATATGTGACGGGTAGCGCAAAAATGATGCGCGGGCCGGCCGTCGCGCTGGCCAAGGGCTGCGCCGCTCCGTACTCTCCGCAGACATGTGTGGCGGCCGGAAGAAGCATGGAATGAGCGAAGGACCCGTTTATCACACGCCTTTGGCGGCGGCGGTGCTCGCTCTGTGCGTCGCACTCGGTGTGCCAGGCGCGCGCGCCGCAAACGGACTCGAGGACAGCCCCGTCGCGACGGAGGCGAGGGCGGACTCGCCGTTTGGCGCGTATCTCGCGGGGCTCTACGCGCGCGCTATCGGCGACAGCAGTTCCGCCGCCGAGTTCTACGCTGCCGCAATATCTGCCGACACCGATCCCGAGCTCTCGCGCGGCGCATTTCGCGCGTTGCTCGCCGCGGGACGGATCGATGACGCCATTGCCCAGGCGAAGATCGTCGAAGACGATGCGCAGGGCGATGGTCTGGCACCGATCGCCATTGCGATCGGTGCCATCCGGCGCGGCGACTTCGACGAGGCCGATCGCCAGCTTGATACGGTGCCGCTCAGCGGGATGAACGTCTTGTTGCTGCCGGTCGCAAAGGCCTGGGTCAGGGTCGGTCAAGGACGGGCCGATCAGGCGATCGAGGCTCTTGATCCGCTGCGGCGCAGCGAACAGTCACGTGCGTTTCGTCTCTTCCATGAGGCGTTGATCTACGATTTGACCGAACAGCGGGAGAAGGCTGAAGAGGCCTATCGCGCGC